>CALVDO010000007.1:5000-118091 GCA_944326355.1 uncultured Bacteroidales bacterium | reverse complement strand
GCTTGACACGCGGCTGTCCGCTATGCGGACACAATTGTCATGAGTGTTGTAGTCTCCTGTCCAGACGGACGGACGATTATTGAGCTGACTGCCGGAGATTCCGTCCTCGAGAAGCCATGCGCCCACACGGAATTCGGCAGTCTGCGCAGCCTTTACTGAAGCGGTCACAACGAGAGTGTTGCCGTCGCTATGTGCGCTTGCAGAGATGCCGGCAAGCGCGGCAGTGCGATTGTAGCTGTTGTCTATCAGAGTTTTCAGAGCAGATTCAGAATTATAATTGGTGAACATGAGGTTCATGTCGGCGACGACGGACGGAAAGCCCTGCACGCCCATCGCCGAGGCGAGATTGGCGTCTGACAGATAGGCAGGATCGTCAGGGTTAAACTGATGCACGGCGGCAAGCACAACACGGGATGAATAGTCCTCGTCAGCGAGAACGGACCTGAGAATGGTGATCATTCCAGGGCAATATCCGCATCCGGTGCCTGTAAACTGCGTCAGGAACACCCTGCGGGCGAAAGCAGTGGCCTCTGGCTGAGGATCGTCCGGAAGCACCGGCACCTCGAAAGCGATGGCCGTCACTGTGACGGTCTCTGTGAAAGAAGTGCCGTAAGATGCCCAGAACTTATAGGTCCCCGTCTGAGTAGTAGTGAATGTCATGTTCTCAAGCTCGACAATGTTGTTGTCGGCATCATAGATGGTCACACCCTCTGTTACAGGCTCATCATTGTAGAGCACCTCCAGCACGGCGGCGTCCGTGCCGTTTGCCTGAATGATGCTCTTGGACACATTGAGCACGAGGCCACCTCCACCAGGAGTGGTTCCTCCGCCGTTGTCGACCAGACCGTCGCAAGCTGAAAAAGAGAGCAGTCCGGCTGCGAAAGCCGCTGTCAAAACAAATGACTTTTTCATTTCTTCTGATTTTAATTTAGAATAAAGTTTCGTACATTTTTCAAATCATTCCGGAAGCCGGTCTCAGAACCGCAGCAGACTGCATATCCCGCGGCCGGCATTCTCCGGAGTTTCCCGTCAGAACGATGTCGTCAGAGAGAGATTGAGGCCGGTGTAGGCCGGAGAATAGCGGCAGACGCCTCCCGAGCAGATGTAGCCCGCACGGTTGCGGCCGTAGCTGAGCTGGATGCGGGTCCTGCCCTTAGTGAAGCTGAAGCCCGCGTTGTAGTAGTTCTTCTTCGTACCTTCGAGATTGTACATGTCGCTTGCGAAGATGCTCCACATCGGCGCGAAATTGAACTCAACGAGACCGGCCACCCAATCGCCCTCATAGTCGTCCGAAAGGAGGTACTGTACCTCGGCCCTCAGAGACTTCTTGCGGTCGAACTTATAGGTGACGTCTCCTACGAAGATGTTGGAGACATATGTCCCGTCCTCTCCTCCATGAGAAGGACTCCACTCCTGCCTCGAATAGAGGATAGAAGTCTTGAGATTCCTTCCCCACTGACGCTCGACGTCCACATTGGCGTCGCTCCAGAGGAGCTGCCTCGTGCCGGTTACAGACTGGGAAGCGGACATCGTATATGCAGTCGAATAATTGACGTGGAAATTCCAGTACCTGTGCCTTGTGGTCTTGCTCCGGAGCGAGTAGTAGAGATCCACCTGTCCGGCAGTCTCACCCTCCACATTCACCTGATAAGGATTGAGGTTGGCAAGCATGTATGTGTACTGGCGCGTGAGAGCAGGGAGATAGTTCAGGGTATTGCCCGTACCGTTGCCATAGAGCGAGAGCATCGTACCCATGTGGTCGAGCATTCTGAAGGTTCCCGACACGCTAAATGTCTTCCACGAGTAGATGGCCTCAGCAAAAATCGCCGCTCCGGGCGTAGCGCTCTGGGATGACGACGTCGCGAGATCCTTGCTCTTCGCGGCATATTCACCCTTTATGGAAAGTCCCTTCCAGCCGAAGTTCACGCGGCCCGAATACATGTTGAGCTGCGGAGTGTCGAGTCCGAGAGCCCCGAAATCCATATAGGCATCCTTGTCAAGAGTCTCGTAACGGTTGACATAGCTGCCTTCGAGAGAGAGAAGGATGTTCTCCCAGTTGAAGATGTCGGCGACGGAAACGCTCAGGTCGAGACCTCTGACCCAGGATCCGGCATAGTCGGTATAAAGTCTCGGGCGCCCGTACATACCCTTGAGAGAGACGAACCTCGAAAAGTCGTAACGGGCATGAACACCCTCCAGAGAGTTGTTGAGACCGAGCTGACGGTCCTCATAGCTCCTGAATATCAATCCGTTTCCGAACTGGTCATATACATTTCCGACAAGGACGTAAAAATTCTCGTCGGTCCAGCTCACATATTTCGACCCGAGAAAGAACTTCTTGGGATCCGTCTGCTGGCCGAGCTCATATCCGTACAGCGCCGGAAGATAGGCCTCGACCTGAATCCCTGCGGAGAACTTCTTGTAGGTATAGTCGACCTTAAGATAGTTGTTGGTTCCGAACCTGTCATCAGGCGTCGGTTCTATCAGACCTCCGTCTTCGACATATTTGATAGTATTTGTCTCAAAGCTCGCGGAAAGCTGGCCCTCACCCAGTCGGATCTGGGCGGAAGACGATATGGCCGATACGGCGAGCAGAGCCGCCGACGTAATGAGAAACTTCTTCATCACCTTTCAGCCTTTCATTTTCCTGAGAGTTCAAGAACCTTGTCAAAAAGGAGCTCTTCACTTCCGGGGGTGTAGCCCGAATGAGAGAAGACAATATTCCCTTCCGCGTCCACAACGAAGCTCTGGGGGGTAAGACTGACGTTCATGGCACGCTTGAGGTCCTGATTCGCATCATAGATGCAGGTGAATTCCCATCCCAATGCGGAAGCCTTGGCTTTTGCAGTTGCCTGCATACGCACGTCATCGACAGATACGGCAACGACATCGAAATCCGCCTCCTCCCTCCATTCCTCGATGGCGTCATTGATGGCGTTGAGCTCCTGGATGCACGGCTTGCACGCTATGGACCAGTATGAGATGATAAGCGGCTTCCCTGTGAGAAGCGATCTGGTGGAAATCTCCTTGCCCTGCGCATCCTCAACCTTCACGTCCGGCAGCGTCTGCGCCGAGGCGAAGAATGAGAGCGTGAGAAAACATAATACGGAGACGGTCTTCAAAAATGAATGCATAATGTAGTAAAAACTGAGAGTTGTTTAGAAATGAATCGAAAATAGCATTATTGGATAACACAAGCAAGTGATTATCAGTGGATTAATCGGATAAATCCTCGTAATATCATAATCATCAATCAATTAAGTTAACTAAAACGAGTTATTCAAGCGACCTCACTGATAACCAGCGGCAAGTTATCAAAAAAATCATAAACGCACAAGAAGGATCCAGAAAACGAAGCCCGGACACATTTCCGCAGATGAGGAGAAGTCCGGGCAGGGGCACTGCCCCTGAAGTTCCCGAACTTCTCCCTATCCAGCGGAAAATCAGAAGATACTATCTCCTGTGGTTCTCGGCGTAAGCCTTGAGGCTTGCCTCAAACTCATCTGCAGGCACGATCTTGTAATCCGACTTCTCATACTTCTTGAGAGCCTTGAACGAAGTCCTCGACTTCGGTCTTGCGGCGAAACTGTCTGACGAGACGCCGTTGAACGAGCCGAACGTCTTGGCCGGGCGTGCAGAAGAAGAGACTGAAGATGCGGATGCCGACTCTCCGGTCCAACCCTTAGTGAGGACAGGAGCCGATGTTATCTGCTTGCCTCCGATATATACATACGATCCGTAGTAGAAGTAGACGACATTAGGCAGGAACTCAACATCTTCGTCCACAAGCGGACCGACAGTGATCTGGCCGTCGCCTGAAGCTACCGTCACAGGGATATATTCATTCTCGTCGTCGACTCCCACTGACATATATCCGGCATCGGTATTGAACGCCGCAAGATAATAGATATTGTCAGTCCAGGCCTGAAGAGGATACATGCGGGTCGAATTGAGAGGAACGGCCACGCTTCCGTCTGAAGACACCTCCAGATACCACTTAGGACCGAAGTCGTAGAACAGCGAGGCCACATCGTATGCGCCGTAGTCCGGAGAGCAGAACAGTTCATACGGAGTGGCGGCGCTCAGAGCAGTCGACTCGTCGGTATTGTATCCGAATCCTACGCAGAGGAGACGGTTCTGCCCGCGCACCTTGGCATTGAATGCCTCAGACTCCATCTTGAATTCATCGTAAAGGGCGTCGACCTCCTCTCTGCTCATGTCCGCATAATTGTCATAGACATCCTCCGGAAGAGAGTCAGGATAGTCATCAAGTCCATTGTAGATGGAGACTTTCGTGGACTGCGATCCGTCCGACACATAAGCGCCCTGAGAATAGTCATACACCGACACGTCCGCCGTCATCGTCCAGTCGCCCACGAGGGAATCGAAGAGCGGAGAATCGACTCTTTCCGCATCCGGCTGGTCAGGCGCCGTCACTTCGGCGATGGCAGGAGAATTCTCGGCATTGACGTCATTGGCCGTCTCCTCACTGTTGTACACAAGCACGCCGAGCCGTGTCGTCATTCCGTCGATGGTGGTGAAAGTGAGGTCGAGACCATCCTCAGAATTGATGGCGGCGATATCCTCTGCAGAAGAGATTGCGTTGCCCTGAGAAATGATGTCATAGTAGGTCATTCCCATATTGAGCGCGCCGGCCCAGTCTCTCTCATAATTGGCGGCATACATCGCTGATGCGACAGGCACGCTTCCGGTGTTCTTCACATTGAAGGTGACAGTGAAAGGATCGCTTCCTTCAACAGGAGTGACGGTCACCTCCGGAGCCTCCAGCTGCTTTGGAGTTGTGCTGAAGGTGTCATGGACGAAACTCTGGCTCATGCCTTCCTCGTCACCCATAGCGGTCAGGAACACATGATACTCGGTATTCTCCTGAAGATACAGATAATCTTCAACATTGAGCTCGGCATTGCCGGTCAGCGTAGTCATTCCGAGCATCATGGCAGCATAGTAGGAGGTCGTGAACCACTGCAGATAGTCATCGTTGTTGTTAAGATAACGCAGCACCATCTGATATGAAGTCTCGTCGAGGACACATACGCAGTACTGGTAGACACCATCCTCCGGAGTGAACCTGAGAGTTCCGGTGACCGCCTGCATGTCAGGCTCGATATTCACCGTGGCGTCGAGGACTTCAGGCATACGGGAAGTGAACTCCATCTTTGCGTAGTGGCCGGTCCAATAGTCCGCCTCGTTGACGTCTTCGCCGCTCCACAAAGCCTCATCATAGCCGGCGAAATCAAACATGGCGCTGTACCAGCCTTCACCCCAGCCGTACATGGACTCTCCCCAGCCGAACTCGCCGGCAAGGAAAATGAGAGGCTCGCCCGGAACGATAGGATCATGAAGATAGATGTCCTCACCGGACTCATCCTGACCGTTGTATATGTTGTCATCGTTATATGTCACGGTAATTGAAGTCTGGGTGTACTGGTCTCCGTTAGCCTCGAGATTGGCGGCGTCAGTGTTGGCCATCATCCCCTCCTTATTGGAATTGTACATGAGAAGATTTCCCATCGTATAGCGGAGCACATGCTCTCTTTCGATGACCTCGTCAGGCACTCTGACCTGCATGGTGAATCCGTCATAGTAAGTGTCGACGAGAAGGAGGTCGGTAGTGAGGTCGGTAGTGGAGAAGCTTGCCGATGCGACATCATCGAGATAGTTCTCCGCGGAAACGAGACCTGCGACATAGATAGTGTAGTCCGTCAATGGGGAAAGTCCGCCGACGGTAAGATTGACCGTCCCGTCCGAACATGAGGAAGATGTCCCGTCTCTGAATATGACAGAAGGTGTTGCGGGAGCCGCCTGATCCGAGGTATAGACGACATAGGCATACTCCGCAACCCCCGAAGTGGAGAGAACCACCTCGGCAGAGCTCGAGGTCACCGAAGCGACGGAAACCTCGACATGGGCATTACCGAGATTATCATCCGGATTACAGCCCGTAACCATGCCACTTCCGATCACGGCAAGACCGGCGAGCACGGCAATACAGATTGAGTGATTTTTAAACATAAAATATTGGTTTAATGGTTCATCTGACAACGACCGGCTGACAACAAAAATCCGTTAAACTCTGTAAATTTATGAACTTCAAAATTTTTCCGCAACACTGCTGGTGCATTTTAACGGCTTCGGAAGCCGTCTCTCAAATCCTCATTGTAAGTTTCACAACCCCTCAAATATCAATTCTAAATCAAATCTACGGGAAATCAAAATACATTATAATGTAGAACTACGGATTATGCAGGAAATCAAAAAATTGCACTTTCTTTTAAAAAAAATTCGGACCGGCTCGAAGCCGATCCGAATCTTCATATCATAAAGTCGTGCCGACGCGCGGCCGGAAGGACTAGACGAGTCCCGAAAATCCCATGAAGGCCATCGCAAGGATGCTGGCCGTGACAAGAGCAATCGGAATGCCCCGGAAAGGCTTTGGCACCTTGTTGAGAGCTATCTGTTCACGCAGGCCGGCAAAAAGAATCATGGCGAGGCCGAATCCGAGAGATGACGCGAAGGCATATACCACAGTCTCGGCGAGATTGAGCATGTGAGGCTCGCCGCCGAAAGTGAATTCCTTGGTCACCACGATGAGCGCTATACCGAGCACGGCGCAGTTGGTGGTGATAAGCGGGAGAAAGATGCCCAGAGCCTGATAGAGGGACGGGCTTATCTTCTTGAGGATGATCTCCACCATCTGCACGAGGGCGGCTATGACAAGGATGAACGATATGGTCTGCATGAACTCGATGTGCAGAGGCACAAGGACATAATACTGCAGAAGATATGTCACCAGAGTCGCGAGAGTGATCACGAAGCATACCGCTCCGGACATTCCGACCGCAGTGCTCAGCTTGTTGGACACTCCGAGGAACGGACAGCAGCCGAGGAACTGCGCAAGCAGGATATTGTTGACGAATATCGCTGAAACCAGAATTATCAAATATTCCATAATCTGTAATCTCTAAATCAGTTGTTCTTTTGCTGCCGCTAATTCATCCTGGTGATCTTCCTGAATATCACGATCAGGTAGGCCAGGGCGAGGAAGGCTCCCGGAGCAAGCACGAATGCGAGGATGCCGTCACCGGATATGAACTTGAATCCGAACACCGACCCGCTGCCCAGAATCTCGCGCACGAGGCCGAGAATCGTCAGGGACATGGTGAAGCCCAGTCCGATGCCGAGGCCGTCACAGGCGGAGTCGATCACCGAGTTCTTGTTGGCGAAGGCTTCCGCACGGCCCAGAACGATGCAGTTCACCACAATCAGCGGAATGAAGAGGCCGAGAGTCTCGTACATTGCCGGAGTGTAGGCCTGCATTATGAACTGCAGCACAGTCACGAAGGCGGCAATGATCACAATGTATGAAGGGATGCGCACCTTGTCCGGGATGTATGGAGCCGTTGCGGAAATCGCCATGTTGGACAGCACGAGTACGAACATCGTGGCAAGGCCCATTCCCATTCCGTTTATCGCGGAAGTGGTCGTGGCCAGAGTAGGACACATACCCAGAAGCAGGACAAATGTAGGGTTCTCCTTTACAAGTCCTTTGGTGATAAGTTTCATTTTTCCCATTGTCTGTCCTCCTTATTTTTCTTCTGATTGAACGTCAGCAGACGCCTGCGTATCCCCTGCAGTCGATGCGCCGGTAGCCACGTCAGGGGTCGTGCCCTCAGTGATGGAACGGAATATCGCGAGAGCGTTGTTCACCGCCTGGATATAGGCTCTGGAAGTGATTGTGGAAGCCGTGATGGCGTCGATGTCGCCGCCGTCCTTCTTCACTGCGAGCTTTGTCTTTGCCGGATCGAGATTCTCGAAGTGTGCGGCGAACTCAGGCTCGGAACACTTTGCGCCGAGTCCCGGTGTCTCGCTCTGAGCAAGTACGGAAGTTCTGTAGACTATGCCCTCTGGGGTCACGCCGACCATCAGGGTCACCGGACCGCCGAATCCCGAAGCGGAGGCGGTGATGGCATATCCTGCCACCGCTCCGTCACGGTTCACGACATAATAGTCATAAGTCGTTCCGTCTGCCTCTATTGTCGCCGCCTGCGGCTCTCCGTCAAACTCCGGAAGCACCTGCCTGATGGCGTTGTTGGTCTTTGCGGCGGCCGCAGCCTCTATCGGCTCCTTGGTCAGGGCATACACCCCGGCAAGAATGGCCGAGCTTGCCAGACAGATGATGCCGAGACTGAGCACCATATTCTTTAAAGTAGATTGTAATGCCATGATTTATGCCCTCCCGTATTTTTTCTGTTTGAAAGCCTTGTTGATGAGCGGCACCACGGAGTTCATGATGAGGATGGCGAATGACATTCCCTCAGGATATGCCCCGAAATACCTTATCAGCATCGTCAGAAGTCCTATTCCCACGCCGAAGACTATCCCGCCTCTGGCGCTCATCGGCGAAGTGACATAGTCAGTGGCCATGAACACCGATCCGAGCAGCACGCCTCCCGTGAGGAGGTTGAAGAGAGGATCCGTGTACTGCTCAGGGTTGATAAGCCAGAAGATGCCTGAGAACACGATGACGGTGGCCCAGATGGAGAGGGTGATGTGCGGCCTGATCACCTTGCGGGCGAGCAGGTACACGAAGCCGATGAGGATCGCCAGAGCCGAAATCTCTCCCGCCGAGCCCCCGATGTTGACGAATAGGGTCTGGAGATAAGAGAAGTCGTTGGCCGCGAAGATCTGGCTGAGAGTGTCACCTTTGGCAAGCCCTTCCTTGACTGTGCCGAGCAGAGTCGCTCCTGAAGTCGCGTCGACGCCGATGAAGCCCGCAGGCTTCGCCCAGTTGGTCATGGCCACAGGGAATGACACAAGCAGGAAGACTCTGGCGGCGATGGCCGGGTTAAAGAGATTCTGCCCCAGACCGCCGAAAGTCATCTTCACGACTCCGATGGCGAAGATGGCGCCGATCATGGCCACCCACCACGGGCAGGCAGGAGGAAGGTTCAGGGCGAGAAGCACGCCTGTCACGGCCGCCGACCAGTCGGTGACGGTGCACGGGCTCTTCATCAGGAATCTCGTTATGAGGTATTCAACGAGAATACAAGTAATGACGCTGACTGCGAGAAGCATGACGGATGACCATCCGTAATAGAGGATGGAGACGATCACCGACGGCAGGAGCGCAATCACCACATCACGCATGATTCTCGACGTGGATATGTCGGCGTGGATATGTGGAGATGGTGAAACCAATAATTTGCTCATTGTTCTTTCTCTTTATCGTTCAATTCAATACTCCTTATTTTTTCGGTGCCGTCCTCGCCCTCATGGCTCTGATGACTTCACCCTTCGCTATCCTGATCATGTCCAGAAGCGGAATGTTGGCCGGACATGAATACAGGCAGCAGCCGCACTCGATGCAGTCCTGCACCGCATTCTGCTCCAGTTCCTCAGTCATGCCGTTGCGGGCGAGCTTGTTCAGAAGGAACGGCTCGAGCCCCATAGGGCAGGCCTCGGCACACTTCCCGCAGCGGATACAATTGCTCTCGGGCTTCCTTTCCGTCTGTTTCTCAGTGAGATACAGCAGAGACGAAGATCCCTTCTGAGTGGTGGCGTCAAGGTTGGATATTGCCTTGCCCATCATCGGGCCTCCGCTCACTATCTTGGCGGCCTGCTCAGGCACTCCGCCGTTGCACTCCGCTATATAAGAAAGAGGATAGCCTATGCGGAAGAGATAGTTCTTCTGCCTGTCCGCAGGAAGGCAGTCCCCGGTCACGGTCAGAGTGTTGGTGATGAGCGGCATGTTCTTCTGAACGGCGTCATAGACGGCGAGGGACGTGGCCACATTCTGGACCACTGCGCCGACGTCGATAGGAAGCCCCATAGACTTCACCTGACGGCGCATCACCGCGTCGATGAGCTGCTTCTCGCCGCCCTGCGGATATTTCTTCTTGAGGGTCATGACCTCGATGCCGTCATATCCCTTGGCAGAAGACTGAAGCTTCGAAACGGTCTCCCTCATCTTGGCGATGGCCTCCGGCTTGTTCTCCTCTATGCCTATCACGGCACGCGACACGCCGAGAACCTTCTTCATGATGGCCGCCCCGACAACGATCTGCTCGCTCTTCTCAAGCATGATGCGGTAGTCCGAAGTAAGATACGGCTCGCACTCCGCTCCGTTGAGAATCAGGCACTCGGCCTTCTTGTCAGGAGGAGGGCAGAGCTTGACGTGGGTCGGGAAAGTCGCGCCTCCGAGTCCGACCACTCCATTGCTCTTGATCCTGTCGAGGATGAACTGCCTGTCCTCCGGAATCTCGGTGACAAGCTTGTCAGAGGTGTCGATGCCGTCCATCCACTCGTCTGGCTCCACGGCTATCTCCACATGGACCACCGGTATGCCGTTCAGGTCCTTGCGCAGGCCGACCGACTTCACCGTGCCCGTCACGGACGAATGCACATAAGCTGAGATGAAGCCTGTCGGCTCACCTATCACCTGCCCCGTCTTCACCCTGTCTCCCGGAGCCACAATCGCCTTCGCCGGGCCTCCGAGATGCTGTATCATGGAGATGTACACCGTCTTCGGAAGAGGCAGAACCTCTATCTTGCTGCCGGCTGCGATCTTGCTGTCATGAGGATGCACGCCGCCTATTGAAAATGTCTTCATATTCTACTCCTCCTTCTTTTCTGGTTTCGGTGCCTCTTTTTCCGTCACCGGAGATGCCGGGGCGGTTGCCGGAGACTGTACCGGCCGTTTTGTCTCAGCGGCAGGCTTCGGCGCGGCGGCTTCAGCGGTTTCTACGGCCGCTGCCGGGGATGCCGTTTCCGGCTTGGCGGCAGGCTTCGGCGCCGGCTTCTGGGCAGGTGTCGGGAAGTTGACGTCGTGAATGGCGCCCGTCGGGCACTCCACAACGCACTTTCTGCACAGCTTGCACTTGTTGAAGTCAATGTAGGCCACATTGTGCTCCACGGTGATCGCACCGAACGGACACGCCTTCTCGCACTTGCCGCAGCCGATGCAGGCCGACTTGCAGGCCTTGCGGGCCGTCGCCCCCTTCTCCATATTGACGCACGAGACGAAGACGCGGCGGTTCTTAGGCCCCTTGTTGCGCAGCTCGATGATCTTCTTCGGGCAGGCCTTGACACAGGCGCCGCAGGCCGTACACTTCTCCTCGTCCACCACCGGAAGTCCGGTCACGGGATCCATAGAGAGGGCTCCGAACTGGCAGGCGGCCACACAGTCGCCGCAGCCGAGACAGCCATAGATACAGCCTGTGTCACCGCTGTAGAGAGCCGCCTTGACCTTGCATGACTTGTATCCGTCATACTCATTGGTCTTCGGACGGTTTTCACAGGTGCCGTTGCAGCGGACGACGGCCACCATCGGAGCTTTCTCCTTGACCTCCACACCGAGGACGGCCGCGACCTTCTTCATAACCTCATTGCCGCCGACAGGACAGAAGTTGTTGTCCAGATTCGGGGCCTCGACACATGCTTGGGCAAAAGCACGGCAGCCGGCAAACCCGCAGCCTCCGCAGTTGGCTCCGGGCATCACCTTCTCGACCTCGTCGATGCGCGGATCCTCCTCAACCTTGAACTTCTTGGCCACAAGGTAGAGGACTACGGCAAGCAGCAGGCCCAGAAGGGTGACGGCTACGATAGTCCAGATAATTGTTGTTGTCATTTCCTTATGATTTTGTTAACTGTTTCCGGTCTGTCGGCCGAAACGTCTCCGGCCGCGGTAACGCATCATCTCATTTTCCGGGGACGTCCTTTATATAAAACACGAAATCCCTGGCCAGCCTGTTCCTGAGGAGAAATATGACAAGATAGTAGACTGCCACAGCTCCTATGGATATTAGCCCGACATAAACTTCGTGCACGGTAACGGACGACAAAGATAATATTAAAATCATTAAGATGAGCAAAGGAATCACATAAGATAACCATACGGCCTTCAGTCCCATAGACCGCTTCAGCACCACAAGCACCTCATCACCGGGCTCGCGGAGGGTATAGGGGTCGGTCGGCACGCCGATCAGCTTCACCTGATCCTCAGAGACGCCGCACACGCCCTTGGCATGGCAGGCGGAGCATGCAGAGGATGAAACTATCTCTACAGTAGTGATTTCGGGAGTGATTTCCACTATCTTTCCCAAATGTGAAATTTCGTCTTTCGCCATAATTATTCGTCAAGTTCTTTTAATCATTTTTCATAGCCTGATCAGGTCCGCGGCCTCATCTTCGCGAACGCCTGACCAGGGAGGAGAACGGATGCCTGAGACCGTCCCATGACTGAAGTCTCCCGCTCGCCGTCCCCACAAGTATAGGCGCCTCGAAAAGCACCGGAATCCTGTTGTCGTCGTCCGTGACCCATATCGTCAGGTCCTCCTCGCCCGTGAACACGTTGCCCGCAAGGAGCTTGGCGGAGAACCTTATCGTGTTGACCGTCCCCAGACCCTTTATCTTCTTCTTCTCGCGCCCGTGCAGGATGAAGTACACGTCATACACGTCATCGTCAATGGCGAAGGTCATCGGATACTTCACCTCCGGCACGACTTTGTCAAAGTCCATGTTCCTCGCCAGAAAGAAGAGAGCCGGGAGATCATAAGTACACTCATCCAGAGGAAGCTCCACATTGCGCTGCCCGCTCGAGGACGAGTAGACGTCGGCGATGATGCGGTCCTCTCCCGCGTCGTCCCATGCGTAGAAATAGTCGTTTGTGGCGACATATCTCCCCTCATGGGTGTCCCTGGTGAACTTCAGCGGCCTCAGCCCGTCTCTGGTGAACCACGAGCGGAAATCCTCCCTCACCTTGAAGAAAAGGTCGAAGAGTCTGGTGGTCTGGCCGTAGACCCGGCACAGGAATGCGTCCTCCCCGTTGAAAGAGAGCGTGTCAAGATTGACCGTGGCCCAGCCCACGTCGGAGTCTATCACGCCCCATTCATAATGTATGGTGAACTTCAGATACTCCCCTCCTCCGTAGGCGAGATCCTTCTCCGCAACACTCAGCACAGGAATGCAGCCGCCGCCCCTCTCCCCATGTGTCTGGGCGAAAGAGGCGGCTGCCATAAATACGGCGGCTGCAGCCGTCGCAAATATCCTTTTCATGGACTGGATCTGTCTCATCTGAATCCGTTTTGAATCCGTGCCGTCATTCAAATTCACGATTTTCCCCGAAGTCGGAAGCGCCCGAATAGTACGGGGAATCGTCGGCAGGGCCGTTCATGCGGGAATCAAAAGTCGCCCCGGCCTCAATCTGATTGGCGAGAAGCTCCGTATTGTCCACAAAGCGCACTTCTGAAGCACGGAAAGTCATCTCGATGTCTCCGATCTCACCATTTCGGTGCTTGGCGATTATGATCTGCGTGCGGCCGATGTCCTCCGGATTAGGAGAGAGACCCTGATAGTCAAATCGGTGTATGAAGATCACCATATCGGCGTCCTGCTCTATGGAGCCTGACTCCCTGAGGTCGCTGAGCTGCGGGCGGTTGTTGCTGCCCGTCCTCTGCACAGACTGGCGGCTGAGCTGCGACAGCGCTATTATAGGCACATTCATCTCTTTAGCCGTCGACTTGAGCGTACGGGAGATGGCGGCCACCTCCTGCTCCCTCATTCCCCGCAATTCGGAAGGTCCCTGCATGAGCTGCAGATAGTCGACTATCACAAGCCTGACTCCCTTCTGCTTGACGAGCCGTTTCACCTTCGAGCGAAATTCCATCACCGGAAGGCTCGGGGTGTCATCTATATATAAAGGTGCCTTGACGAGATCCCTGAGCTTCTGGTCGAGCTGCGTCCACTCATAAGGCTCAAGCTTCTGCCCTCCCTTTATCTTGTCCGCGCTCAGTCCGCTCTCCGACACCATCATTCGCTTGGCGAGCTGGATGGCAGGCATCTCAAGCGAGAAGAATGCCACCGGCATATGATGCTGCACGGCTGCGTTCCTGGCGATGTTCACCACAAAGGCCGTCTTTCCGACCGAAGGTCTCGCCGCGAGGATGATGAGGTCCGACGGCTGCCACCCCAGAGTGATCTTGTCTATGGATGGGAAACCGGACGGGACGCCGCTCAGCCCTGTGGACTCCTGAAGCCGCTCGATATCGGCCATGGCCTGATTGATGACCGTACCGAGCTCCTGAACATCCCTCTTGACATTGTTCTGTATGGCGGCGTATATCTTCGTCTGCGCAAGGTCGATAAGGTCGTCGACATTGACAGTCTCGTCGTATGCGTTCTTGAGAATCTCGTATGAGGCGGTAATGAGCTCCCTCTGGATGCACTTCTGCTTGAGTATCTTGATATAATACTCGACATGAGCCGCCGCGCCCACCTTCTGAGACAGTTTCGCCAGAGCGACCGGCCCGCCGACAATCTCCAGATTGCCCTGCGTCCTAAGCTTTTCGGCCACGGTGAGCAGATCCACAGATGAGTGCTCTGTCACCAGGGAAGATATCGCCTGAAAGATCATCCTGTGCTTCTCATCGTAGAAACAGGCGGGGCTGAGCTCCCCCATCGCGTCGTCCACACAGTTGGGCTCAATGAGAAGTGCCCCGATGACAGCCTCTTCGACATCAAGAGCCTGAGGCGGACGGTTGCCCACCTCAAGCCCCAACATCTCCAGATTGACGCTGTCCTTCTTTCGTCCGGTTCTGCGTCTCTCCTCTGCCATGTCCTATTCGAAGTCCGGATTGACGAGGATCCTTCCGCAGTATTCACATACTATCATCTTCTTGTTGGAGGCGATGTCTATCAGCCTCTGAGGCGGTATCGTGTTGAAACAGCCGCCGCATGAGTCCCCGTTGAACACGGATACGACCGCAAGATGATTGTGACAGCTGCTCCTGATACGCTCGTATGCGCTCATTGTCCTGGCGTCTATCTTGGCGGCACAGGCCTCTCTCGCCTCACGCAGCTTCTCCTCTTCCTTCGCCGTGGACTCCACGATGGTCGCGAGCTCCTGCTTCTTTGCCTTGAGGTCATCGTTCTTCACGGAGATCTTCTCCTTCATGGCCTCAAGATCGGCCTTCCTTTCCGCAACGGTCTCCTTGCCCTCGGAGATGTTCTTCTCGGCTATCTGACGGAGAAGATCCTGATTCTCAATCTCCTTATTGAGAGAGTCGTATTCGCGGCTGTTGGCCACATTCTCAAGCTGAGACCTGTACTTCTCTATCTGAGCTTCGCACTCGACGATGTTATGCTTGTTCTCGGCGATGGCTTTTGTGACCTCGTCAATCTTTGCCGTGATGGCTGCCGACCTGGCCTTGAGCTCCGCGATCTCATTCTCGAGATTCTCCACTTCAAGCGGGAGTTCGCCCCTGAGCTGGAGGATCTTGTCTATCTCCGTATCGGCCTGCTGAAGCGCATACAGAGTCTTGAGCTTCTCCTCGACACTCAGGTCAGAGTCCGCAAAGCTCTTCTGAATGGACACGAAAGTCTCCCTCTGGTCGATGGGAGTCTCGATTTTTTTTGTCTTCTTAGCCATATCGCTTTTAATAATAATATATCGGGTTACTGTATATGTTTCGCGTCATGCGGACTGCAAAGGTAGGAAAATTTTTCTTCAACAGCGAAAATAAAATATCAACTATCTGTACCTCACTCTCATAATGGCCAATATCCATGATCATGAACCCGTTTCGGGTGAAGAAATGATGATACGAGACGTCTCCGCACAGATACAGCTGCGCCCCGGCCTCCATCGCCTTCCCGATGAGCGAGCTTCCCGAGCCGCCGCACATCGCCACCCGCGAGATAAGCCCGTCCACAGGCCTGGAAGCACGCATAGCCTTCAGCGCAAACCTCTCCTTCACCAGCTCGGCAGCCTGCCGGGCGGTAAGCGGCTCCGGCAGATCACCCACCACGCCGAGTCCGACGCCCTCCCCTTCCGGGTCAAGCACCTCGACATTCGTCAGCCCCAGCTTGGCGGCCATCGCCCCGCTCACTCCGGCAAGCACCTTGTCAGCAGTCGTATGAGCCGCATATACGGCAATCCCGGCCGAGACCGCCTTCATCACTGCCAGCCCCACGGGGTCGTCAGGGCTTATCTTCTTCAGTCCCGAGAAGATGAGCGGATGGTGTGTCACTATCATGTCCGCCCCGGTCTCCACCGCCTCGTCCACAAGCTCCGGCGTGCAGTCCAGCCCGAGCAGCACCGACGTCACCGGCGCCTCCGGCGAGCCTATGCACAGCCCGCTGTTGTCCCATTTTTCCTGCAGTGACAGCGGCGCGAATCGCTCGATCACCGCTGTCACGTCTTTTACTCTTATCATTACAAAGAAATTATAGCTCAATCTTCCGTTTCAGCTCCCGGCACTGCCACAATCCAGTCAGGAGGATATGAATAAGAGCTGAACGACGCATTCATGTCAAAAGTCCCGTTCTCGGCCGCAAATATCGTTCCGTCTTCAGCTTTTGCTGTAAACTCGAAATCCCCGCAAAGAACCATACTGGACGAAGTGGATCCAGACTCAATCTTCCTGAACATAACCCAACCGTCCATAGAATGAGCAGAACCTAACGAAGTATATAAAGAGGCATACAACACAGGAAAACTCTCATTCAACTTAGGAAACGCATCCCATTTACCAAACTCATATTTCACGCCTGTTTCAAGTTCACCTGTGCCGGTCAACAACATATCCAGCCGCACAGTGTCAAGAGAAGAATTATACTCAGGCTTAACCCATATACGACACTCCAATTTATATAAACCGTAGTCAGGGTAAATATCATAATCCACCCTCGCACTATTATATCTGCCCCTGTCTCTGCCGTAAGTCTCCCCATCAACATCCAGCCAGATTGTACCACGCCCGCTGTCTTCCGTTTCATACGGCTCCAATTGTGTACATTCGGACAGGGAGCAGAACAAGAGACACAAAGGCGCAAAAAGCAATATTTTTTTCATACCTATAAAGCTTTAATCGCTATTCTACTTTCTCCGGGAAATTCTCTTTCCGCAAATAAAGGAATGGAATAAGAACCGCCACAAGAAAATGTTTCAGACTTTTCATTGCATTGTACTTTAACTATCAATCTCAAACCCATAAGGCGACATTACTAAAACGCAATGTATATATTCCTTGTCATTCAATGTCATGACATAACCGAGATAATTGTCGTACATTTCAGAAGGAAGAAAGAAACAGCAATGACGCTGCAATAACAAAAACTTTTTTCATAGCACAAAATTCAGATATTATAAACCAAACTCTTCTCTTCCAAATCAAATCTACAATTCTTTACCACATAATATATAATAGGTAAAGCCTACAGATTTTTGTCTTGTCAGAGGTTTCGCCTCACGTCGGTCAGCTCGTCGCGCAGCTCCTGAAGAATCTCCATCATTCTGGAGGCCTTGGAGACCTTGCCGCGCTCGGTGAGCAGCTTCTTGTAGGCGCCTTCAAGAGTGAGACCGCAGCCTCGGACGAGGAAATGTATCTGTTTTAATATCTCAAGGTCTTCCGCAGTGTACATCCTGTTGCCTTTCGCATTGCGGACAGGCTTCAGCAGCTTCGGGAAAGACTCGGTCCAGAAGCGGACGAGCGACACGTTCTCGTTCAGAGCCGCTGCAACTTCTCCTATTGAATAATAAAGCTTTTCCACTTCTGTAAGAGTCTTTTGTCGTGTATATCAACATCCATTGCCGGCACACAGGCCGCCGATTTGCCTACAGATTTTCAAATATACGAAATTTACGGCAAAGAACGGCCCGTTCCGGCATAAAGAATCTCCATGTTCCGCGAAAGATCCGGACTGACGGCCGCCTGTTTCAGTCCATCGACTGCGCTATGCTTGTGCCGAGAATCATCATGTCCAGATACTTCCCCGGGGTCAGATCCGCGAAAAAGTGGTTGAGAGGGTCAGCCACGAGCGTGTCGCGGATCACCTCATAATGCAGATGAGGGGCAAAAGACTTGCCGGACATGCCCACAGAGCCTATCCTGTCGCCCTTTTCAAGACGCCTTCCCTTGCGGACGAGGATGTCCTGCAGATGGGCATAACGGGTCACGAAGCCGTTTCCGTGGTCAATCGTCACCACATTGCCCTGCCCCGTCTTGGAGCGGACGACATCAGTGACCACTCCGTCCGCAGTCGCATACACCGGAGTACCCGCCACAGCGATCAGGTCGAGACCGTCATGCCGCACTTCCACCTTGTAGAACGGATTGATCTTGCCGCCGACCGACGCTCCTGTCTGCGAGACGGAGAAATCCCTCAGCGGGAGATTGAGAGGAGGCAGCGAATCCCTCAGCTCCATGCACCTGTCGAGGATATGACGCAGATTGCGCGTGACCTCAGAAGCGCCTTCCTCCACACCGCGCAGTTTTTCCTCGGAATAACGCACGATGTCCTCGTCCGGAATCGTGTCTGCCCCGGAAATGAAGTCGGCGTACCCGGCGGAAGAGGAAGAGGAGGAAAAGAGCGGCGAAGAATGGAATATCTCCTCGTATATGCCGTTGTCCCTGGCCTGAAGCTCGTCCACGACGTCTCCGAGAAGAGCCTCCTTCTCCTCCATCTCGGGATAAAGCTTCTCGTACATGCGGTTCTCATGCCTGAGCCTCCGCTCAGTGTCGGTGCTGAAGAAGAGGGCGAAGACGGCATAATAGATGACGGCAAGGGCGATGCTCGCCACAAAATACTTCAGACAGCGGCGGAATATCCTGCCGAAGGACGGCCTGTCCCTGCGGACCTTGAAGTTGTCCTTGTCGAAGACGTACCTGCTGCTCATGACCCGCTGTTTCTTACCTTGTCGACGAGAGTCATGTATTCATCCGTGTTCATGCTCAGGTCGAAGTAGTTATACGGATTGACCGGGCGGCCCTTGTAGATGACCTCATAATGGAGGTGCGGGCCTGTCGACTTGCCGGAATTGCCCGATTCCCCGATGAAGGCGCCCCTCTTGAGGGTCATGCCCTCGTGTACGGCGATCGTCTTCATGTGGGCGTACCTGGTCTTGTAGCCGAAGCCGTGGTCGACCAGGACGGAGTTGCCGTAGCCGAAGAACTCGTGACGCACCGTCTCCACCACCCCGTCAGCCGTACAGTAGACCGCATTGCCGGAAGGCATCGCGAAGTCCATCCCCTCATGGAAGGCGCTCCGGCCGTAGACAGGATCGACCCTGTAGCCGAATGAGCTGGAGATGTGGTAGGACGCAGGCACCGGACATATCGGAGGGATGGCGGGAACGCACAGAGCCATGTCTCCAGCCCGCTTCGAGACTGCGGCGACCTCGTCAAACGACTTGCTCTGCACGTATGTCTTGCGGGTGAGCATGTCGAGACGCACGGCAGTCCGCCTCAGGAGGGGGCTGCAGCCGTCAAGATGGGAATAGCGGTTGACTCCGCCGAAACCCGCGTTCCTCACCTCGGAAGGAATCTCATACATTCCGAAGACGGAGCGGTAGATGTCGTTGTCCCTCATGGCGAGGGAGGAGAGCACGTCGTCGCACCTGTCGAGCTGGCGGTTCATCATCTCCACCTTCGAGGCCCATCTTGCGTTGGTCTTCCTGAGAATGACCGTCTTGGGAAGCTCCCTGCCCAGAACCGAAGTATAGACCCATCCGTACAGAACGGCCGCCGCGACGCTTGCCACGAAGAGGAAGATGCTCTTGAGCAGACGGCGGCGGGCGGATTTCTCGGTGATTTCGTACGAGAGCGTATCCGGGTTGAAAACGTACTTCTTTGGTCTGGACATGTCGCAAATATACTCCATTATTCGTAAAAAAGTTATAATTTTGCAGGTCAATTTGTGAACGACAGACGGATTTAACGATGAAAGAAATGACTTCCAAAGAGATAAGACAGGCCTTCCTTGACTTTTTCGCGTCAAAGGGCCATACTGTGGTGCCGTCGGCTCCGATGGTGGTGAAGAACGACCCTACGCTCATGTTCACCAATGCGGGCATGAACCAGTTTAAGGACCTGTTCCTCGGCAACGGGACGCCGAAGCACAAGAGAGTGACAGACAGCCAGAAATGTCTGAGAGTCAGCGGCAAGCACAATGACCTCGAAGAGGTCGGGCACGATTCCTACCACCACACGATGTTCGAGATGCTCGGCAACTGGAGCTTCGGAGACTACTTCAAGAAGGAGGCGATAGCCTGGGCCTGGGAGCTGCTCACGGAAGTGTACGGGATAGACAAGGAAAAGCTCTATGCCACCGTGTTCGAGGGAGACGCCGAGGACGGCACGGAGATGGACGCCGAGGCGCTCGAGGAATGGAAGAAGTATCTTCCTGAGGACAGGATTCTCTTCGGCAACAGGCATGACAACTTCTGGGAGATGGGAGACACCGGCCCGTGCGGCCCGTGCAGCGAGATTCATATCGACCTCAGAAGTGACGAGGAGAGGGCCGCAGTGCCGGGAAGGGAGCTCGTCAACAAGGGACACCATCTCGTCATCGAGATATGGAACCTGGTGTTCATGCAGTTCAACAGGAAGGCGGACGGGCATCTGGAGCCGCTTCCGAACAAGAACGTGGACACAGGAATGGGCTTCGAAAGGCTCTGCATGACACTTCAGGGCAAGACAAGCAACTACGATACCGACGTGTTCACCGGCATGATCCGCAAGATCGAGGAGCTGTCGGGACATTCATACGGAGAGTCCGAGAAGACGGGGGTGGCGATGCGCGTGATCGCCGACCACATCAGGGCAATCAGTTTCTCCATAGCGGACGGTCAGCTTCCGTCCAACGTCAAGGCGGGCTATGTCATCAGGCGTATCCTCAGAAGGGCCGTCAGATACGGCTACACCTTCCTCGGATTCAACGAGCCGTTCCTCTGCCGCCTCGTGGGACAGCTCGCGGACGACATGGGCGAGTCCTATCCTGAGATAACGGCTCAGCGCCAGCTCATCGAGAAAGTCATCCAGGAGGAGGAGATGGCGTTCCTCAGGACTCTCGACAGGGGCATCAGGCTGATGGACGCCATCATGGAGAAGTCAAAGGAAACGAAGCTCATCAGCGGGGCGGACGCCTTCACCCTCTATGACACATACGGATTCCCTGTGGACCTGAGCGAGCTTATCGCCTCGGAAAACGGGTTCAGGACAGACATCGAGGGCTTCGAGAAGGAGCTTCAGAAGCAGAAGGAGAGGGCGAGAAACGCCACTGCCCTCGAATCCGGAGACTGGGTGGAATTCCACCGCAGCGACAGCGTGGAGTTCACCGGATATGACGGGACCGAAGTCAGCGGCGCCGTCCTTCTCCGCCACCGCACGGTCAAGGCCAAGAACAGGACGATGTTCCAGCTCGTGTTCGACAGGACTCCGTTCTACGCCGAGATGGGAGGCCAGGTGGGCGACACCGGCGTCATCATCGCCGAGGACGGGGAGACCGTACGCATACTCAACACGATAAAGGAGAACAATCTCACCATACACATAGCGGAGAAGATACCTGCCTGCTGCGAAGGGAAGTTCACCCTGCAGGTGGACAGGGAGAGAAGACTCCGGATAACGGCCAACCACACGGCCACACACCTGCTGCACAAGGCTCTGAGGGAAATCCTCGGCACGCATGTGGAGCAGAAGGGCTCGTATGTGGCTCCCGACTATTTCCGCTTCGACTTCTCCCACTTCGAGAAACTTTCCGACGAGCAGATCGACCTCGTGGAGAGAAGGGTGAACGAGCTCATCAGGCTCAACAGCCCGCTTGAGGAGAACCGCTCGGCGACAATGGAGGAGGCTCTGGGAATGGGCGCCATGGCCCTCTTCGGAGAGAAATACGGCGACAGGGTGAGAGTCGTGAAGTTCGGAGAGTCAGTGGAGCTCTGCGGAGGAACGCACGTTGCGGCCACGGGACAGATAGGCTACTTCAAGATAGTGTCCGAGTCGGCCATCGCCGCAGGCGTGCGCAGGATCGAAGCCGCCACCGGAGTCGACGCGGAAAAAGTGGTGGACGCCATGGACAACATGATCAGGTCGGCGAAGGCTCTCTTCAACAACGCTCCGGACCTTGCCGCATCCATCCGCAGGCTCATCGAGGAGAACGAGCATTTCAAGAAGGAGATGGAGGCGATAGTCAGGGAGAAGGCTGCGGCCCTGAAGAAGTCCCTTCTTGAGAACAGCAGGGAGATCAACGGAGTGAACGTCATCACATTCACCCGTTCAGTCGATCCGACGATGCTGAAGAACGCCGCATTCATGATACAGAAGGAGACTACCAACATGGCGATAGCCGGAGCCTACGAATATGAGGGAAGGCCGCAGCTGCTGCTGATGTATTCTCCGGACCTTGTCGAAGCGGGACGCAATGCCTCAAAAGACATCCGGGAGGCTGCGGGCCTGATTCTTGGAGGAGGAGGCGGCCAGCCGGGCCTGGCCACGGCGGGCGGAAAGGAGACTGCCGGACTTGAGGATGCCCTCAACCGCCTCGTGGAGCTCGCCACGCGGAAACAGTGACCTGCCCGCACATAAGGTCCTGACGCCTGAGGTGCGGACTCACGACGAACACGCAGATGAAGAAGCTTGACATTTTCATACTCAAATCTTTCATAGGGCCGTTTTTCGCGATCCTTTTCGTGGTCATTTTCATCCTGATGATGCAGTTTCTCTGGCTGTACATCGATGAGCTGGTCGGGAAAGGCCTGAGCATGAAGGTCATACTTGAATTTCTCGGGTGGGGATGCGCGACACTGCTGCCGCTTTCCCTGCCGCTTGCCACTCTCCTTTCCTCCATGATGACCCTGGGGACGATGGGAGAGAACAACGAACTTCTCGCGATCAAGGCGGCCGGCATTTCCCTGAAGAGGGTGCTGACCCCGCTCATGATCACTTCATTCATCATAAGCGTCGGCACTTTTTTCGCCACAAATGACCTCGTGCCTGTGGCATACAACAAGATATTCACCCTCAGAGACGACATCGGCAGGACCAAGGAGGAAATCAAGATTCCGACGGGCACGTTCTATGACGGCATCGAGGGCTATGTACTCAGGGTCAACGAGCGCAACGACGACTCCGGAATGATGTACGACGTGATGGTGTACAACCATTCCGGCAACAACAGGGGCAACACGAGCCTGACTCTTGCCGACTCGGCGCTGATGAACATGTCCAAGGACAAGTCATACCTCACGTTCACTCTCTACAGCGGGGCGAACTACGAGGAGACCAATACAAGAAAGTACAGGGACACGACATACCAGCTCCAGAAGATAGAGTTCGAGCGGCAGGATCTCGTGATCTCGCTCGAGAACTACGCCTTCCAGAAGTCTGATGAGGCGAGATTCGGAGATGAGGTGAAGTCGATGAATCTCAAGCAGCTGACCCACGGAAGGGACTCAATCGGAGGGCTGAACGCAGACACCCGGGCCGAACAGCTGAAGAAACTCATGTCGGGAAGCACCCTGCTCTTCGGCAGACAGCTCGACACCTCCAGAAAAAGCGGAATCTCGAGACCGTTCGTCTGCGAGGAGATGGGCAAATGGGATACAATCGGCGAGGAGATGCGTGCCTACGAGAGAGCCATATCCCAGATCAACGAATACGTCTCCACACTGACGACCTTCGGAAGGGAGACGTTCTACCATACCTACACCCTGCGGAGAATAGACGTCGAGATGCTGAAGAAGTTTGCCGTGGCGGTGGCCTGCTTCATCTTCTTCTTCATAGGAGCTCCGCTCGGAGCCCTCATCAGAAAAGGAGGACTGGGCACGCCGGCCATAATCTCGGTACTGTTCTTCGTGGCGTACTGGGTGATAGACATATCCGGCACGAAGCTCGCCAATGACGGCGCGGTCTCCGCAGCCGCCGGAGTATTCATATCGTCGGTGGTGCTGTTCCCGATAGGCATCTTCCTCACCTGGAAGGCAATCAACGACTCGTCCATCTTCAGCGTCGACAGCATGAAGACATGGTTCAAGAAAGTTAAGATGAAGATAATGGGCACTACAAGAAGAACCAGAATCGTATACATGGGCACGCCGGAGTTTGCGGTAGCCCCGCTCAAGGAGCTGATAGACAAGAAGTACAATGTAGTCGGAGTGGTGACGGTCGCCGACAAGGCCAGCGGCAGAGGGCTTAAGGTGAACGAGAGCGCGGTCAAGAGATTCGCCCTCGGGCGCGGACTGCCGATACTGCAGCCGGCGTCACTCAAGGATCCCGGATTCATCGCCAGCCTCAAGGCATGGAAACCGGACCTTATCGTGGTGGTAGCGTTCCGAATGCTTCCGAGAGAGGTATGGGAAATCCCGAGACTCGGCACGTTCAACCTCCATGCGGCCCTGCTGCCTCAGTACAGAGGTGCCGCTCCGATCAACTGGGCGATAATCAACGGCGAACACATGTCCGGAGTCACCACTTTCATGATAGACGACGGTATGGACACAGGAAAGGTGATCTTCCGCGAACAGTGCCGGATAGAGGACGAGGACAATGCGGGAGACCTGCATGACAAGCTCATGGACCTCGGCGCGAAAGTGGTGGTCCAGACCGTCGAGACCATCCTCGAAGGCAATCTGGAGCTGCGCTTCCAAAAGGAGTTCATTCAGGGAGACGAAGTCCTCAAGCCGGCTCCGAAGCTCACCAGGGAGCTCTGCCGGATAAAGTGGGACGGCAGGACCAGGGACATCCACAATCTCATAAGAGGACTGAGCCCGTACCCGGGAGCGTTCACACAGCTTGTCTCCGAAGACGGAAGACAGATTCAGATGAAGATCTTTGCGTCGGAAAAGACTGACGCCGCGACGCTCAGGGCAAAGCTCGCCGAGAGCGGCAGAAAGATGCCGGAATCCGGAGCGGGAACGCTGCTTTCGGACGGCAGGGAGTGGCTTGCGTTCACGACCGCGGACGGAGCAGTGTCTGTGACCGAGCTTCAGATCTCGGGCAAGAGGAGAATGCACGTCAAGGAGTTTCTGGCCGGATTCAGAGATCCCGAGACATGGAAAGTCTGCACTGAGGAAGCGGCTCAAGAGGCCGAATGACGGAGATGGGAAAGACTGCTGTCATAATTGCGAACGGGAGATTCCCCAGAGGAGAATACCCGAAATACATAATGAGAAGCGCGGACGTGACGGTCTGCTGTGACGGGGCATTCGACAGATACCTGAAGGCATCGGAAAAGATTTTCGGCCGGCTGAAGCTCCCCGATGCGGTAATAGGGGACATGGATTCAATCTCCGAGAAAAGGAGGAAGGAATACTCGGACATCATGGTCCGGGAGTCCGAACAGGAGACCAACGACCAGACCAAGGCCTTCACATATATTCTCAAGAGGTGGCCGGACGTCTCATTCATCCACATAATCGGAGCGACCGGAGGGCGGACCGACCACACGATAGGCAACGTCTCCCTGCTTATGGAGTATGCCCGCACATACGACCTCGACGCGATGGGCATATCCGTGGACATGATCTCCGACACCGAGACCATCTTCGCCGTTACGGACACCATAGAGTTTCAGTGCGGACAGGGCAGGAGAATATCCATCTTCTCTCCTGACAACTCGCTGAAGATACGCTCCCAAGGCCTCGTATGGCCGACTGACGGAGTAATTTTCGACAACTGGTGGAAAGCCTCTCTCAACAGGGCCTCTGAAGACACCGTGCGGCTCGAATTCAGTCACAGGTCGATAGCCCTCATCATGATGGACTGAGATTAGAAAGAGAGCGGATAAAACATAAAAATCATTAGGAAAATATCCATTTTCATCATATTTTTGTACACCATCAAAATAAAAAGCGTAAAAATATAAGGAAATGTCTGAAGAGAAATATTTTCCGTCAACCGATGACATTCAGACGGCGGCGGGGGTTCTCGGCGAGATTCTTCAGCCGACACCGATGATGAGGAACGACAATCTCTCCGCAAAATACGGCGCCGAGATATATCTGAAGAGAGAGGATCTGCAGATGGTGAGGTCGTACAAGATACGCGGCGCCTACAACAAGATACGCTCCCTTTCTCCGGACGTGCTGAAATACGGCATTGTCTGCGCCAGTGCAGGCAACCATGCCCAGGGAGTGGCATTCTCATGCAACAAGCTCAGGATCATGGGCTCCATCTATATGCCTACAACCACTCCGAAGCAGAAGATCGAGCAGGTCAAGATGTTCGGCAGGGAATATATAGACATTGTCCTGACAGGAGACACTTTCGATGCGGCCAACAATGCGGCCATCGAATATGCGCAGAAGAGCGGCAAGACCTTCATTCCGCCTTTTGACGACCCCAAGATCATCGAAGGTCAGGGCACGATCGGTCTGGAGATGGCCCAGCAGTGCAAAGAGCCTCTTGACTACGTGTTCATCCCTATCGGCGGCGGCGGGCTCGCGTCTGGAGTCGGGGCATACCTGCGGCAGGTATGGCCGGGAGTCAAGCTCATAGGCGTGGAGCCGGCAGGTGCGGCGTGCATGAAGACGGCCATCGAGAAAGGCGAAGTGGTTGAGCTCGAGCACATAGACAAGTTCGTGGACGGAGCGGCCGTAAAGAAGGCCGGAGAATACACATTCGAGGTGTGCCGTCAGGTGCTCGACGACATTGTGGCAGTGCCGGAGGGAGCAGTATGCTCCATGATAATAGAAATGTACAACAAGAGCGCGATTGTCGTTGAGCCTGCGGGAGCTCTCGCCACTGCGGCTCTCAGATTCTATGCCGACAAGATCAGGGACAAGAGAGTGGGATGCATCGTGAGCGGAAGCAACAACGACATCACGAGAATGGAGGAGATCCGCGAGAAATCCCTGCTCTACGAAGGGCTCAAGCATTATTTCATAATCTCGTTCCCGCAGAAGTCAGGAGCCATCCTCTCATTCGTCAGAGACGTGATAGGCCCGACCGACGACCTTGTCTACATCCAGTACATCAAAAAGACCAACAAGGAGGAGGGGCCGGCACTGATAGGAATAGAAGTGGCCTCGAAAGAGGACTATCTGGCGCTGATGAAGAGAATGGACGCCCACCACATCGCCTACGAATACATCAACGAAAACAACAAACTTTTTGAAATATTGATTTAAGGAGGGAAATCATGGCAAACATCGACTGGACAAAACTGACTTTTTCCTACACGAAGACTGACACCATCCTCAGCTGCACATACAGGGACGGCAAATGGGGAGAAGTCGAGAGTCACACTGACGACAACATAACCATCAGTTCTTTCGCCGGCGCACTCCACTACAGCATCGAATGCTTCGAAGGGCTGAAGGCATTTATGGGAAAGGACGGCAAGGTCCGCATCTTCAGACCTGACGAGAACGCGGCAAGGCTCCAGAGGTCGGCCAGATTCCTCGGCATCCAGGCTCCGTCCACCGAACTCTTCATCGACATGTGCATCAGGGCCGTCAGGGAGAACATGCGCTTCCTCCCTCCATACGGCACCCGCGCATCCCTCTATCTGAGGCCGACCCTCATCGGAATCAACCCTCAGCTCGGAGTGAACTCATCGAAAGACTGCCTCTTCCTGATGCTCTGCTCCCCTGTCGGCGCATACACCGGAGGAAATCTCGAGCCAATAAATGTGGTCATCGCGAGAAACTACGACAGAGCAGCCCCTAACGGATGCGGATGCTACAAGCTCGGAGGCAACTACGCCGCATCACTCTACTCATACAATCTCGCGCATTCTCAGGGCTACAAGGCCGTCCTCTACCTCGATCCTGCCGAGAAGAAGTACATTGACGAGTTCGGTTCATCCAACTTTTTCGCCATCAAAGGCAACTCCTACATCACGCCTAAGTCCGACTCTATCCTTCCTTCCATAACCAACAAGTCGCTTGAGGCGGCCGCGAGACATCTCGGAATGGAAGTCGAGAGAAGGAAAATCACCGTTGACGAGCTTCCTTCCTTTGAAGAGGCAGGAGAATGCGGGACAGCAGTGGTAATTACTCCGGTATACAGAATCGACGACAAGCCGTTTCTCGAGTCGGATCAGGTGACGACCTACCTTTTCGGATCTCAGACTGAATGCGGTCCGAAGAGCCTCAGACTCTATAACATGATCACCGGCATCCAGTACGGCGAGATCGAGGATCCGTTCGACTGGTGCGTATTCGTCGACTGACGGCATTGCGCGACGGCACTGAGGAGGCCGACGGCGGCACTGAGGAGGCCGACGGCGGCACTGAGGAGGCACTGCCGCGAAGCCAAAGACAAGAAAGAGCCCGGGCGGAGGAAGTCATGAAGACTCCGAAGCCCGGGCTTAACTTTCAATCTCCCGCAGCCGTCTGCGAAGCACGGAGCGTCATTTCGGGGCTATCTTATACAGGAAGCCGGCGATTATGGCAAACAGGATGTTGGGCACCCACAGCGCGATGCCGGGAGGGAGGAAATCCGTGTAGACGAACATCTGGCTGAAACGCAGAAACAGTATGTACGAAAAGCTCAGGGCAATGCCGATGCCTATGTTCCATCCGATTCCGCCCCTTCGCTTCTTGGACGAGAGAGCCACGCCCATTATGGTCAGGATGAACGCCGAAAACGGGAGGGCGAATCTCGTATGCTTTTCTATCAGAGCCACCTTCACATTTTCATCTCCGCGCAGCTTCTGCACGTCTATCAGACGGTTGAGATCCTTGTAGGAAAGGGTCTCTACTGCACCTTTCTGGATATAGAGATCACTGACCGACAGGTCGATCACCGTGTCGAGCTGGGCTCCGCTGCGCACCTGATCGGACAGCGACGAAGAGTAGTCGCGGATAAAATATTTCTTCAGCTTCCAGCAGCCGCCGAGACTGTCCCAGACCGCCGTCTGAGCCGAAAGCTTCGACACGAGCCTGTTTTTCTCCACCTTTTCGAGCGTAAAGCGGTGAGCCGTATTGTTCCACGAGCTGAAAGACTCCACAAACACGAACTCTCCCGGCGCTATCTGATAATGGATGTCCCTGACAGTGGTCTTGTTGTGCCCCTTGATATACTTGCTCTCGAATTCGACCCTGATCTCATTCGACCTCGGTATGACGAAAAGATTGAGCCCCAGCGAAAGGATGGCTATCAGAGTAGCGGATATAATGTATGGGACCATCATCCTGTGGAAACTTATTCCGCATGAAAGGATGGCCACGATCTCGGAGTCGGCCGCCATCTTGGAAGTGAAGAAGATCACGGTTATGAACACGAACAGAGGACTGAACATGTTTACGAAGTAGGGGATGAAGTTCAGATAGTAGTCAAAGATTATGGCCTTGAGAGGCGCCTCCTTGCTGACGAAGTCGTCGATCTTCTCGCTAATGTCGAATATGATCACTATCCCGATGATGAGAATCAGCGCGATGAAGAATGTCAGGATGAACTTCCTGATAATATATATGTCAAGCAGTCTCGGTTTGAGTTCCATCACCTTTGGTTTTGAATTCATGCCTCGTACAGTCGGTCATGACTTTGAATGTGCCCATCGCTACAGCCTGGTCATGACACGTCTGACAGTCTCGTCCTTCCATCTGGCGAAATCCCCCTCCCGGATATGCCGGCGGGCCTCCCGCACAAGATCAAGATAGAAGGCGAGATTGTGCTCGCTCGCGATCTGCCCCGCAAAGATCTCCTTCGCGAGGAACAGATGCCTAAGATAGGCCTTGCTATATGTACTGTCAACAAATGACGTGCCTTTCGGATCCAGCGGGGAGAAGTCTTCCGCCCACTTGCGGTTACGCATGTTGATTATGCCGTCCCAAGTGAAGAGCATCCCGTTGCGCCCGTTTCTCGTAGGCATCACGCAGTCGAACATGTCCACACCGCGTGCGATGCCCTCCAGTATGTTGGCCGGCGTACCCACTCCCATCAGATATCTCGGTCTGTCATCCGGCAGGACCTGGCAGACCACCTCAAGCATCTGGTACATCTGCTCAGTGCTCTCTCCCACGGAAAGCCCGCCTATGGCATACCCTTCCCTGTCGAAGGACGCGGCGTGCTCTGCCGCCTCGAGCCTCAGCTCGGGATATACACAGCCCTGCACTATCGGGAAAAATGTCTGGGAATAGCCGTACAGAGGCTCGGTAGCATCAAAATGCCTGATGCACCTCTCGAGCCATGACTTCGTGAGATCCAGAGACTTCCTTGCGTATTCAAAGGTGGCGTCGCCCGGAGTGCACTCGTCCAGAGCCATGATTATGTCGCCTCCGATGATTCTCTGGGTGTCCACATTATTCTCCGGGGTGAACATGTGTTTCGAGCCGTCTATGTGCGACCTGAAAATGCAGCCCTCCGGAGTCAGCTTCCTTATCGGCGAGAGGGAGAACACCTGGAATCCCCCGCTGTCCGTCAGAATGGGACGGTCCCATGAGATGAACCTGTGCAGCCCTCCTGCGGCCTTGAGCGTGTCCAGACCAGGACGGAGATAGAGATGATAGGTGTTGCCGAGAATGATCTCCGCTCCTATGTCATCCTTCAGATCCCTATGATATATTCCCTTGACCGACCCGACCGTACCCACCGGCATGAAAATCGGAGTCTCGATGACGCCGTGATCAGTGGTTATGGTACCGCATCTTGCCGACGAGCCGGGGTCGGAATGTGTCTTGACGAATTTCATTCGATATGCCAGTCTTCCAAAATTTCAGGCATCAAAGATAGTAAAAGTTGAAGAAATACTCGTATATTTGTTTCCGCCGCACGCGGCGCAGCCGGCGCATCTCCATCGCGGGAGCGGCATAGACCACATTGACGTCAAGACATCATCATGAAAAGCAAGTGCATACGCCTCAGGCTGATAGCCATGAATTTCCTGCAATTCGCCATCTGGGGCGCCTACCTCACATCAATGGGAAACTACCTCGGGAAAGTCGGCATGGCGGAAAACATCGGCTGGTTCTATTCCATGCAGGGAATAGTGTCCATCTTCATGCCGGCCCTCATCGGAATACTCGCCGACAAGTTCATGCCGGCCCAGAGAGTCCTCAGCCTGTGCCACGGGATAGCAGGTGTCGCCATGCTCGCGGCAGGATACTACGGGATGACAGCCGGGAGCTCAGTGGAATTCGGGGTGCTCTTCCCGCTGTATTCCCTCAGCGTGGCCTTCTTCATGCCGACCATAGCGCTCTCCAACTCTGTGGCCTACACCATACTTGAAGACAACGGGAGAGATCCGGTGAAGGCATTTCCCCCGATAAGGGTATTCGGCACGGTGGGATTCATCTGCAGCATGCTTTTCGTAAACTTCATGAGAGACGGAAACGGAGTGCAGTTCCAGTCCACATACAACCAGTTTCTCACATCCGGCATACTCGGCCTCGTGCTCATGCTCTATGCCTTCACGCTTCCGAACTGCCCGGTCATGGCGACAAAGGAAAGGAAAGGGCTCGCCGACGCCCTCGGGCTCAGGGCATTCACCCTGTTCAAGAACAGGGACATGGCCACTTTCCTAATATTCTCGATGATGCTCGGTGTGGCGCTGCAGATCACCAACGGTTATGCCAACCCGTTCATCACCAGCTTCAAGGCAATACCGGAATACGCCGGCACTTTCGGCGCTGAAAACGCGAATGCGCTCATCTCCATATCACAGGTGTCCGAGACGCTCGGCATCCTCCTGATTCCGTTCGTGATGAAGAGATTTGGCATCAAGCGGGTAATGCTCATTGCAATGGTGGCCTGGGTATTCCGATTCGGGCTTTTCGGAGCGGGCAATCCCGGCCCCGGAGTGTGGATGTTCATCCTCTCGATGATAGTCTACGGCGTCGCTTTCGACTTCTTCAACATCTCAGGCTCCCTCTACATGAACGAGCGGACATCCGAAGACATCCGCTCCAGCGCACAGGGTCTCTTCATGCTCATGACCAACGGAGTGGGTGCTTCCATAGGAATGATAGTGGCACAGGCCGTGGTCAACCGCTTCACCTACGCCACCGAAATTGACGGGACGATATACACGATCGGCAACTGGAGCGCCGTCTGGTACATATTCGCAGGCTACGCCCTTGTGGTCGCCATCCTCTTTGCCCTGATTTTCAAGGACCCTTCAAAGTCTGCTGCCCCAAAGGCCGCCGGCAAGAATGACGCACTGAAGTAACAGCTGCCGTCAGCCGCTTCAGAAAGGAGCGCCTACTGCTCCTGAGTGACGAGGCCGAGCTTGCGCATGAGCGCATCAGGCTCCGGATCACGGCCTCGGAATCTGCGGTAGAGCACATCCGGATCTTCCGAACCGCCACGCGAAAGAATGTTCCGCCTGAACGAATCGGCCGCCTCCCGGCTGAAGATGCCCTTTTCCCTGAACAGGGAGAATGCGTCCGCCTCCAGAACCTCTGCCCACTTGTAGGAATAGTATCCTGCAGCGTAGCCTCCGGAAAAGATGTGGCTGAACGACACCGAGATACAGGTCTGCTCCGCTGTCGGCAAGACAGCCGTACCCTCGAGAGCGTCACGCTCGAATCTCAAGACATCCAGATCCCCGGCAATGGAAGAAGGCGTATGCCAGGCCATGTCGAGAAGGCCGAACTGAAGCTGCCGCACCTGCTGATAGCCGGCCAGATAGTTCTGTGCCGCCACAATCTTCTCCACAAGAGCCTTCGGGACGGGAGCACCCGTGCGCCAGTCTCTGGCGAAAGTATCCAGATATTCAGGCTCGAACGCCCAGTTCTCCATTATCTGCGACGGAAGCTCCACGAAGTCTCTGGCCACATTTGTCCCCGTCAAAGACGGATAGCGACCCTCGGAAAGGATGCCGTGAAGCGCATGCCCGAACTCATGAAGCAGAGTCGTGAACTCCGAATGGGTGAGAAGCGACGGAGAGTCGGCGGCAGGCTTGGTGAAATTGGTCACTATGCTTATGAACGGGCGCTCCTCAACTCCGTTCCACACCCCCTGCCCGCGAAACTCGGTCATCCACGCGCCGCTCCTCTTGGTCGGCCGAGGGAAGAAGTCGGCATAGAAAAGCGCCATGTGCCTGCCGTTCTCGTCAAGCACATCGTAGACTTTCACATCCTTATGATAGACAGGAATATCCGTTCTCTCTGTAAAAGTCAGGCCGTAGAGCCTGTTCGCCAGAGCAAAGACGGCGTCAATGCAGTTCTCAAGCCGGAAATACGGCTTCAGGGCCTCCTCGTCAAACTCATATTCCGCCTTCTGGAAGCGCTCTGCCCAGTAGGAGAAATCCCACGGCTGCAGCTCATCCTCCTCAAAGCCGTTCTCCTTCGCATAGGCAGAGACTCTTGCAATCTCATTCTTCGCAAACGGCAACGTCCTGTCCATCAGCCCGGAGAGAAAGCCGTTGACAGCAGCAGGAGTCCGCGCCATCCGTTCCTCAAGCGCATAATCGGCGTAGGAGGCATATCCGGGCATCGACGCAAGCCTGACCCTCAGAGCGGCAATCTTCCGGACTATGTCCCTGTTGTCATTCTCTCCGGAAACCGCCCTTGTGCCATAGGCCATGTACATCCGCTTCCTGAGATCCCTTCTTGAGCTGTATTTCATGAAAGGCCCATAGCTCGGATGGTCAAGGGTATACACCCAGCCGGTCAGACCCTTCTCCTTCGCAGCTTCGGCTCCGGCATCCCTCACATACTGAGGAAGGCCCTCCAGATCAGCCGCATCCGTGATATGCAGATGAAACGCATTGGTCGCCGCAAGGACATTTTTCCCGAATTGCAGGGAAAGCAGGGAAAGCTCCTCCGAACATCCGGCAAACTCTTCCCGGCTTTCCTTCGGAAGATCTGCACCGTTACGGACAAATGAACGGAACGTGTCATCGAGAAGTTTCCGTGCATCCTGTTCGAGCGCAAGGGCGTCAGCAGACTCCCTGATCTTCTTTACCTTCTCAAAAAGCCTCTGATTCATGGATACATAGAGAGAATACTCCGTAAGCATCGGCGAAATCTCCTCCGCCATCTCCTGCATCCTGTCATCGGCGTCAGCCTCAAGGAGATTGAAGAATATCCCGGACACGCGGTCGAGAGACCTCGCGCTGTACTCAAGCCTTTCCACCACATTTTCAAAGGTGGGCTCGGCAGGGTCGTCCGCTATGGCGTCGACCTGTGCCTTGGCCTCCATGACCGCCTCTCTGAACGCGGGCAGATAATGCTCTTTCTCTATCCTGTCGAAAGGCGGCGCCCCATACGGACAGTCCGACGGTACGAGGAGCGGATTGCTCTTAAGAACGTCGGCCCCGGCCGCCTCCTCTTGTCTGTATTCTGCTGTCATAAACTCATTTTTTCATTTCAGGATGCGAATGTACTGATTTTTTCTCTGATTCGTCATCGGCAAGAGAGACCCGGAGCCGCGACACCGAACATATCCTCGTGGGGGTGAGGATGAACCTTATGTCGAAGCAGCAGTACTCGTCATGCCTGCGCACCTTCCTGTATGAAGTCACGTAATCGATGTCGAATCCGAGATTCTTCAGCGACGCGAGATCCATCGAATCCACTCCGAGCCTCAGCATCTGCTCCAGTATACCGTGATTCCTCTCCAGAGAATTGATGACCCGAAGCTTCGTCAGTCTGCTGTTCCTGACCTTCCGGTTGTTGTACCTGTTCTTACACTCACAGCTGCAGAACTTCTTGTCCTGCCGCCCGTAACGGATTTCATCCCCGCATTCCACACAAGTGGAGACCTTCCGTTCATCATCTTCCGTCCTGCATTTCATAGGCGATTCCATTTGACGTCCAAATGTGCGCATAGCCGGCATTATAAACAAGAAAATGTGGCGAAAAAGGCCAGAGATGCAAAAAGTTTTTCTCTTTCCGGCGAAAAAGCATCTTTTCTTGTCTTCGTCAATTTTTTCTTGTCGTCATGAGTAATTTTTTTTGCGTCATGAAAAAATTTTTCGTCCATCACAAAAAAACACGCATCCGCCCCCCAGAAAACACACATCCGCAAAAAAGAGAAAAACCGTCGCTAAAAACAGAAATACCTGACCTTCCATAAGATAGAAATGGACTTTCGTGACGATTTTTCAGTTTACTTTGCCTCAGGCTTCACGAGTGTACACGGGACTGAAGACTTTGTAACAACTAAAAATCACATTATGGAACAATTGAACAGAATCGAACTGAGAGGGAATGTGGGAAGCGTGCGCATTTCGACCGTGGGGACAAGCCAGATGGCGAGATTCTCGCTCGCTACGAACTTCATGTACAAGACGAAGGAGGGAGAGGCGGTAGTGGAGACCACATGGCACAATGTGGTCGCATGGAGCGGCAAGGGTATGCCGGACTTCAACCGGATCGGCAAAGGATCGCCTGTGTATGTGTGCGGAAGGCTGAAGAGTTCGAAGTACACGGCAGGAGACGGCACGGAAAGGCAGATCTATGAAGTAATAGCCAACAGGCTCAGCATTGAAAGCGATCCGGAGTGACAATCATGTCTGAGGCCGGTCCGCATCATGTGATGAGAGCGTGGCCAGCTGTCCTCGCGTCTGCGGACCGGCTTCATTTCAGCTGCCCGGCAGGATTTCATTTCAGCCATCGGGCGGGACTTCATTCAGACATCCTGCGGAAGTCTTCCGGAAAAGCCTTCCCCGTCTTCTGAAACTGAACAAGAAAACGGATCTGAAATTGAATTATTAAAAATATGGATTATCTTTGCGGCCGATTAGAGAGAAAACATTAACTGACGATTTATGGAAATCAGAGAAAAATTCAACGACGGCGCATGGAGCCGCAAGATCGACGTGTCGGATTTCGTCTACAGGAACATCACTCCGTACACCGGAGACGCATCGTTCCTGCAGGGGCCTTCGGAAAGGACGAAGAAGCTCTGGAATGAATGCCTCGCAGCCCTTGAGGAGGAGAGAAACAACAACGGAGTCCGTTCGATCGATGCCAAGACCATCTCGACGATCACTTCACATCAGGCCGGCTACATCGACAGGGAGTGCGAGCTGATAGTGGGTCTTCAGACGGATGAGCTCCTCAAAAGGGCCATCAAGCCATTCGGCGGATACAAGGTCGTTGAAAAGGCATGCAGAGAAAACGGAATTGAACTTGACCCTAAAGTAAAGGAAATTTTCACGCACTACCGCAAGACGCACAACGACGGAGTGTTTGACGTATATACGGAAGAGATCAGGAAGTTCAGGTCTCTCGGCTTTCTTACCGGTCTTCCGGACAACTATTCCCGCGGACGCATCATCGGAGACTACAGAAGGCTTGCCCTCTACGGGGCAGACCGGCTCATCGAGGCGAAGCAGGACGACCTGCATCATCTCACCGGACCTATGACCGAGGCACGCATCAGGCTGAGAGAGGAGGTTGCGGAGCAGATCAGGGCCCTCAACGAGATCAAGACGATGGGAAGTTTCTACGGGCTTGACCTCAGCAGGCCGGCGACGAATGCTCAGGAGGCCGTACAGTGGGTGTACATGGCATATCTCGCAGCTGTGAAGGAGCAGGACGGGGCGGCCATGTCGCTCGGAAACGTGTCCTCATTCCTTGATATCTACATCCAGTATGACCTCGACCACGGAGTAATCGACGAAAGCTTCGCACAGGAGCTCATCGACCAGTTCGTCATGAAGCTCAGGATGGTGAGACATCTGAGGATGCAGTCATACAATGAAATCTTCGCAGGCGACCCTACATGGGTGACAGAATCGATCGGAGGCCGTTTCAACGACGGCAAGGTAAAGGTGACGAAGACCTCGTTCAGATTTCTCCAGACCCTCTACAACCTCGGGCCGGCACCGGAGCCTAACATGACGGTCCTCTGGAGCCCTGAGCTTCCGGAAGGCTTCAAGGAGTTCTGCGCAAAGGTATCCGTCGACACGAGCTCGGTACAGTATGAGAACGACGACCTGATGCGCCATGTGCGCAGCTGCGACGACTATGGCATTGCGTGCTGCGTATCATATCAGGCCATCGGAAAGGCAATACAGTTCTTCGGAGCGAGGGCAAACCTCGCCAAGGCTCTGCTTCTCGCCCTCAACGGAGGACGCTGTGAGAACACCGGCACACTTATGGTGGAGGGCATCGAGCCGCTCAAGAGCGACGTGCTTGACTTCGAGGAGGTAGTCACCAACTACAAGAAGGTCCTTCATGAGGTGGCAAGGGTCTACAACGAGACCATGAACATCATCCACTACATGCACGACAAATATGATTACGAACGTGCCCAGATGGCGTTCATCGACACTGACCCGGAGATCAACCTCGCCTACGGAGTCGCAGGACTTTCGATTGCGGCGGACTCGCTCTCGGCTATCAAGTATGCGAAAGTGACCGCCCACCGCAATGCCGACGGACTGACAGACGGGTTTGAGATTGAGGGAGACTACCCTTGCTTCGGCAACGACAACGACAAGGTGGATTCGCTCGCCGTGGATCTGGTTCACTTCTTCAGCGGGGAGCTCAGCAAGCTGCCGGTGTACAAGAACGCCAATCCGACGCTTTCCCTCCTCACGATCACATCCAACGTGATGTACGGAAAGAAGACCGGAGCGACTCCTGACGGAAGGGGCAAGGGCGTGGCATTCGCACCAGGCGCCAACCCTATGCACGGACGCGACTCTCACGGTGCGATAGCATCGCTCAGCTCTGTGGCAAAACTCGACTACCACGACGCGATGGACGGCATCAGCAACACGTTCTCGATAGTGCCGAAATCACTCGGCCCTACTGACGAGGAGAGAGTCGAGAATCTCATCACCATGATGGACGGCTATTTCTCCAAGGGAGCGCACCACCTCAACGTGAACGTGCTCAACAGAGAGATGCTTGAGGACGCGATGGAGCACCCTGAGAACTATCCTCAGCTCACCATCCGTGTGTCGGGATATGCGGTTAACTTCACGAAGCTCAGCAGGGAGCATCAGCTTGAAGTGATCGCCCGCACTTTCCACAACAGTCTCTGAAATTAAAGACGGGGAGGGGACGGCCTCGCGCCTGCTCTCCGATCCGTTCGGCATATTGCATATTTTCAGATGAAACTGAAGGTACATTCATACGAAAGTATGGGAACTTACGATGGGCCGGGACTCCGGCTCGTCGTCTTTTTGCAGGGGTGTCCGTTCAGATGCCTGTACTGCGCCAATCCCGACACCATCCCGTCTGAAGGAGGCAAGGAGACTGATGCAGACGACATCCTGCGTATGGCCGTAAGCCAGAAGCCGTTTTTCGGCAGACGGGGAGGCGTGACCTTCTCCGGAGGCGAGCCTACGATGCAGGCGAAGGTGCTGGTCCCGCTGGTGGAGCAACTGCACGGACATGGAATCAACGTCTGCCTCGACACCAACGGAGGCGTATGGAACAACGATGTGGAAAATCTGCTCGGACTCACCGACCTCGTGCTGCTTGACGTCAAGGAATTCAATCCCGACAGACACCTCGGCCTGACCGGCAGAAGCAACGCTCAGACCCTGAAGACCGCCGAATGGCTGGAAGAGCATGAAAAGCCTTTCTGGCTCAGATATGTGCTCGTCCCGGGATATAGCGACTTCGAAGAGGACATCCGGGCTCTCGGGAGACATTTCCAAGGATTCCGGATGCTGCAGAGAGTCGAAATCCTGCCATACCACACTCTCGGGGTCAACAAATATGAATCCCTCGGTCAGGAATACATACTCAAGGACGTGCCCCTCAATACGAAAGAGCAGCTTGCGAAAGCCGAAAGCCTCTTCCGGGAATACTTTGACCATGTGGTGCTGAACTGACGGCGCTCAGCTGCGGCTGCGTCCGCCGCAATACGAAAGACATGCCCCTGAAAGTCGCACATGACTTTCAGGGGCATATCATTTTCAGTCCGGTCCGGAGCCGGTCAGCGGGCGATCTCGCGGATGGAGACGGCGAAGCCTCCGCCCGGAGCCATATACATCTTCAGGGAAGATTTGGAAGTGACCTTCCTTCTGGAGATGACGTACGCCTCAGGATTGGTCCTGTAGTCGGCGTCTCTCGCATCGGCATAGACCGTGGCCTCGTACTTGACTCCAGGCTCAAGGAAGTCGAGGGAGAACTGCAGGGTGCGGGCGTTCTCGTCCGTGACTCCTCCGATGAACCACTGGCCGGAGGCCTTCACCGCGTATTCCGGTGCGTCCTCGACAGACGTCATATCCTTTGCCTTGCGTGCCACCACGATGTAGTCGCCCGGCTCGGCAAGAAGATAGCGGCTTTCAGACCAGTCTACAGCCACATCCTTGATAAACTGGAAGGCATCCATGTGCGCCTGATAGTGTTCAGGCACATCGGCCGCCATCTGCAGAGGGGAATATAGGGTCACATACAGGGCCAGCTGGTTGGCAAGCGTCGAATTGACGTGGGAATTGTTGTCCGGATTCAGCTTGGCGACATTCATGACGAAGATTCCCGGAGTATAGTCCATCGGGCCGCCCTGCAGACGGGTGAACGGAAGTATGGTCACATGGTGAGGCTTGCTGCCGCCGAAGGCCTGGTATTCAGTACCACGGGCGGACTCGTTGCCGATGAGGTTAGGGTATGTCCTGCAAAGTCCCGTCGGACGCACAGCCTCGTGCGCATTCACCATGATCTTATGCTCGGCAGCCTTCTTGACGGCGTAAAGGTAATGGTTGTTCATCCATTGTCCATAATGATGTTCTCCGCGCGGGATTATGTCTCCCACATATCCGCTTTTCACTGAATTGTAGCCGTATTTGTCCATGAGGGCATATCCTGCATCAATATGCCGTTCGTAGTTACGTACTGAGGAGGAGGTCTCATGGTGCATCATCAGACGGATTCCTTTGGAGTGCGCATATTCGTTCAGGGCGTCTATGTCGAAGTCCGGATATGGGGTCACGAAGTCGAACACATAATCTTTCGACTTGCCGGCCCAGTCTTCCCAGCCTATGTTCCATCCCTCCACGAGGAGCTGGTCAAAGCCGTGCTCGGATGCGAAGTCGATATACCTGCGCACATTTTCGTTGTTGGCCGCATGCTTGCCGTTAGGTACGCATACGCTGTATCCGACATCTTCCAGTTTGACCGAAGGCAGGTCGGTATATGCCCAGGAACTCTTCCCTGTAATCATTTCCCACCATACGCCCATGTATTTCACAGGCTTGATCCAGGAAACGTCGCCGTATGCGCATGGGTCGTTAAGATTCAGGATGAGCCTTGAAGCCAGCACGTCACGGGCATCATCCACGGCCATTATCGTCCTCCACGGAGTCTTGCACGGAGCCTGCATATATCCTTTCCAGCCCTGAGCGTCCGGGGTAAGATGCGAGGCAAACACCAGGTTTTCATCGTCAAGGTCGAGATGCATGCAGGAATAGTCCACCAGTGCGGCTTCATGGATATTGATATACAGTCCGTCATCTGTCTTCATCTGAAGTGCAGTCTGTACTCCTGTCATCGAGAAAGGCGTCTGTGACGAATTTCCCGTAATGGCGGAAGGCATGAGTCCCCTGATTTCGGAAAGCCTTGATTCCACGTAGTCGTATTCCTGTGTGTCGTAATCCCCCGGAATCCAGAAGGCCGTATGGTCTCCCGCCATGGCAAACTGCGTAAGTTCTTCCTTGATTACGAAATAAGTCAGGTTTTCCTGTTCAGGGAATTCATACCTGAAGCCGAGACCGTCGTCATAGAGCCGGAAACGCAGGATCATAATCCTGCCGGTGGCGCCCTGCTTCAAGGTCACGGCCATTTCATTGTAATGGTTACGGATTTCGGATTCTTCTCCCCACACAGGTTTCCATGTCTCGTCGAATGAACTTTCCTCAGTCTTTTCCACATCAAATCCAGAATAGAAATTATCTGGTTCCCCGTAAGGAAGCACGGTCAATGTTTCCCCATATCCGAATTTCGGGTCGGCCGCCTTTCCCCTGAATTCAAAGCCGAGGGTACTCGGAAGCACCACGTGCTTTTCCCCTCTGTCGAGCCAGTAGCATGGTTGGCCGCTCTCTGTCAATGTGAATTTCAAAGAAAGGTTCCCCTCCGGTGAAGCCAGGGTATGCACGCCGGCGGGAGCGAGATCCTGTGCAGACATGCTTGCCGCAGCGGCGAACAATGTAATAAGAGTCGCTATTTTTTTCATATATTATAAGTTGATTCTATCTCTTGTATTCCACCACAAGTGCCTGACGAGGACCCACAACCGTGGAATCATTGACCTCGGCGGCCTCTCCTGTCAGCACATTGCGTCCGTCATGAAGGCCTTCTGCAATTTCCGCATAATGCGACCACGGCACATTCTTCTTTCCGCGGGAATTGTTGATGAACACGAAAACCGCATCCGTGTCGTCATACCTGAAATAAGCGTACGTGTTGTCCCTCGAAAGGAAGTGCATCGTCTTCCCGTCATGGATTACCTTCTTTCCCTTGCGCCATTGGAAAAGTTTCTGTGTATAGTCGTGCAATTCAGCCATAAGTCCTTCGGCTACAGGTTTCCCGTCCGTATTGACAGCAGCGGATGCACGACCTTCCGGCGTGAACAGATCTACCTTGTCCCCTTGCCAGCCGCCGGGAAAATCAACGCGCAGGCCTCCGTGACCCTGTGACTTGTCCTTGGACACGAACATCATTTCGTCCCCGTAGAATATCTGCGGGATTCCCCTCATCGTAGCCATCATCGTCATCACGATCTTGTGCCTGTCCGCATTGTGCTTCAGCACATCTCCTATGCGGTCAGTATCGTGGTTGCCCGGGAATATCATCATCCTGGACAAGTCATGGTACACGAAATCGTGAGAAAGGCAGTCATATACCCTTGTCATGCCTTCTCCCCAGCCGTGTGAATCGGTCGGAAGGGCTTTCCATATCGCTTCCAGCAGAGGAAAGTCCATTATCGACGGAAGGTGCGAGTCGAAACCGTCCTTGTTGGCGTTGCCGCCCTGCCAGTAGGCAAGTTGCGGGATCGAAGAAGTCCAGCACTCCCCTACGATGTTGAAATTCGGATATTCGTTCAGGACGCTTGCGCACCATTCGCTCATCGGAATTTTTTCGTTGTACGGATAGGTGTCCACCCTGAAGCCGTCAAGTCCGGAATATTCAATCCACCACACTGCCCACTGCACGAAATAATGCAGAACGAACGGATTGTCAAGGTTCATGTCCGGCATGGACGGCACGAACCAGCCGCTTTCCTGCAGGTTCAGGTCATATTTCGAGGCATTCGGGTCCATATTGGTGGAGAAGCAGACGTTAGTTCCCGTATATTCCGGAAAAACATGGATCCAATCCTTGAAAGGAAGGTCGTCCATCCACCAGTGTGCAGTTCCGCAATGGTTTGTCACTATGTCCATTATCACTTTCAACCCGTTTTCATGAGCCTTTCCGACAAAATCCCTGTACAGTTCATTCGAGCCGAAACGCGGGTCGATATGGTAATAGTCGGCGCAGGCATAGCCGTGGTATGAACCTTCCGGCTCATTGTCGAGCAGCAGGGGCGTATTCCAGATTGCCGTGGCTCCGAGGTCCGCAATGTAGCCGAGATGGTCCATGATGCCTTGAATGTCTCCTCCGTGACGTCCGAAAAATTCATTCCTTGCAGGTTTTTCGGCCGTGTCTTCAGTGGCGTCATTTGTCGGGTCGCCGTTGGCAAAGCGGTCAGGCATAATCAGATAAATCATGTCACCTGTAGTAAAACTCTTCCTCTCTGCAGAACCTTCGCAGCGGGCGGCTATCTCGTATGGATACTTGAAGATTTCAGACCCGTTGTCAAAGACTATCCAGTATGTGCCCGGAGCGGCATTCTGCGAAATTTCCACATCGACGAAGAGATAGTTCGGGCTGTCAGCCTTGTGTACAGCCGAAACGGAAACTCCTTTCCCTCCTTCCATACGCACATTGCAGGACGATATGTTCTCTCCTCTGACAAGCAATTGGAGAGGTGTTTTCATTCCGGTCCACCACGAAAGCGGCTCAACCCTTTCCACGCGGGAACCGGCATCAGCGACCGTATCCGGGTCGAACGCAGTCTGTCCCCCGCAGGAGACCAGAGCTGCGGCAGATAGTGCCATTAACAAATTTCTCATAGTGTTATTATTTTCTGTAAATTCATACAAATTTTTCGTTCAGAGCGTGAAAATGAGCAGGTCCTTCGACTCCGGGCTTTGCCCTCCGCTCGGGACGACGTCACAGGTCAAAGACGACGGACGAGAGACCTCCAAGCTGCAGTTGTGATGTCACGTCCCCTTTCTTCACCTCCGCAGTCCCGTTCAGGGCGACAGGCTTGTCAAGACTGTCCTCAAACGGCATGATGGCAGCCCTCTCGCTGAAATTATGCACGACGAGCATCCTCTCCTCCCCGAAAGTCATGTACCATGCCGCAATCTGCGCAAAGCGCGTGTTGTCATTGTTGTACACCGGATGTCTCTCCATCTTCCCCTGCGCAAGAGCCGGATAAGTGTTCCTCAGCAGCGTAAACGTGCGGTAAACGCCCAATACGGACCGGGGATTTTCAGTCTGTGCCTCCACGGAAATGTCAGCCGTAAGCATGCTCTTGTCCACTTTCCCCGCAAGGCTGCCGTCAGCAATGCCGGCTCCGTCCCTGCTCCACATCATCGGGGTACGCACATATTCGTCTCCCTTGTTTTTCGTGCCCCGATAGCCGAGTTCCTCGCCCTGATATACATACGGCTGGCCTCCGGAAGTAAGCAGCACAGCAGCCGCAAGTTTCATCTTGTCAGTATTCTCTCCCAATTCCGAACCTGTCCTGTCCTCGTCATGGTTGGACAATTTTGTGGCTTCGATATAGTCGGCCCTCACAGACTGGTACATGGACTGGTTTCCGAGTATGTCATTGAGAAAATAGCAGCCTGTACCTTCCTGTATTGCCCATTTGAGCCTGTACCAATAGGAAAAGTCGAACAATGCCGGAAGTCCGCGGTAATACGGTGCCGCTTCCGTGGCTTCGGAAAGCATTTCCCCTACCATATAGAAATCCCCTTCTCCTCCGTTGTCCTTCCATGTCTTGTTAATGCGGTCGTAGAATTTGGAAAGGAATGTAGGGTTCTCGCTGCCCAATGAATTGTGGTATATGTGCTTTACGGCATCAAGCCTGAAACCGTCCACACCCATTCTGACCCATTTGTCAGCGGCTTCCGTAACGGCGGCAAATGCCGGGGAGTTTTCAGCCTCTGCGGCAGCACCGTAATTGAGGTCAGCGAACCAGCTTGTCGAAAAGTTGGAATGATACATTGTAGGCACGGTAAACTGCACATTTGCAGGGTCGAACGAGGCCGTGTTTGCCTTGAGCGCAAAAGGTTCTCCGTAAGAAATTATGGTCTGATTGTCAGGTGCGCCGTACTTCTCCCCTGCATTCCACGAATTCGCCGATGTCCTTACCAGAAACCCCCAGTCGGAACTGAAATCCAGCACGAGTTCATACACATTGTCCCCGTCCTCGTCAAGGAAACGGCTCAGCTGCTCTTCGCCGTAATACAGATATTTTCCCTCGTCTGCAGTAGCGTCATTGTCTTCATATACAGGCTCATCCGTCTGCGTTACCGTAATTTCGGGACTGCTGCCGTCGCCCCAGTCGAGAACGAATTTCATTCGTCCAGAAGCACCTGCTTCCTCGCCTGTGGAGAACCATTCGGAGGCATTGTAGCCCTTGGAATTTTCCGAAGCGATCTGAGGAATGTTGCCGTCAGCAATGTCCTGCTGCGGATTTTTGGAAAATGCGTAAAAATCCCTGTATTCGCTGCTTTCGGACTTCTTTGCGCTGATGAACCACGGGCATTCCGCAGAAGTGTGGTTCAGGACATAATCAAGATAGACCTTTATGCCTTTCTCATGTGCAGCATCCAAAAATGCCTTGAATTCCGCTTCTGTGCCGAAATCAGGATTGACGGCAGAATAGTCAATCACATCGTAGCCATGATAAGATGATGAGGGGTGCACAGGAGAAAGCCATACGGCTGAAACTCCGAGGCTCTCCAAATATTCAAGTTTGTCCGTAAGCCCGGCAAAATCTCCGATGCCGTCGCCGTTCCCGTCGGCAAAACTGTATACGAGCACCTGGTACGTGATGTTGCCCCGCCTGACTCCGTCCCATTGTACAGGAGCCGGATCGACCGGCACACCGTCAAATGTGTCGCTCACGACTCCCGGCGGCTCCTTTTCGCACGCCAGGCAGAGAAGCAGGGTTATTAACGGTAGCAGTATTCTTTTCATACATCAATATTTCAGGAGGCGGTAGCCGTAAGGCTCAAGCGTAAGCGATTCGTCCAAAGCGACAGCAGAACCGCTCATGAGATCCGTGCACTCATGCCCTTGCCATGCCTCCGGCACATCAACCGTCACCTCCTTGTCCCTGACATTGGCGAGCACGAGTATCCTTTCACTCTCGACTTCCTTCGAGAACACCATGGCGTCTGCGTTATTCCAGGCTGTCATGACACCCTTTCTGGCGGCAGGGTATTCATTGTACAAAGACATGAGTTTCACGTATTCGCCGAACAGTGCGCTGTTTGCCGACCAGTCGACGGGCACATGATGGAAAAAGTTTATCGCTTCCGGGTATCCGACTTCCTGAGACCCGTATATCAGGGCGCCTCCATGCAGCCATGTGGTTATGACAAATGCCGACATTGAGCCGCGTTCATTCCCGAATTCCTTGACAGGAGACATCTTTGCGGCCTCATCGTGGTTGGTGGTAAACCTGAGTTTCACCTTTCCGGCCGGAAGCGAGGCATATTCTTCCTTGTCTATATCGTACAATATGGTTGCGCTGCTGTCACGTATGAATACATTGCGCATCCCCTCCATGAAATCCCATGCATAGTTCATTTCAAAGCCGGCGTCAAAGTGGTCCTTCCTTTTGCCTTCGGCGAGCATCAGCAGTTTGCGGTCCGGAATGGCACGGAGAGAATCCAGAGCCTGTTTCCAGAAATCAAATGGCACGAAATCGGCGGCGTCGCAACGGAATCCGTCGACCCCGGCATTCTCCACCCACCATTTCATTGCGTCGATCATCGCAAGCCTCATTTCAGGATTGTCGAAATTCAGGTCGGCCACGTCCAGCCATCCGGTGTTTGCCGGGCTGACTATGTTCCCTTCCTCGTCTTTCGTGTACCAGTCATTGTGTTCCGCAACCCAGGCGTTGTCCCAGGAGGTGTGGTTGGCGACCCAGTCCACAATCACGCTCATTCCTTTTTCATGGCACAGGTTCACGAGTCCCGTGAAATCCTCCATAGTGCCGAACTCCGGATTCAGGGCCTTGTAGTCCTTTATGCAGTACGGGGAATTTACGGAATTCTCCTGTCCTACTTCGTAAATCGGCATGAACCATACTACGTTTGTCCCGAGCATCTTTATCGAGTCAAGATGTTCTGCGACGGCATTGAACGAATTTTCCGCAGCAAACACTCTCGGGTTTACCTGATACATCACCACGTCCTCAGGAAGCGGAATGGTGTAAGTCTGTTTTTCGGTGCAACAAGCCGTCAGAATCGCTGCGGCCGCTGCGAACATTATTGTTTTTTTCATTGTCTTATAATTTTTTCGATGCATGATAGCGGGCAATCTGCGGCGTCCTTTTGCCCCATGCCGGTGGCGGAATGGAAAGCGAGGACCGCCAACGCGTCTATGCCCGGTCGGGAGGCTAAAGTGTCTCGTAAATGAGGTACTGGTATGCGTCAAGGCTGACTGTAGCGGCAAGAGAAGACGACTCGCCCGTCATAAGATTACGCACACTGCCTCCGGCACGCTCCATTGGCGTCCTCACCGTCAGGCTCTCACCCGTCGTGTTCACCATGACAAAAAGGCCCCTGCCGTCAGCTGCCGGATAATGGAACGACAGCACGTCCCCCGTATCGTAATGCTTCATTTCGCCTCCTCTCAGTTCCGCAGACTCCACATAAACATTCATCACGTCCACATACTCCTGCATGACTTGAGGGTTGGAATCCCAATCCATCACATCGTATACGAAGAAATTTATGCGCTGTAGATGGCCGATTTCCTGTGAGCCGTATATCATAGGGACCCCTCCCATGAATGCAGCGGTCACAAACGCTGCCATTGCTCCGTCTTCTGTCTTGTACAGAGCCTCCGGACATGTGGAAGCATCGCTCGCACGGTCATGGTTTGTGGAATACCGCATCCGGAATTTACCGTCTGGGGTCGTGCGCTCTTCTTCGGCAAGTGTCTCATACAGTTCCGATGCGGATGCGGTGCCTGCAAACACATCCCCGAGCCTTTCCCCGAAACTCCATCCGTACACCATGTCGAACCCCGCTGCAAACAGGTCTGAGGCAGCGGTTCCGCCCTCTGCAAGCATCAGAAGGCCGGACTTCACGTTCCGGAGTTCCGCTATTGCCGAAGACCAGAAATCGTAAGGAACGCCTTCAGCAAAGTCACAGCGGAAACCGTCCACTCCAGCCTCGGTCACCCAATGCTTCATCGCGGCAATCATGGCCGAACGTAATTCTGCATTACCATAATTCAGATCCGCCACATCCGTCCATGTATCATTGGGGCTGACGATGTCTCCGGCAGAGTTCTTCGTGTACCAGTCATCGTGTTCCGTAATCCAGGCATTGTCCCATGAAGTATGGTTGGCCACCCAGTCGAGGATGACCTTCATGCCGAGGTCGTGGGCCTTTGTCACGAGCGCCTTCAGGTCTTCGGCCGTACCGTATTCGGGATTGACCGAATAATAGTCCTTCACGCAGTACGGGGAGCCGCTTGCCTTGAGTTCCCCTTGTTCGTATATGGGCATCAGCCACAGTACTGTGGTGCCAAGAGACTGAATTTCGTCGAGCCTGTCCGAAATTGCTTTCATGGCATCCTGTTCCGCAAATACCTTCGGATTGGCTTCATATATCACTTCAATGTTGCCGGGAATGGCCGTCCCCGCATTGTCTTCGTCATCATTGCCGTTGCCGGATGTCCCGCATGAAAACAATGCGGCCGGCAGTGCAAACAACATCAATTCCTTAAATTTCATAATGCATAATCATTCTGTTGCCTTTTCTACGGACACTGCCCTTTTTGCAATGGAACGCAATGTCGCCGCCTCTGCGGCAGGGATACCGAAATCCGGTGTTTCCGGACAGATATTATCTCCAAAAATGGTCAGATATTCCACGCAGGCCTTGAGATACGCACCTTCAGCGGAAGGATGCTTTTCGTCCGGAAAATAAAGTCCGGTTTCAGGGTACATGTCCCTGCACAATGAAAACGCTTCTCCGACAGGGGCTGTTTCCGTACCGGCTGCCAGGGCCATGAGTCCTGTCCCCTCTGCGAGCAGCCTGTCAAAAACATCATAGTCTCCGAAACCGCCGCAATCAAGACCGGGATAGGACCATGTCCTGTCCATGATTATCCTGCAGCCTGGTGAATGGCTGCGTATTTGTCCGGCGAGAGAGACGCAATCCTCCAGCACCTGCCGGTATATATCCTGATTTTCGGCATATCTGGCAGGATTCTGGCTCTGATCCTGGATAAGAGCAATATCATAGCCTCCGTCTGCAATTGCTTTCCGAGACAGTTCGAGCAGAAGATGGTCTCCGAATGTCTGTCCTCCCTTAAGATTGGCGGAAATGTCGAGAAAATGTCCTTCTTTCCATGCCAATTCCTTGAGCATCAGCGTTGAACCGTAAAAGTAAGTAAACGAATTGCCGAGCACGAGCATCTTCAGTGTATCCTGCGGAACGTTTGTCCCCAAACCAGAGACATTCGCCGCTACATATCCCGTATCGGGAAAGATGAAATCAACGTCCTGTCCGGCGGTACATCTTATCCTTAGGCTGTCTTCTGCAATGTCCTCACCCAGCCGGAACGTATGCAGGGAAGTCACGTATTCTTCTCCGCATCTGAAACTTCCGAATCTTGTCCAGCCATCGCCGTCATGATATTCAAGAGTGAGCATTGATTCCGGGATGCAAGACAATGTCAGGTCGAATTCGACGGCAGAACCTGCTTCAAGACCGTTCGCCGGAACCGAAAACACCAGACAATCTCCGTCAGGACCATTTTCGGCAGCAATCACACCTCCGTCAGGAGACCTGAATACGGAGTCCTGCACATCGGCTGAAAGTACGGTCTTCCCGGATGACATCCACCTGCAGGACAGATTGTCCGATACGGTACAAGTGCCGCCGCATCCCGAAAGATGCAGCGACACCGCCGTAAAAAATATGAATATACCAACCACCGTTGATTTCATGTACAATAGGAATTATTCTCCACTTTCAGGAAAAACTTCTGTCAAGGCACTTGTGGTAAGCCGATAATATCTGTCCTGATCAAGAGTAATGTTTGTGGTCACCCTCTCTGTCTCGGTAAGATCTGCCACCCTATGAAAGATAATGCCAACTGACAAGCCTTCAAGACTCTTTTCCGTAGTCAAAACCTTGTAGGTCACTCCTCCCACTTCTATTGTTTCGGTCAATTCCTTGCCTGGCCAGTCAGTGCTGAAGCCTTCTTCAATCCAATAGTGGGCATGCAATGTTTCCCAGCCGGTCTGATCATCGATATAGACTTTGTAGCCCGGCTCTTCAGGTTCCGGCTCCGACGAACCGCCTTCCCCAGTAATGTCCACAATTGTAGCCGTTGATGCAGTCACACTCACAAACAGGTCATGCTCTTCGATTGTTACGCTGAGGTCTGCTGCCTGTGCACCGCCATCAACATTTTCATTGAATATGAGGTTTACCGCTTTTCCGGCAGCATCTTCAGGCAAGGCAAACTGTTTGTATTCCACATCATTGATTGTAATAGACTTTCCTGTAGCCTCTATTCCCGGCCAGCCGCCGAAAATTTCGGCATCTCCCCAGGCATAAAGTGCAAGGTCATCCCAGCCGGTCTGGTCATTGGCATAGATATAGTATGATTGTGGAATGTCTTCAAGCAATTCCACATTGTCTGCTGTCAACCTGAAGAAATAATTTCTGTCTATGGTCACATTCTTGAGAACATCAAAGTTTTCAAGTTGAATTCCATTGTTGTTATTGTTGAAAATCAGCGTCGTAGTCTTTCCGGCATTATCCCAGCCCATATCAAAATAGGTGTATGTCCTGCCGTCTATTTCTTCTGTTCCTGTAGCAAGAGCACCTGGCCAGCCGCCGAAGAGTTCCGGAGTATGGGTATATAATGCGAGTGCGTCCCAGCCGGTCTGGTCTTCAACATAGATAACATATCCGTCATGTTCTATCGTTTCAGGTACTTCGAAGTAGGATGCCCAGCGGTCAACATAGACGTTGTTGCGGGTACCGACTCCGGCGTCGAGTGTATGGTTTGCAGTCTCGTTGCGCACCGTCCTCTCCACTCCCTCACTCTCCGACACGAACCAGAAGCCGTCGGCAAGCGACGTGCCCTCGACAAATGTGCTCGGATCCAGGTAAATTCCCCATTTCTCAGGGATGACGGTAGAATGTTCCATCTGCCATGCCATGTTGCCCACGGCTGCATCTCCTCCGTTGAATGCTCCGACAATATATATCATGTCATCCGCGGCCGTACCGCTCGGCATGATCGCCTCTATCAGGATGGCATTCTCCCTTGTGTCGAATGCCGGCTGCTCATGGTCGAAGACTATTTCTTCTTTCTCGCTGCATGAGCCGAAAAAGGCCAGCAGCGGCAGCATTGTCATCAAATACAATATCTTTTTCATATTCTCGGTATCCATTAATAGTTAGGGTTCTGAATGAGTCCCGGATTGACAAGCAGGGCGGATTCAGGAAGCGGGAACCACTCGTATTTTCTGTCGCGGGCGGCAGGTATGGGATATGAGTTGTCGGTAGGCTGCCCGAAGAACCACCATTGTCCCTGGGTGAACTTGTCGAATCTGCGGAGGTCCGTGCGGCGACGTCTGCCCTCTCCGAGGAATTCCTTTCCCCATTCGTTGAGCATCCAGTAGGAGCCGTTGTCTTCGCTGATGTCGAACACTCCGAAATCATCTTGAGCCGAAGCCCAGTCGGAAGTAGTGAAATAACGCTCGCGTACGCTGTTGACAAGGTCTTTCGCTCCATCTGCATCTCCTGCCCTGAGGCGGCATTCGGCCTTCATATAGACAACTTCCGCCAGCCTGAACTCCACTTCGTCGATATTCTGGAAATCTATTCCTGCCGATTCAGGATAGATCGGGTACCTCATGAAGCGCACGCCGGAATTGGTCTCGCCCCAGCGAGGCGACATCACCGGTGCAAGAGGCAGACCCTGGTTCTGGAAAGTCCCGACCTGGTCCACGAACAGGAAACTTTGGCCCGAACGGTCTGCATCAGCCTCAAGAGGGTCTCCCGTACCGAAATTCGCCCTCATTTCCCCGATGAAGAACTGTCCGTGCCATTCGTTGTTGCTGTCAACAGTGAAATTCTGCTTGCGGATGTCCCTGTCGTCGAATCTTGCATAGACTGCGCCGAGCCTGTGGTTGTAAGGAGCTTCAAGGAAGCAGTGAGAATTTTCATAGTCGTTGTATGCCGTATTGTCGTACGACGGTGCAAGGCAGCAGCAATTCCACGGGCTCTGGGAATACGTGCCGCCGAAATAGTCCCAAATGTTATAAGGGAGCATTGTCACCCTCATCCATCCGAGATTCAGTTGGCCGACTTCGCAGGCAAAAGCCATGATGACTTCTGGGCATTCGGTATTGTTCATGGAATATATGTCCCTGTAATCGTCAGCAAGGCTGTATGTACCGTATGTTCCGCCGAGAATTTCGTCGCAGAGGGTTTCGCACTCGGTGAACCTTTCAGTTCCGGTGAAGATGCCGCTGTTCAGAAGAAGACGGGCCTTTATCATACGGTTTGCCGCCTGGTTCATCCTGTTGACTTCATTTTGCGGAAGGGCAGCCCAACTTTCATCCAGTTCTGTAGATATGAACTCGTAAATCTTGTTGCAGCTTGTGTTGAAGTCCGGGTCTGCCGTCGGCGGAATTTCCCCGTCGGTGGAAATGTTCAGAGGAAGTGCACCTCCCCAGATTTCAAAGATGTTGTAGTATGCCCAGGCACGCAGTGTGCGGACTTCCGCAATGTAAGTGTCAACCGCATCCTGAGTCATCAGGAGGTCAGCCGGGTCAATGTTGCGCAAGTCTTCCACAACCGTGTTGCAGAGACCGATTGTGGTCCAAGCGTTCTCCCAAGCCTGACGGATAATCAGGGATTCGGAGTTCCAGTTATGGGTGGAAATCACGTACTTTGCACCGTCATCATAGCCCCACATGCCTCCGTTCCAGCTTCTCCATGCTATCTGGTCGGCGGAAAATTCCTGCAGATACCAGAAATATTCGGCATAACTGCGTGCTGCCGTGTTGTAAATCGAGGCAACCGCACCCTGAATGCTTGTCTCATCCTGATAGTAGATATCACGGTCCACCCTGTCGAACACCTCCTCATCAAGATTGAAGCAGGCCGAAAGGCCGAGGCATGACAGAGGGAGTACAAGCCAGTTGAATATTTTATGTTTCATCGTTTTCATTGTTTTTCGGCATTAGTTGAAACTCAAGGTCACTCCGAGACTTATCTGAGTTGCGGTAGGATATGCGCTCGACACGTCCACGCCCGGCTCAAGACCTGTCACGGAAACGATTGAAGGGTCATTCCCGCTGTATTTTGTCAGCGTAAACACGTTCTTTGCAGACAGATAGACTCTCAGGTTGTTGAGAAGTTTGCTGTTCTTCGGTCTGAAATTGTATCCGAGAGTGAGGTTTTCAAGTTTGAAATAGTCTCCCGGCTCAAGGAAATAGGAGGTGATGACTCCGCCTCCGGTGGTTACTTCAGCGTCGTCGGTATAGGCAGTGCGAAGCACATTGTCGGTACCGCAGCCCTTGAGTCCCATTCCGTATTTGCGCATGTTGAAGATGTCAAACCCGAATGCGCCGCGGAAGAAGACATTGAGATCCCAGTTCTTCCACCTGAGGGTGTTGCTCCATGAAAGGAAGTGTTCAGGTGTTCCGCTTCCGATATAGCGTTTGTATGACGGGTCGGCGACTGCCTGTGACACCTTGTTGCCGTCGTTGTCGTAGATGAGCATGTCACCGTTCTCGTCAACGCCTGCATATTCATATCCGTAGAACTGGCCTACCTTGCTGCCTTCCTGCACACGGAAGAAATATTCTGTCGTGCCGACGCCCGGCTTCTGATAAAGGTCGATGTAGGAAGCCTTGTAGATGTCGTTGGAAAGTTTGGAGAGTTTTGTAGTGCCGTATGAATAGTTGATTCCTGTCGTCCACTCCACCTTCGTTCCCTTGAACACGTCACCTTCGAGGGAAATTTCAACACCGGAGTTGGTGGTAGTACCCACATTCACGAGAATCGTGGAATATACATATGGAGGCTGAGGGGCGTTGTAGTTGTAGAGCAAATCCTGTGACTGCCTGTTGAACCAGTCGACGGAACCTCTCAACCTGCTGTTCAGGAACATGAAGTCCAAGCCCACATTCACGCTGACCAATTTCTCCCATCCGAGGTTAGGGTTTGCGTTGACGGACGGCTGATAGCCTGTAACCCACTGCCCGTTGAAGAAATAATTGTTTCCGTTCGCACTGTATGTAGCGAGGGACTGGTATGCGTCGAAGTCAGAACGTCCTGTAACACCGTATGAAACACGTGGCTTGAGGCTCTGCACGATGTCCTTGTGGTTCTCCAGGAAAGGCATGTTGGCCATTTCCCATGCCACGGAAGCCGACGGGAATGCGCCGTACTTGTGGTTTGCACCGAACTTGGTCGAACCTTCATAACGGATTGATGCGGAAGCCATGATGAGGTCTTTCCAGTTGTAGTTGACACGTGCGAACACGCCCACGAGTTTCGAAAGCGACTTGCCGGAATACATCGTGGCACGTCCGTCCTGCAGATAAGAACCGCTGCCTATCGAATGCCAGAGAAGGTTGTTGTATGCGAAATCACTGTTGCCTGCGCAAACCTGTTCCCATACTGAATCCTCCCAGGAATATCCTCCCACGAACTGGAGGCTGTGGTTGTCAAGATACATGGCATAGTTGAGCAGCCATTCCACCCTGTTTGTGTACCATTTCTGATACCTGATTTCCGCACGTCCGTCATATCCGTTCCAGAATGATTCTGCAGCGGTCGAAGGAGTGTAGTAGTTGGTCTTGTAGTCATTGTAGTGCAGGGAGTAACTTACCGAAGAACTGATGTTGTGGACATCGTTGTTCCAGATGTTCCATTTCAGTTCGGCAGTGCCGAGCACGTACATGCGCTGACCGTTGTTGTTGTTTTGAGTGAGTTCGGCCACAGGGTTTTCCGCTCCTGTCGGCGAAGTCGGCTGATAGAATGTCCCGTCCTCGTTGTAGACCGGCATGGTAGGGTTCATGTTGAGTGCCGTATCGAAAAGGCCGTCTTCCCCGTACACTTCATTGACACGGCGTCCGTTCAATGAGAAGTTGAACTGGAGCCTGTTGTCAAGTGCCCGCTGCTCGACTGCAAGACGTGCGCCGAATTCCTCGCGGGAACTCTTCATGTCAAGACCTGTGGCGTTCTTGTAGTTGATGGAAGCGTTGTAGGAACCGTTCTTCGTGGAGCCGTCGATGGCGAGATACTGGTTGTTGTCGTATGAGAAATCCCTCATGATGAGCGAGTACCAGTCGGTTTCATAGCCATAGTCATTTCCCCTGCGGGAACGTCTGAACTCCTCCGGAGAGAGGACTTCCGGATGAGGCTTTGCCACATTCACTGCAAAATAACTGTCGTATGTCACGCGTGCCGTGCCGGCCTCTCCGCCCGATCCCTTGCGGGTAGTGATGAGAATCACGCCGTTTGCGCCACGTGTTCCGTAGATTGCTGCCGAAGCGGCATCCTTGAGCACTGTCATGGATGCGATGTCCTGCGCTGCAATGTTGCGGATGTCTCCGCCCACTACACCGTCGATTACGATGAGAGGGCTGTTGGATGCGGAAATGGATGTTGCACCGCGGATCTGGAGATTGGATGAGCCGTTAGGGTTTGCCGCAGCCGTCGTGTTGACGTTGAGTCCGGCAACCTTTCCTGAAAGCATCTCCATAGGATTGTTCATTCCGCCCTTGAAGAACTGCTCGGAATTGACCTGGACTATGGAACTTGACAACTCCTTCTTGCTCAATGAACCGTAGCCGATTACGACTGCATCGTCGAGGAAAAGGGCGTCTTCTTCCAGGATAATCTGCCCCGGAAGGGCGTTTGCCGCATAGGTTACGGTCTTGTAGCCGATGCAGCTAATCTCTACAATGGCGTCAGGAGAGGAGACGGTAAGCGTGAAGCCTCCGTCCATGTCGGTGGAAGCACCGTTGGTAGTCCCCTGTTCCAGTACAGTCGCAGCGATGACAGGTCCTGCCTCGTCCACGACAACGCCTTTTACCTCATACCCGCTTTGAGCGGATACCGGCGGAGTGAAGATGCAGAAGAGCATCAGCCCCGCAAATAAGGATAAAATTCTGTTCATAGGAATGTGTTGATTGTTAATAATTATATGGTTTTCAGGATTTTTCGCCTCTACCCACAAAAGCGGTGGACACTGCGGCCAGCAGCATGAACACTCCCGCGAGGGCGAGCATCCAGACGGCCTGCGAGCCGAAGATCCATTTGACTATGAGGCCGCCAGTGAGGCCTATGACTATCTGTGGTATGGTTATAGTGAAATTGAATATGCCCATGTATGCTCCCATGCTGGCAGCCTGCACGTCGCGGGAGAGGATGGAATAAGGCATGGCGAGGATGCCGGCCCAGGCAATGCCTATGCCAACCATCGGAAGCATCATCAGATACTGGTTGTGGACAAGCAGCAGGCCTCCGAAGCCGAGAGCCCCGCAGAGAAGGCAGGCGGCGTAGACGGCCTTGTTGCCATAGCGCGCGGCTATGCGGCTGAGGAAGATGGAGACGATGCAGGCCGGTATCGGATAGATGCCGTTGAGCACTCCGACCCAGGTCTGGGTCGCGCCGTCCGAAAGGACCTCGCCCGTGGACGGATCGGTGACGATGCCGGTGATGGCAGGCTTGAGGTATGTCCACATGAGGAAGAGGGCGGCCCATGAGAAGAACTGCGTCACTCCGAGCTGAAGCATCACCTTCGGGATATTCCTCATGAGGGAGAGGAAGCCCGGTTTCTTCTCCATGACGGCAGACTTTCCGGCAGCAGCTGCGTTTTCATTTTCCGCTGTCCGGCAGCCGGAGCCGGCTTCGTCATACGGGAGACCGTTATATTCGGCAAATTCCTTCGGAGGATATTCCTTTGTCTTGAACACTGTGACGAGCACCGTCAGAAGCAGGATAACTCCGCCGGCATAATACGAATAGGCGATGTGCTTCGAGACCTGCCCCGGCACAGTCTCGTCGGACACCCCGAGCCATGTCATCACGAGAGGCAGGAACGCCCCGATCACGGCCCCGAGATTGATGAGGAAAGTCTGGACCACATATCCCTCGGTCTTCTGCGAATCATCAAGCATGTCCGCCACGAGGGCGCGGAACGGCTGCATGGTCACATTGAAGGAGAGGTCCATGAAAAGGAGGATGAACGCGCCCATCGCAAGAGGAGCTATCGCCAGAAGCACCGGACAGTTCGGCATCAGGAGCAGGGCTATGGTCGAGATGACGGCCCCGCCGAGAATGTACGGAATACGTCGGCCGAACCTGGTCCAGGTCCCATCCGAGAACATGCCTATGATGGGCTGAATGACCATGCCGGCGAGAGGCGCGGCAAGCCAGAAATAACTGAGATGGCTGACGTCGGCCCCCAGAGACTCGAAAATCGACGAGGTGTTGGAATTCTGCAGAGAATATCCTATCTGCACCCCGAGAAAACCGAAGCTCAGGTTCCAGATCTGCCAGAAAGACAATTTCGGTTTCTTCATTATTGCAGTGTCATCAATCGTGTGGTCTCGTAAAAGTATAGATTAAGGTCTTGAGAGAAAATTATGAGGAGACGAACGGGAGGATGAATGAGATGAGCGGTAATTTTTGCGGGATGAAGACAAACGGATTTTTTTGTTCCTGCGATGAAAAATCATAACTTTGAAACGAATATCAGCGCCGATATGAAAGCAGCGAGAACGATAAGTACAGGATACCTGATTCACGGGTTCGCCCTGCTCCACATCGCGGTGGCCGTCGCCTGCCGCTTTGCGGGAGTCATGGACGAGCTGTGGCTGACGCTGCTCACAGTCTCGATGGTGGTCCTTATCTGCGTCGGAAGGAAGGCGAAGATGGAGCTCATTGCGGCAAGCGTCATCCTGGTCAATCTGGTGGGCTATATGCTCGGAGTCTACGGGGCGAAGCTGATCTCCATGTTCACGGATTCGGAGCTTCTGACCCATGCGGCCTCAACTTTCATCACCACTGAGCTGCTCGGCTGGGGAGTCTACGGCTTCCTCGGCATGTTCAGACGGACTCAGACCGCATCTGAGGGCTCAATATCCGCCCCCCCCAGAAACAATATCGGCAAAGAGCACGTGATCTGGCTCGCCGCGGCCATCGGCGTGATCCTCATTTTCCGCACGCTGCTCACCCTGTCATTCTCCGGCGACGTCTATGACGGAGACAGCCTGCTGTACACCATCAGCTTCCTCGGCTCCAAATCCGGCAGCATCATCATGATGCTCTGCATAACGGTCCTGCTCATCCGCTATGTCAGAAAGAGATGCACGGGATGGAGCACGGTCGCCAAGACCGTGCTCATAGCGCTCTCGGTACTGCTGATGTCCTGCGGCATCGCCATCGCGGCGGAGCTCAACCTTCCGTTCGGCCCGTTCAGACAATTCGACTTCGAACGCTTCTCCCGGCTGTTCATCGCGGTGACCGCCATAGAGATGATCTTCTGCTCCATCATATATATGACTGACTACGCCCTGTCCATCCGCGAGGCCATGTACACCGAGCGGAGCAAGGCCAATCAGGCGGAATTCCAGTATGCGAAGCTCCGTCAGCAGGTCAATCCCCATTTCCTCTTCAACTCCCTCAACATCCTCGACTGCCTCGTGCGCGACGGGCAGACGGAGCACGCCAGCGCCTACATCCACAAGCTGGCCGGGATATACAGGTATATGCTGCGCAAGGACGAGAGGACGGTGCCGCTGAAGGACGAGATGACGTTCGTAGACATGTACGTCGACCTGCTCAAGGAGAGATTCCAGGACGGATTCAGGATAGTCGGCGGCCTTTCCGAAGAGACTCAGGCAAAGAAGCAGGTCATACCCTGCTCGGTGCAGATGCTGATTGAAAACGCCATAAAACACAACATAGTGGGCGGTCCCGAGCCCCTGATGATAAGGATAACCTCCGACGGGAACAGTCTGACGGTGAGCAACGGCCTAAGACCGAAGATCACCGGAGGAGAGTCCACGAAAGTAGGGCTGAACTACCTCAAGAGACAGTACCATGACCTCTGCGGGAAAGATGTGGAGGTACACTCGGACGGAAGCGGGTTCAGCGTGACGATACCACTGATAGACAAAGAAGACTGATGACCATGAGCTACCTGAACATACTTATCGTGGAAGACGAGGCGATGGCCAGAAGAAGCCTCGCCAACGCCCTCACCGGGCTTTATCCGGAGGTGAAGATAGCCGGAGAGACCGGCTCGGTGACAGAAACCCTGGAATGGCTGCGGAATCCGGACAACAGAGCCGACATAATCTTCATGGACGTCGAGCTGTCCGACGGCAACTGCTTCGAGATTTTCAGACAGAGCGACGTCAAGGCACAGGTGATAATGACGACCGCATACGACAGTTACGCGGTCAAGGCCTTTGAGGTCGAGAGCATCGACTATCTTCTCAAGCCAATATCCACCGCCGACCTGCGCAGGGCCGTGGAAAGATGCATGGGAAGAATCGCATCGGGAAAAGGCCGGGCAGAAGACGGGCGGCAGGACGGCGAAGGACGGCGCAGACGCTTCAAGGAGAGATTTCTCGTGAAGATCAACGACACCATCGTACCGATAAGGACCGATGACATAGCTTTCTTCTTCTCGGAAGACAAATCGACTTTCATCGTCACTTCCGGCGGGAAGAAATATGTGGCCGACTTCTCTCTGGACGTCTCGATGGAATGGCTCGACCCGGAGACCTTCTTCCGCATCTCGCGCAACTGCATCATATCCATGTCGGCCATATCAAGCATAGCCAAGATCGGAAGCCGGCTCAAGATCGAGTCCTCCCCGCGCACCTCCTTCGACATGATAGTCAGCCGCGCCAGGACAGACGACTTTCTCCAGTGGCTTGAAGGCCGTTAGTCCGCCCGGCCGGAGCTGAGAATCATGTCTCTGAGCGCCGAGTTGAAGCCGGTCTGGCCGAGCAGAGACTCCAGTGTCAGGTGCATCCTGTAGCGCCAGTAGTAGCGAGAGACGGCAGGAATGTTGATCCTTTCCTTTGAAGGGTCCTCAAGCCTTATGTCCCCGTCCATCGACAGCCAGTCCTGAAGAGGCAGAATCGCAAGCATGGACGGAGACTCCAGATGCATTTCCACTATCCGGCGGCAGATCCACGGCTCGCAGAACCACGGGGCGTCCCCCTGCCCCCCGAGCACCTCATGCCAGAAGCGGGCGGTCACCGCCCTGTCCTCCTCCCACCATGCCCTTATCGGCGTCATGTCGTGAGTAGAGGTCGTACACACAGAATAATACGGATAATTCCATGTGGAGGCGAAGGTCTCACGCGGATTCTTAGGCATACGCTGTATCTCCAGAGAAAGTATGCTGTACTCACGCATCACGTCAGGCACACAGTCCGGAATCATGCCGAGGTCTTCCCCGCACGCCAGCATTCCCGTGGCGGTAAGCAGAGACGGCAGCTTCCTCATCGCGGACTCCTTCCAGAAGGCGTTGTGCCTGTGATAGAAAAAGTCGTCATAAAGTCTGTCGAAGGCGCGGCGGCGATACTCGTCCAGACTTCCGTATGCTCCGGTGTACTGGGCTGCGATGCGCGGATGCCAATATCCCCTTCGGCGCGGATCCTCGACAAAGAGCACGTCATCAAGAATACCCATCAGCCCCTCTCTCAGACGCACGGTGTCGGGCTCATTTCCCCTCAGCTTCTCAAGCACCTTCCTCTGAGTCGAATACGCGCTCTTAAGACGGCCGTCCGCAATGAAGCGGCTCTTCGCCTCATCCGCAAGGTCGCCGAACACGCCGGAGATGTGCCTGTCGTCAAGACACGGACAGGAATAGCGGGGATCGGCCATGTCGAAGCCGAGACGCCCGAGCTCCTCGGAAGAATACGGAAGGGCCGGACTGAAATGCCCCAGAATACCGTGAACGGCCGACATCGGAATCTCCCAGATGCGGAAGAAGCCGAGCACATGGTCTATCCTGAACGCATCAAAATACTCGGACATGCAGCTCAGACGCGACTTCCACCATGCGTAGCCGTCTTTAGACATCTCCTCCCAGTCATAGGTCGGGAATCCCCAGTTCTGGCCCTGTGCGGAGAATGCGTCAGGCGGAGCACCAGCCTGAGAATCGAGATGGAAAAGCCGGCTCTCCACCCATGCGTCGGCGCTCGTGCGGCTCACGCCTATTGGAAGATCTCCCTTGAATATCACGCCTTTGGAATGGGCATAGTCTCTCGCCTCAAGCAGCTGGAGATGAAGATGATACTGTACGAAGCAATGGAAGTCGAGCTCCTTGCCGCAGGTGGAGGCAAGCTCCTCAGCCAGAGCCTCGTCATAGACGGAGTAATCCTTCTCCGGAGTTTTCCAGAGCGTGAAGTCGGCAGTGCCGAACCTCTCCCTCAGCGTACAGAACGCGGCATACGGAAGCAGCCAGAAGCGGCTGTGCTCCAGAAACTCCCTGTAGCCCTTTGAAGACAGCGTCCTCTTGCCGTTTGAGGCGAAAGTCTTGCGCAGAAGCCTCCGCTTCTCGTTGTTGACCCTCTCATAATCCACCTCCGGAAGAGAGTTGAGCTCGTCCCTCAGCCTCAGATATTCCTCGTCCTCAGCCACGCCGGCAGCCGGAAGATGCACAAACTGCGGATGCAGGGCGAAGCTCGAATTGGCGTTGTACGGATAGGAATCCTCCCATGTGCCCGTCATGGTGGTGTCGTTCACAGGCAGGAGCTGGATAACTTTCTGCCCCGTCGCGGCGGCCCAGTCCACAAGAGCCTTAAGATCATTGAACTCCCCTATTCCGAAGCCCTGCTCCGACCTCAGCGAAAACACCGGAACTGCCGTCCCGGCGGCTCTCCATGCCCGTCCCGGCTCGACAGAGAACACTCCGCTGCGGAACGGCGCCGAATGCAGAGGCAGATCCTGCGGGACATCGGACCACCAGTCCGTCACCTCAAAGCTCTTCACTCCCCGGTCGGAAGGCAGCGTAAGCCGGTGAGACTCCCACTCGGTCCTCTCGCAGAGGCCGTTCCGATGCACCTCATAACGATATTCGAGAGTCTGTCCCGGCGTCAGCCGGTCAATCGCTCCGACCCACTTGTCTCCGGGCCTGTATTCCAAGGGATAAAGTCTGTCTCCGCACCTGAGGAAAAGTGACTGCCCCCACTCGGTACGATAGCTGATGGTCATTTCAAGTCTCATGGTCGCTGTCTTTTTTATAAATGTAGACAATTATTCCTTTTTCATCCTCTTCCAGCTGACGACCGGGAGAACAAAGGCGACGAGCATCGCGAAAAGCCAGAAGAGCGAAACGGGAGTGAAGTCGTAGACGGCCTCGCTCATATCCGCCGCATCCGTCGTATAGCCCTGGATGAGATATCCGCTGACGATGTCCTGAATCCCGGCGGCCACATAGCTTGAGATGCCGACTATCCCCAGCGCCGCCCCCGTGGCCTTCCTCGGCACGATGTCCATCGCCATGACTCCTGCCACTATGCAGTACAGAACGCCGACGGCAAGACTGAATGCCGACACGAAAACGATGTTGAGCAGATAGCCGCCCCCTGCAAACAGGAAAAGGGCGAAAGACATGAAGCTCAGCAGGCCGGATATGACGGCGGGAGTGATCCTGCTGCCCCTGAACACCTTGTCGGAAAGCCATCCGGCGAGGACAGTCCCGAGCACTCCGAAAGCGGCCGAGAAGGCTATTATCTGCGTGGCCGACTCAAGCGTAAACCCCTTCTCCTTCTGGAGGAAGAGCACGCCCCATCCGGCTATGGCGTATTTGGCGATATATACGAATGCGCTCGAGGCAGCGATAATCCAGATGCCCGGATGCCTGAGCACGCTCTTCTGGATCTCCGAAGTCTTCATCCCGTCCTCCTTCCTCATCTGCTCCCCGGAAAGCTCCTGTACGGACGGGAGGCCCTTGCTCTCAGGAGTGTCACTGACAAAAAAGAGGATGATGGCCACTCCGAGAAGCCCCGCAGCGGAGGCGAAGAAGAAGCCGTACTGCCATCCGAACGCACCTACCACGAGGCCGACGATTATGAATGAAAGGAACTCGCCAAGATACGGACTCGAGCTGAAGAAGCTGTAGTAGGTGCCCCGTTTCGACAGGGGGAACCAGCGGGAAAGGCTGATGATGCCCGGTGGAGAACCCATGGACTGCACCCATCCGTTAACCCCCCAGAGCGCCGCGAAACAGATGAAGAACACGGCAGAAGCCATGCCTGAAGCGCCGTGGAAGACGCCCAGAAGTCCCATCAGGAGATTGACTGCGGCCGACACCAGAAGTCCTGTGGCCATGAAACGCCTTATGTTGCAGTAGTCGGCGATAAAGCCGTTCATGAACTTGCCCACGGCATAGACGAACAGGAGGGAAGACCCGATGATGCCGAGCTGCCCCGCCGTGAACACCTCACCGTCTATAAGGGGCTGCTTGACCACGCTGAGGCTCAGTCGGCACACATAATACAGGCTGTATGCGACCGTAGCTCCCCAGAAAGTCCTGACCCTCAGCCTGCGATATGTGGCGTCGACCATCTCCTTCGGAATCTTCGTCTCGGAAGACCTGCTTATCCTGTAGAAGTTATATAGACTCATTCTTCAGATATTCTTTAAAATATGAGATCGGACCCGGCCGCAGCCTCCGTAAGCCATGCCGGCGAGATCTCCGTCAGAAAATGGAGGCCTTTGAAAGCACATATCTCTGAAACCCGATCCGGAGATATAGGGCACGCACCAGAAGATGCGCCATGTAGCCGAGAAACAGTCCGTGAAGGGCGGTCATCCCTTCGGACACCGGGTCGGAAGAGCCGCCGGCAATGGCGACATAGATGAAATATGCGGCGAAGAATACGGCCATCGACAGAAGCATGGAGTTTCTCAGAGGCCCTGACTGTGTGGCCCCGATATATATCCCGTCCCAAGTGAACGCCATACAGCCGAATACCGGCATGAATATCAGCCACGGAGCGAAGTTCGCGGACATCTCTATCACTTCAGGGTCAGTAGTCATCGCCCTGACCATCGGCACAGTGGCGGCCGAATAGACAGTCACCGAGAAAACGGTGACCACGAGGCTCCACATGGAGACGCAGCTGACCGTCTTATGCAGGGAAAACGGATCGCGTTCTCCTATGCACTTGCCCGTGAGAGCCTCCCCGGCATAGGCAAATCCGTCGATCAGATAGGAGAACAGCATCATCAGCTTCATCAGCAGCGAGGCCGTCGCGAGGAGCACGTCCCCATGACGGGCAGACAGCACCGTAAACCCTATGTATATGCCTATCAGGCAGAGAGATCTGATGATGAGGTCCAGATTCATGCCGAAGAAGGAAAGGAATCCGTTTTCCGGCACAGGGGAGATGTCGCGGAGACGGATCTTCCCGAACACCGTGCGGCGATAGCGGGACCACAGCAGGATCAGGGCGCAGAGCAGACCGGAGTACTGCGCTATGACAGTGCCCAATGCTATGCCGTCAAAGCCCATGCCCTCAAAACTGAGCGGCCCCCAGTTGAGCCCTGACGCAAGGGCGATGCTCATGAATGCGTTTATCGCGTTGACCGTGATGTCCGTTATCATAGGACTCAGGCCGTCCTGCATTCCTATGAACCAGCCCTTGAAGGCCATAAGGCTCAGAGTCGCCGGCGCTGCCCATATTCTTATCAGGATATATCTCGTGGCCAGAAGCTCCGTCTCGGCGCTGCAGTCGACAAAGAGGAATGCGCCCTTGAGGAAAAGCCTCTGCACCGCGACCAGAAGCAGGGCACAGAGCAGGGCAAGCCCAAGCGCCCGCAGAAGTATGGATGCCGCCTCCTTTATGTCCAGCCGCCCGCAGGCCTGTGCCGCGAGGCCGCCGGTGCCCACTCTCAGAAAGCCGAAGACCCAGTACATCAGGTCGAAAAGCATAGTGCCGATGGCGATTCCGCCTATAAGCGCGGCGGAAGAGGCCGCTCCCGTATCGCCGAGATGCCCGGCCACAGCCATGTCCACGATTCCCACCAGAGGCACAGTCACATTGGCGAGAATGCTCGGCACGGCCAGTTTCATTATGTCAGAGTTAAGTCCCATCTGTCAATGTCAAGTTCCATCTGTCTGTGTCAAATTCAATCTATCTGTATTTTCCCTCCTCGTCAAGCATCCCGAGGTAGGATTCGTATCTGCTGAGGCTGATCTCCCCGGCCTCGACTGCCGCCTTGACCGCACATCCGGGCTCGTGAGTATGCGTACACGGAGTGAATCTGCATCCTGACGCCGCCTTCAGCATCTCGGGGAAATACAGCGCGATCTCTTCTCTCGAAAGATCCACAAGTCCGAAGCCGCGTATTCCGGGAGTGTCGATTATGCAGCCGCCGGAAGCCAGCCGGTACATCTCATAGAACGTGGTGGTATGCTTCCCCTGCAGATGCGCCTCGGAGATCTCTCCCGTCTTGGGATCGAGCGAAGGATCAAGAGCCTTTATCAGGGAGGACTTGCCGACTCCTGACACTCCGGAAAAGAGAGAGAGTCTGTCCCGGCAGGCTTCCCTCAGGGCATCCACCCCCTCCCCCGTGAGAGCAGACACCTCCATCACCCCGTACCCCGCCCCGGAATAGACGGCGCGGAATTCCTCAAGCCTCCGCCTGAGCTCAGGAGAGGTGCAGAGGTCGACCTTGTTCACCACTATTACTGCGGGAATGCCATACACCTCGCAAGTCACGAGCAGCCTGTCGAGAAACGGCAGCTTGACCTGCGGAAAATCCATCGTCACCACGATGAACGCCCTGTCGAGATTGGCCGCTATCACGTGCGACTGACGCGACAGATTGGTAGAGCGCCGTATCATGTAGTTCCTGCGCGGGAGCACCTCACGTATGACCGCCGGATTTTCCGGAGTCGGCATGGCGGACGCGTCTGAAGACTCGAACTCATAAGTCACCTCATCGCCCACCGCCACAGGATTGGTGGACGAACTGCCCTTGAGCCTTATCTTTCCGCGCAGTACGGCGGGAAAGAGGCTCCACTGCGGGAGCCGGGTGAGGAGGTAATGGCTTCCCGTATGTTTGACTACTGTTGCCTTATTCATTATGCTCATTCTGCCGCAAATATAGTCTTTAAATCCAAAATACGGATGACGGCGGCCGTTCTTATTTCATACTGCCTGCGACTCGGCAAGTCTCGGCAATGCAAGCGGGCGTGCATTGCTCTCGGCTTCTGCGTATATTTGGCCTGACGGCCATTTATACTGTTGCGCCTCGGCAATGCAAGCGGGCTTGCATTGCTCTCGGCTTCTGCGTATATTTGGCCTGACGGCCATTTATACTGTTGCGCCTCGGCAATTGCAAACGAGTTTGCATTGCTCTCGGCTTCTGCGTATATTTGCTGTTTCTGAGATAAAATTGACAAATTGACACTAAGCTTATGATGAACGAAGCCCAGATCGAAGACGCTCTCAGCGAGTTGCTCGACAATTTGGATTTTCCCGCCGCACCGGCGGGGCTCTATGACCCTTTGAGATACATGATCGGCATCGGAGGCAAGAGGATACGTCCGAGACTGTGCCTGCTTACCTATTCGCTGTTCAAGGACGGCTTCACCGACGAGATACTCCAGCCGGCAGCCGCACTCGAGGTGTTCCACAGCTTCACCCTCATCCATGACGACATAATGGACAGGGCAGACATGAGGCGCGGGATGCCGACCGTGGCGACCAAATGGAACGGAAACACTGCCATCCTCTCAGGAGACGTCATGTGCATAGACAGCTGCAGAAGGATATCGATGGCGCCGCCTCAGGTGCTGCCGCAAGTGCTCTGCCTCTTCACGAAGACGGCGGCACAGGTGTGCGAGGGGCAGCAGCTCGACATGGATTTCGAGACTGAGAAGGAAGTCAGCATGGAGAGATACATGGAGATGATCGGCTGCAAGACCGCAGTGCTCATAGCCTGCGCCGCCAAGACGGGAGCCCTCATAGCGGGGGCTGACGCGAGGGCGTGCGACTATCTGTACGACTTCGGCCACAGTCTCGGCCTCGCGTTCCAGATCACGGACGACTATCTCGACACGTTCGGCGACCAGTCCGTATTCGGCAAGAAGATAGGCGGAGACATAGTCAACGGCAAGAAGACCTGGCTTCTCACGCGGGCGCTTGAGAAGGGAGGCGAGATGGAAGCCTCGGAAGCAGTCGCCCCTGAATACGGAAGAACGGCCCTTCTCAAGGCAATGGAGATGCCTGTGGCCAATGAGCGAGACAGAGAGCTCAAGATAAGAAAGGTGAAGGAAATCTACGAAGCCCTCGGAGTGGACGAGGACGCAAAATACGAGATAATAAGGCTGCACGCGGCCGCAATGGAGAGCGCCGGGCTCATCGGCCTCGGCAAGGTGCGGTACGAGATGCTCCACAGATACGCCGACAGACTTCTCGGGAGGAACAGATGAAAGCGGAAGAACTTGAGATAATGGCCCCGGCAGGCAATTTCGAGTGCCTCCATGCGGCGATACAGGGCGGCGCGGACTCCGTCTACTTCGGCGTCGAGAAGCTGAACATGAGATCCCACTCCGCCAACAACTTCAAGATGTCCGACCTGAAGGAGATATGCCGGATATGCCGGGAACACGGGGTGAAGTCATACCTCACTCTCAACATCGTGCTCTACAACTCCGACCTCGAGGACATGAGGCTGACTCTGGACGCGGCGAAGGAAGCGGGAGTGACTGCCGTGATAGCTTCGGACATGGCGGCGATAGCCTATGCCCGCGAAATCGGGATGGAGGTACACATATCCACTCAGCTCAGCATATCCAACCTGGAGTCCCTGAGATTCTACTCCCGGTTTGCAGACGTCATCGTCCTCGCGAGAGAGCTCGACCTTCACCAGGTCAGGGAGATTCACGAGGGCATCATCCGCGAAGGCATCAAAGGCCCTTCAGGAAGGACTGTCGAGATAGAGATGTTCGCCCACGGGGCCCTCTGCATGGCAATTTCCGGCAAATGCTACCTGAGCCTGCACGAATACGGGGCCTCGGCCAACAGGGGCGCCTGCTATCAGATATGCCGAAGGGGCTATGAGGTGACAGACCTCGAGACCGGCAACAGCCTCGTGGTTGACAACAAATACATCATGTCGCCGAAAGACCTGTGTACCATAGAATTCATGGACAAGATCATCGATGCCGGGGTCACCGTGTTCAAGATCGAGGGAAGGGCGCGGTCGGCCGAATACGTCAAGAGGACCGTATCATGCTACCGAAGGGCCGCCGACGCCGTGTGCGAAGGCTCCTACACCCCCGAGTTCGCCGCCTCTCTCAAGGAAGAGCTTGCGGAAGTGTTCAACCGGGGCTTCTGGGACGGCTACTATATGGGAGCAAGGCTCGGTGAATGGAGCGACGTGTACGGAAGCAGGGCCACAAGGAAGAAAGTGTACAGCGGCAAGGTGACCAACTGGTTCGGGAAGATTGGCGTAGCCGAGATACTCATCGAGTCGGCCTCGCTGAAGACAGGAGACAGGATTCTCATAATGGGACCGACCACAGGGGTCGTGGAGATGACAGTGCCGGAGATAAGGGTGGACCTGAAGCCGGTGGACGAGGCCGGGAAGGGATGCCTGTGCTCAGTGCCTGTGGACGCCTCCCTGCTCGAGTCCTGCGAAGGCAGGCTGCGCCGCTCGGACAAGGTCTATGTCTGGGAGAAGACGGAGCAGCAGCCGCAATGAAGAAACAGTCATCATAATAACGGATATGAAAAAGAAAGTCGCACTTGTGCTGTCAAGCGGCGGGCCGAGAGGCTTCGCCTACATCGGAGCAATAGACGAACTCCTGGACAGAGGCTATGAAATCACGTCAGTCGCCGGCACGTCAATAGGCTCCCTGATAGGAGGGATGTATGCCGCCGGAAGACTTCCGGAAGTGAAGAAATGGCTCTTCTCGCTCGACACGTGGAAGATATTTACCCTCATGGACCTGTCCATCAGCAGGAACCACCTCGTCAACGGCGACCGCGTCATCAACGCCCTCAGGGAGATTGTGCCGGACATCAACATCGAAGACCTCGAGATTCCGTACAAGGCGATAGCCACCGACTTCTATACGGGAGAGGAAGTAGTGTTCGACAGAGGCGACATGTTCCATGCGATAAGGGCGTCAATATCAATACCGTCTCTCTTCAGACCAGTAAAATACGCTGGGCGGACGCTCATTGACGGAGGCATAGCCAACACGATGCCGATGGACAGGGTGGACCGCACGGAAGGCGACATCATGGTGGCCATCAACGTCAACGACGTGGATGTGGACAGAGTGCGCAGGATAATCCGCGAGGACGCCGAGCATGAGGCCGAGAAAGAGGCCAGGAACAAGGCCAGCTCCAAGCTCACGAAGGCTGTCCTGGACTCCGTATGGCACAACGAGACCATGAGTTTCAAGGAAAAGCTCGTGCTCGCGAGAGACGAAGGGTACAGGAGAATGAAGCAGATGTTCGATGCCGACGAGCATAAGCAGGACGAGCTTCTCAACGAGGAGAGCAACTATTTCTCAGTCCTGTCAAGGACATTCAGCCTGATGAACCATGTCAACACAAGGCTCGCGCTGAGAATAACCTCTCCGGACATCCTCGTCAACATGCCTTTCGACGACTTCGGGGCAATATCCGACTATGCCAAGGCTGAAGAGATCTCCGACATCGGCAGGGAAAAGATGCGGGAAGCTCTCGACAGATACGAGTCTCGGGAAGAGCGCTGACGTCAAAGCGCCAATTTCCCGCTTCTGTATATCCCTGCGGCACTTTTTTTGATTACATGTTGCGGCTTTTTAAGTGAAACGAACATGAACTCAATTGATCAGCAGGCACTTGAATATCACAGTGCCTTCCCCGCAGGAAAGATAGGCATAAGGCCGACGAAACCGACTGACACGCAGGCAGACCTCTCGCTTGCATACACACCGGGAGTGGCAGCCCCGACCCTCGCGATAGCCGACGACCCGGATGCGTCCTACGATTATACAGCCAAGGGCAATCTCGTCGCCGTCATCTCCAACGGGACAGCGATACTCGGACTCGGCAACAGGGGAGCCGCTGCGGCAAAACCAGTAATGGAGGGCAAGGCCCTTCTCTTCAAGATTCTCGGAGGAGTGGACGCCTTCGACATCGAGGTGGACACGACCGACGTGGAAGAATTCATCAGGACCGTCAAGAATATAGCACCGTCTTTCGGAGGAATCAACCTTGAGGACATCAAGGCTCCGGAATGCTTTGAGATAGAGAGGAGACTGGTGGACGAGCTCGACATCCCGGTAATGCACGATGACCAGCACGGGACCGCCATCATCACTTCGGCGGCCATGCTGAATGCGCTCGAAATCGCCGGGAAGAAGGCTGAGGACATCAGGCTCGTCGTCAACGGGGCCGGAGCGGCCGCCATAGCCTGCACAGACCTCTACATCAAGGCCGGGATACGTCCGGAGAACATCGTCATGTGCGACAGCAAAGGCGTGATCAGGGCCGACAGGACAGACCTCAACCCGCAGAAGAAGAGATTTGTGACGACCCGCGACCTCCACACTCTCAAGGACGCCATCGCCGGAGCGGACGTCTTCGCCGGCTTCTCAAAGGCAGGGGTGCTCACGAAAGAGATGGTCAGGACGATGGCCGAGAGGCCGATAATCATGGCTCTTGCCAACCCTTACCCGGAAATCAGCTATGAGGACGCGAGGGAGGCCCGTCCGGACGCTCTCATCGCGACCGGAAGAAGCGACTATCCGAATCAGGTAAACAATGTCATCGGATTCCCGTACATCTTCAGAGGGGCGCTCGACACGAGGGCGAAAAAAATCAACGAGGAGATGAAGCTCGCGGCGGTACACGCCATAGCCTCGCTCGCCAAGGAGCCTGTGCCTGAATATGTGCTCAAAGCCTACAACGCAGAGAGCCTGAGCTTCGGGCCGGACTACATCATCCCGAAGGCTCTCGACGGCAGGCTCATGGAGAGGGTGTCGACAGCAGTGGCCAGGGCAGCCATCGAGTCCGGCGTGGCAAGGAAAGCCATAACCGACTGGGATGCATACGGAACTTATCTGCGAAGCCTGAGCAAGAAATGACGGGCTCAATGCCTATGAAGCGGGAAATGACCGGCAACGCCTATGAAGAGCGGCTGGGGACGGACAAGATGCTGCCCCTGGTGTTCAGGATGGCCCTGCCGGCCGTGGCCGCTCAGATAGTCAACCTGCTCTACAGCATCGTCGACCGCATTTACATAGGCCATATCCCGGGGATAGGCACGGACGCGCTGGCAGGAGTCGGAGTCACCGGATCGGTGATCATCCTGATTTCAGCATTTTCAGCTATAGTCAGCGGAGGCGGCGCCCCCCTTGCGGCGATGGCATTGGGACACGGGGACAGAGACCGGGCCGAGAGAATCCTCGGCAACGGCTTTGTCCTCCTCATTTTTTTCGCCCTCATCACCTCCGCCGCCGCATACGTTTTCATGGAGCCGATACTCCTTTTCACAGGAGCTTCCGCAGACACCATCGGCTATGCGACCGACTATCTCTCGATATATCTTACGGGGACAATATTCGTCCAGATCTCTACGGGACTCAACACTTTCATCAACATTCAGGGCAGGCCGGGAATCGCCATGCTCTCGATAGTGATAGGAGCATTCCTCAACATCATCCTCGACCCGCTGCTTATCTTCGGCCTGGACATGGGAGTGAAGGGCGCGGCAATAGCGACGGTCATCTCGCAGGCCTGCAGCGCGGCCTGGGTGCTGTCGTTCCTCTTTTCGAAAAAGGCGTCTCTCAACCTTGCCACGGGCTACATGAGGCTCGACGCGAGGATATTTCTCGCCATTCTCGGACTGGGCATCTCCCCTTTCATAATGGCCTGCACTGAAAGCCTCGTCGGCTTCGTCCTGAACGGCAGCCTGAAAAGATTTGGGGACATATATGTGAGCACGCTGGCCATTCTCCAGAGCGCCATGCAGTTCGGCAGTGTGCCGATAACCGGGTTCGCGCAGGGAGTAGTGCCGATAATCAGCTACAATTACGGGCACGGGGACACATCGAGAGTAAGGGAATGCTTCAGGACAGCCCTCATCACCATGTTCTCGTTCAATGCCGCCGTCATGCTGACCATGATAGCCTTCCCTTCAGCCGTGGCATCGATGTTCACCTCCGACCCCCTGCTCATCAGCACGGTGAGACAGATGCTGCCGGTATTTCTTGCGGGCATGACAATCTTCGGCCTCCAGCGGGCCTGCCAGAACACCTTTATAGCACTCGGCCAGGCCAAGATCTCGGTATTCATCGCCCTACTCAGGAAGGTGATTCTCCTCGTGCCGCTCGCCTTCATCCTCCCTCGCTTCTGGGGAGTGAAAGGAGTATTTGCAGCCGAAGGAATCGCCGATGCCGCCGCAGCCATCTGCTGCACCGTCATTTTCGCCGTCTCATTCCCAAAGATTCTCCGCAAGGCCGAAACCACGGCGGCATCAGGCAAATGAGAGTCTGACATGAGCCGCCCTTAGAAAGAATGTCAGCTGGGCAAGATAATACGGCACCATTATGAGATACCTTTCCCCGGGAACAGGCCCGACAAAGGCATTCCAGCCGATCAGCGCATCGGAAAATACGAACAGGATGGCCGCAGCCGCATAGGCTCGGCTCTTCTGGATCAGGGCGCAGAACAGCATCATGCAGATGACTACCGCATAAAATGCCACGCACACGCGCACCACTCCCGCAGGAACATGAACAACTATCGCCACTATCGCAGAGGCCAGCACCGCCAGAACGGCAAGCCCTATCACGATGATCCGCCACAGGCTGTGCTCCGGCTGTCGGCCGCCTGCCCGCGAAAAAGCGTTCCTGTCATGGAACCACCTGTGAACAAAGAAGACGATAAGGCACAGATGCGCCAAAGCGAAGAACTCTATCTGCCCCATGAAATTGTCGAATGCGCCCATGAAATCTCCGAGCGCCGAAGCGGTGAGAGCGAGGCACATCATCCACGGAAGTATCCTGAAAGAGAATGCGGCAAGGAGAGCAACAGGCAGGGCGATCTTGCCGGGAATGTCCGGCGGGAGAAAATAGAACACGGCGAGAGCCGCATATATGCCTGTCGCCACAGCAGCCAGAGACCTCTTCTCTTTTTCCTGAATGTCTTTTCCGAACATCGTGACACAAATTTTCCATAAAGTTAATCTTTCGGCATGAAACGACAATTTCATCGCAGGTTTTTTTCTTTGGCACAGAGTTCGCATAATGTTTTCTCCGGATATGTGACAGAAGACAAAGATTAAACATAAATATTGGATTGACAACAAGATATTCCGGGGAAGGGTCGAGAGATCGTGTCCCCGGAATTTTTTATCCCCATCTCAGGTAAGACGGCAACGGCATCCGCATTTTGTACTCTGCAATATCTCTTTCTGAAGTCACCCGTACGCTTCTGGTCTGGCTTTTGCGGGAAAACGCCGCCGTAAACTTTAAAACTTTCAGCAATGAAAAGCATTTTTTCTGCAATCGCTGCTGCAGCAGCACTTTTCATCCTCTCATCATGCGGAGGACAGCCGGAGGTAAACGGAAGATGGGACATAACGTCAGTGGCCGGCTCACCTGTCACTGTCGCTGACTCTCTTTCGGAATCAGCCCCATTCATAGAATTTAACGCCACCGAAGGCCGCATCCACGGCAATACCGGCTGCAACATCATGAACGGCAGCTACACCCTCGACGGCAAGAAGCTCACCCTCGGCCCTGTAGCCACCACGATGATGGCCGGACCTGAGGCAATGATGGAACTCGAGTCCAAAGTCCTCGACGCCGTCAACAGCGCGGCTTCAGTAAAAAGCGTGTCAGAAGACCGTCTTCAGGTCCTCGACGCCGAAGGCAATGTGACAATGGAGCTCACCAGAGCAGAAGCCGAGTGACTCTGACGGACAAAAGCCGAGTAACAAAAGTTGGTGCAAATCAAAAAATATCTTTATATTTGCACCCTGCTTAGGAGAGATGCTCGAGTGGCTTAAGAGGCACGCCTGGAAAGCGTGTATACGACAAAATCGTATCTCGGGTTCGAATCCCGATCTCTCCGCTGAGAAATAGGCTGAAAATCAACATTTCACAAAAGAGATACCCGACCTCTGCATTCTCCGTGAAGCAAGGCCGGGTAAATTTTATCCGTTTCTGGACCAGCGGTTATTTCACAGTCAGGACGCCGTTGCCGGTGTTGACGATCGAGTCCTTCTGGTCTGCCGTCACATAGATCGTGAGGGAGTTGAAGCGCTGCGAATTGATGGTTTTGAGCGCAGTGCACCCTGTGACGTCGAGCACATGCCATTCATCAGAAAAGCCCTGAGGGTCAGAAACATTCAGATTCTCAACACAACTTGACGAAATCGTGACGTCTGCATAGACTGACGTATACCAGCCATAGCTGAAGTCCGTAATCGGATTGTCGCCGAGGATGATCTCCTCCGTGCTGCCGCAGTTGCCCATAGTCAGCGACGACACTTTAGTCAGCCCGGAAATGTCGACCACGCGGAGCCTGTTGAGATTTGAGAGATTTATAGACATCAGGTTGGTGAAGGCCTCGATGCCCTGAATAGACTCGATTCGAGTATCATATTGGCAATCAAGCATTGTAGCGTTGAGTCCGTCAGCCGTAAGCTGCACCTCTTCACTGTCGGCGCTCATAATGTAGCCATGAAACAGCAGGCTCTCACGGAAAGCGGCGTCAGGTATGGTCACGAATACGGCGTCATCTCCCGTCTGCTCAACCCTTATGGATGCCTCCGTCTGCTCATACCAGAAAGTGATCTCTCCGGCTCGGCTGCCTGAAGCGGCAGATACCGTGAAGGTATAGCTGCAGTCTGTGAGTCCGTCAGCGTTCTCCACCAGCTGCGGCTCTCCTTTCTGACTTATCCAGTCGGAAACATAGAGCGAGAGCTCCTTGGTGAGGTTGGTCCTTATCACCACTGAAACATCCTCAGTGTCAGTGCCGAGGTCAAAGCTCATGCTCTGCGGCTCAACGACCTCGAGATACGGCTTCTTATACTGGACCACATTGACCGCAACCGGGTCCACGCCCTCAGCACTGAAGGATATGGATGCCGAACGTGCCTTATATGAAGTGTTTTCCGCCACGGACACCGAATAGGTAGTGCCGTCCTGCGAAGACACCGACAGCCAGCCGTCTTCATTGCCGGTCACGGACATGCTTATGGCATCGGCATCGAGATTGGTCCTGAGGACAATGTTGAAGCGATACCCGGCGCAGTCGAACTGCTGGTCCGCCTCCGGGCTTACCAGCTCGATGAACGGAACCGGAGTCAACGTCACGGTGAGTGTCTTGGTCACAGTACCGGAAGTCACTCTGAACATAGCTGTTCTGGTCTCCTCGGTGTCGTTGGCCTGAGCAGTGACGGTGATGACATCCCCGCTCACTCCCTCGGAAGGAGAAAGGGTACACCACTCGGACGATCCGCTGACAGTCCACTCCTCTGCAGAAGTGACCGTAATCTCCGCACTTCCGCCCTCTGGTCCGAAAGAGACGGCCTCCGATGACAGCTCCAGAGAGCTTACGATGCGAGCTTCCTGAGACACGTCCACTCTGACAGAATTGGCGTTCCCGGCCGTGAAGAGAATCTTTCCGGTCCGCTCCTCATACTCGGGATTGTCAGACACGGTAACTATGAGAGAGGTTCCGTCTTCACCCTTGGTCGCCTTGATCCATCCGTCGGCGGAAAAATTCCACGAAGCGGCGTCTGTAGTGACGGAAATGACGGCCTCCTCGCTCTTCGGGCCGAATGAGAGTTCCGAAGGATCAACCTCAAGAACATTGATGCTGCTTCCGATCTCTTCCTCGGAGCAGGATGTCAGTGACGCCAGCAGCGCTGCGGCGGACATCATCAGGAAAAATTTTACTTTCATATCAATATCAAATTAAAAATGACTACATCTTGACTATCTGCGTGCCGTCGCACTTGTCGACCGTAAGAGAAATGCCTACGGCAGCAATCTGTTCAACGCTCATATAAATGGTCCTGAGCTTCGGACCAGTGCCGTCTGCCGTCCTTTCACGCCTTGCATGCAGTTCCTTGAGAGCCGGACACAGCGAGACGTCGAGCCATTCGCACGTGTCGTTCCACATCATGCCGATATTATCGTATGCCGAGGCATTGATCACCTCAAGCTGCATTCCGATTATCGAAAGATTCTCACAAGAGAGATAATTCAGATTGTCTGTCGGCGAAAGATCGTTGAGAGAAAAGCTCTTCACCGGGTTATTGCCGAGATTGACATAGCTTATGTAACGCACATCTTTTGAGAGGACCACACTCATGACATTGCTGCAGTCCATGATGTCTATGCTGGTTACGCCGTCAGTATCGACATAAATGGACGTGAGAGCAGGAAACGAGCCGAGACCGGAAATGGTCTTCACATTCATACTGAAGCCCGAAGGCTCGACTCTGAGTTCCTCCAGCTCATATCCCGCCTGAGTAAGCTCATACTTGCCCTCTGCGTCTTCAGCCGCCATGATCAGGCCAGTGCGGAGAAGGTAGTCGGCAAATCCGGGGTCAGCGAATGACACATAAGTCGGATTCGGATTTCTCTGCACTACTGTCACCCTGAGCACTTCGGTCCCGCCGTCGCGGGTAAAGACTATATCAGCAGAACGGGTGACGGAAGCCTCAGTCAGACTGAGAGTGTATGTATGCGGCACAAGACCGTCCTCACCCGCTTCTCCGACCACTTCATCGGCAAGAGAAAGCCAGTCAACATCCGGCATCTTCATGGTAATGTCGATGTTGGCCTTCACGACAAGGGTGAGCGTCTGCGCGTCGAGACCGTCAGCCTCAAGACGAGGAGTGTCGGTGAGAACGGCATCAGTCTGAGACTGGACTACAGCAACCTCAGCAGAGGCGTTTCCTGCAGTGAAAGTCACAACCGCTTCCCGTTCAACATAAGACTCATTTGCAGCCACGTCAAACCTGTAGACATAATCTCCTCCGAGGCCGGTGTCGGTCGAGCCTAAAGTGAGCCAGTCAGCCTCCTCAGGTATGACGCATGAGATCTCTTCAATGGGAAGGTCGCACGAAATCCGGACGATACAGGACCCGCCCTCTACCGGGACAGATGCCGCAGAGCCTTCAGGATAAGTCACTTCGAGTCGTGTCCGAGGGGTGGAAGTGACCTTCAGGCCGACTGAGGCATTCCCCGCCGTGAATGTCCATGTGTACTCCTTCGCCTCAGTGTCATTCGCAGCGACGGTGAAAGTGACGATGTCACCGTTGGCGCCCTCCTTTGCAGAGACGGTACACCAGTCAGGCTCTTCTGTGCCCTGTCCGGCAAGAGTCCAGTCCTCGCCGGAAGTAGTGACGGTGACTTCATATTCGGCGCCATCGCCATTGTCATTGATCTCTGCCGGAGAAAGTTCGATGAAGCTCTCCGCCCTCTGCGTCACCTGTATCTTAACCGGCTCGGCAGAACCGGCAGAAATCCCGATCTCTCCCTGGCGGGAAGCCCCGGTGTCGTTGTCCTGCACATTCACAGACATGCCGTCTGCCGTCTTCGCAACGACAATCCACTCATCGGCGGAAAAGTTCCAAGTCTGCGCACTCGTGTTTACGGACAGCTCGACATCCTCATTTCCCGACGAATAAAACATCAATGCGGAGGATGGAGTCACTTCAAGCGTGTCCTTCACCTCCTGAGTCTCCTCCTGACAGGAAGAGAAGACGAACAGCAGTAAAGCCGCAAAGAAAAATCCTAAAATTCTTTTCATTCTGAGTTTATTAAGTAATTGCACCTTTTAAGTAATTGCACCTTTCCTATCTTGACGGGGACCCGCTGAAGAGACGGTCGAGCAGAGCGGCCCTCTGGTCGGTCAGGCGACTGATGCGCTCGAGCTCCTCCTCATAAGTAGGGGCGGGCATATTGGCCTCGTCACTCGCCTGATAGTAGAACGGCCACACCTCGAAATTGGCCTCGATGGCCTTCTTCATAGCCACAGGCTGCGTCGCAAGCACTTCATTCACCTTTGCCACAAGGCGGTCACGCACCTTGTCCCAGCGTGTAGCCACGCTCTCCCGGAAAGACTCGTCCTCCCACAGCCTCTGGAACCAGTCGTATTCGACATAAGAAGGCATATAGAAGCCGGCATAAATCATCAGACTCTCCAGAGGCATATACTGTGGGCCATGAGGCGCGCGCTTGTCGTTGTCCCAGCCCTTGTCGACATCCCATATCGGACCGAAGAAGAGCTTGTCCACGCCTCTTCTCTTATACATATAGACGCTGGTATAGCCGTCAAGATCGGCACAGAACTCCTTGATGATGACGAAGTCCACAAGAGTCTTCTCGTCGAACCAGCGTCTCCATCCCGTCTCAGGATCCTTGAAATCAGAAGAATACAGGACACTCTCGGCGTTGTCGATGAAATCAGAAATATACTGATACTGAGCCGGATCGTACTCTTCATCATCCGGGTACTTATAGGTCATCCTGATATTCTTGTAGGCGGTGTACCGGTTGCCCTCGTGAATGTCGGTCTCAATGATGTAGCCACCGGTGATCTTTTCCGGATCGGCTCCGCCCTTGTCTGTCAGCTCTTCGACTGCTATACGGCCTTCCCTCTGCTCCATCTGGTCGCTCATCTGGTAGATGCCGTGATAATCGTCGTTCATGTACACGTTGACAAACTGCGAGCACGGAGTAAAGAGAATCGCCGACGGGTCATGCCACCCTTCGGAAGGGTTATACATGATCTTCGACACCTCGAATGCAAGATGGTTGCGCAGGAGGGACTTGTCCATGTCGTGAGCGAGGATCACCCAGCTCTTTGCCTCGGTGTGGTTGAGTCCGATCGGGCTCACCTTGTCCGGGAACTTGAGACGGTACGGCTTCTTCGGCAGCCCCCAGGTGGAATTGCCACGGCCGCGCACCTCTACCGGCTCATCGTCGGGACTCCACCAGCCCGAGTCGGTGAACGGGCTGTAGAGCGTCACCTTAGTGTCGACATAATTCTCCTTGTCCACGATCTCCCTCTCAGGCTGAAGACGAAGCACAGGCAGCTCGACATTGATCTGAGGGCAGTTGAGAGTGACGACATACTCCTTGACGTCTCCGCTCTCCGCCTCGACAGTCAGATGCACATCCTCCGCAAATGACACAGGAGTCTCGCCCGAGACGATCTCCACGCCGTCAGCATAAGCCTTCACTCCAGTCATCGTGAACTCAGGCATGAGCATCTCCGGAGAATCCTTCTCAATCCACTTGAGATACATAGCATCGAGAGTGCGCGTCTGCTCATCGAAGTCAAACTCTATCGGAGAGCCGAGTCCGTTTGCTTCCGCCGGTATGCTGAAAGTCAGCAGATCACACTCAGTGCTTTTGGGAATCTCCCTTCCCTCCTGCGACACGGTGACGGTGACATCGTCACAGCCTTCTGAAGAAAGAGTGACAACCGCTTCGCGAGCCTCTTCCTCCTGCGCAGGTTCCACGGTGAGTCTCAGATTGTTCTGTTCTCTGTCCGCGAGGATCTCCGCCTCACACCATTCTGCATCGGAGACGGCCGACACCTCGGCCGGAGCGCTGACTGTCACATAGACTATTCCCCCGTCGCAGGTCAGCGGCACTTCTGTCCTTGACACCTCTATTATCAGAGGATCCTCCTGCTTCGGTTCTTCTATTGTCTCCGGAGAGCAGGCACATGCCAATGAAGATGCGAGAGCCAGTGCCCCGAGAGCGGTTCTGAACAAACGGTTCATATTCTGTTTTTATCACACCGGAATTAAACATATAATTCCGCAAAATGAAAAATCCCCCAAAAAAAGAGACTGTCCGACAGATCGGAAACCTATCAGGCAGTCTCTAATTAATCAGATGTTTATGCAGGCCTTACGGCAGAGCGACCTCAACCCAGTTCGTGACAGGATCACCGGTAGTGTAGATGTAGCTTCCTGAGCCTGTCTGATGAAGTCCATACTGGCCGACACAGTCGTTGCCGGACGATGAGTAGTCCTTGATCGTATTGCCGGTACCCTCATTACACTTCCAGTAGGCCACAAGACCTTCTGAAGTCGGATCTACAGTGTAGAAATGGTTTTCAGCATTGATCTCGTCTGAAGAGAGCACTCTGTTCCAGATGCGGACCTCGGCCATCAGGCCTTCGAAGTCACGCACAGGCTCGTATGAGTAGCCTACCCAGAATACTCTGACCACATTGCCCCATGATCCGGTCTCATTGCCTCTCTCTACGCCGAAGTTGACATATCCGATATAGGATGTAGTCGTCGTATAGGCGAGTTCACCATTGAGATAGACATTGAGAGCTCTTGCTGCGTTGTCATAAGTGACAGCCAGATGATACCATTCGCCGGTATTGAGCTGGAGGCTCGCGTCAGTATAGTTACCTGCTGCGGTGGCAATCTGAATCTGGTTGTTAGGCACTCCGGCATCACCGATGCGGACAAGGAACTTGCCCTCTATGCCCATTATGGTGGAGACTGTGCCGCTTCCGCCCTTGTCAAAGTTGTCCGGACGAATGAGAGCCTCAAGAGTCAGAGTTCCGAGGTTCTGCAGAGGTGCTGCATTGTTCCATTCCTCAGGGAAGAACCTCGCGTCAGACATATTGATGGCATACTGCACGAGAGCAGCCTCTCTCTGTGTCACGTTGACAGTAGTAACTACCGGCTCTACGCCCTCAAGCGGATTCCTCTCCGTGAATGTAACCGTAGCCGTACGCTCCTCGGTAGCCGCACTCATGGTGAATGTGTTGACTCCCTCAGGCGAAGTGCTCACATAAGTCAGCCAGCTGTCAGAAACGGTCACGTCATACTCGACATTGGCTGAAACCGGTATCTCGAGACTTGTATCTTCAAGAGTCGGGAAGTAGTCGGTCTTGTCAACCCTGATGTAAGGCACCGGCCTCTGCGTAAGGGTCACGACAAACGGCTCGAATTCGCCGGTAGCCTCGGCGATCGTGATCGCTGCGGTCCTGCTTTCCTCTCCCTCGTTGGCGACGACGTCGAAATACATCGTAGCTCCGTTTTCGGACTCAAGGGCTGCATTAAACGTGACCCAGTCTACGCCTTCCTCAAGTGAAGACGAGATGGTGCGGTAGTTGAGGGTCGTGGTCACATCGACGGAGATTCGCTGCGATTCGGCCGAGATCTCCATCTCAGGTTCTGATCCGAGCTCGAAAGTCTCAGGGTCGGAGGACTGAGAAATGGCGGTGAAAATGGCTGTAGCCTCCCCGCAAGTGAAAGTGTATTCAGCCACACGCTGTGAGCCGGACGCATTGGCGTCAGCAGTGAAAGTGACGATGTCTCCGTCAACGCCGGACTCAACATCGGCTGAAATCCAGTCGTATGTCTCTTCTGCAGAGAGAGTCCACTCGCCTGAACTGGTGACCATCACCTGCTGTGAGCCACCTTCAGGAGTGAATGTCGTGGTTTCCGGGGCCACGGAAATCTTGTCGTTGCTTACCGGCGGCTCCTGCGGAGTCTCAGGTTCGTTTTCGCAGGCTGCAAACGCAAAGAGTGCAGCCGCGAACATCATAAGATACTTTTTCATATACTTTGGTTATTAGCTGTTGAATGGATGTCTGGTCGGATCGTACTGGCCTTCTCCGACCTTATTGTAAACTCCGGTAGGAGTCTGAATATCCATATCATAGAGGCCGCGGGCCGCTCCCTGCATCATAGGGAAGAATCTCGAGTAGTTTGAATATATTGTGCCTGTGCCGGACGGGTCCATAGCAAACCACATCAGCCAGCCGTAGCCCTTCTCCTTGCCGGATCTTGCACTTTGCTCATTGATTGATCCGCGTCCGAGGTTACACTCGATTGACATCATGCTGCACTGCTTCATTGTCATGCCGTCTTCAGGGCTTGATGCGCCGCCATAGTTGGCCACCCAGAAGTCGACGAACTCGCCAGGCTGGCTTCCGTCAATCGGCTCAATGCCCCACATTGATCCCCAGATGAACCAGGACACCTCAGTCTCCCACGGAATCAGCTCGTCCATAGCCTTAGTGGTCTCATAGCTGAGGCGGCTGCCGGCATAGACGGACGGAGACGCAAACCAAGGATTGTCAGTATCAGGGGAAGAAGAGTACTCGTCGTCGAAGCTTACGCCGTCAAGCTTATACTGGAGACATACATTGGCGAGCTCCGCTGCGAACTGCACACATCCCCAGTCGGAAAGCTGGCATACGCCGGCGGCGTCATGGTTGCCGAGGATTCCGAGATACACCTTAATGCCCTTCTCCCTCAGAGGCTGGAGATATACGTCAGTCTCGTTGAGGAGAGCCGTCACGTTAGGGTTGTTGGAGACATACACCTGGTCCTCGGAAGCATTGTAGTTGATGTTTCCGGCGAAGAGGATAACTGCGTCGATGAAAGGAGTACCGTCCTCAAGCACATACTCGAGAGCGTTGAGAGGGTTGGTGTCGTTGACCTCGAAGTAAACCACGTTCTTCACTTCCTTCTGGAGAGTTCTTCTGAAGATGTAGTTGACTCTGTCAGCATCAATCTCAGCTCCTGTCACTTCAGACACATAGACCGGGATGAGGTAGTCGGTGCTTGAGAGCACACCGGCTGCAGCCGCATCGACTTTCAGGGTGACAGGCTCAGACTCGGTCTCTCCTGCAGGCACAGTCAGAGTCTCTGCGGAGAATTTGACGCCGGACTCAGGGAAGAGCTCTATGTCCATATCGTCATGAGTGAGGATGAACTCGCCGAGATATGCGGCGTCAAAAGTGATGGTAGCCGTAACCTCCTCGGCAGACGCCTCAGGAAGCACGAGCTTCACCTGAACGGAAGCTGCAGGCATCTCAGCAAGAGAAGTGAAGCTTACTGCGAGGTTCACGTCTACATCCTTAGACTCGGAATCCTTGAGGGATGCTCCGCCTTCTCCACCAGGCTGCTCACCGGAACCTGCGGCCTGAACGACAGAAATGGACACCGGCTCAGCGTTGCCGGCAGTAAACTGGATGCGTCCTACACGTGAAGCGCCCGTATTGTCCTGCGCATTGACGGTAAGGGCAGTCTCGCCTGCAGTGGCCGTAACCCACTCAGGTGCTGTGAAATCCCATGATTCGGCATCCGTAGTCACCGTGAGTTCCACGGCAGTGTTTCCGGTCGCCTCAAATGAAATGGTCTCGGAAGGAGTCACAGAGAGAGTGTTGTTCTGTGCCCCACCCTGCTGCTGCTCCTCCTCACAAGCGAAGAAGATGAACGGTGCGCATGCAAGACATGCGACTGTCTTCAAAAAGCGTTTCATGATAAATAAAGTTAAAAGTATTGTGTCAAAAAAAATGTGTGTGTTTCGCGTTTTAAAAGTCATGTCATTTCTCCGGCAGCTCGACTTCTACCCATGTAGGGGCGTGGTCGGCCTGGAGGTTGTTGCCGTAGCTCGTGTAGTCTCTGATCACGTCACCTGTGGCGTCGCAGAACTTCCAGTACGCCACAAGGCCCTCGCTGTCCGGAGACACCTTGTAGAAATGGTTAGGAGCATTGATCTCCTCTGCCGTAAGAGCCCTGTTCCAGATTCTCGCCTCAGCGATCATACCGTCGAAGTCACGGGCAGTAGGGTCGTCGGTCGAATATGAGAAGCCAACCCAGAACGCTCTCGGGCGTCCGTCATTCTCATCAGGGCGGCCTGTTCCGTCGATGGATTCGCCTGTGGTGAAGTCAACGCTCGTCAGATAGGTGTCCGGCTTGTCTGTAACGGCCTCGTCAGCTGATGCCACGAGAGCTCCGTCGACATAGACCTCTATTCTGCCGTGCTCATAGTCGACTGCGTTGAAGGTCACGGCGATATGATACCACTGTCCAGTCTGGAAGAGAGGACGCTCTACGAACACGCTCCCGCGTGCGTTGATGTCCTGACCGTCTACTGGAGTACCGTATGCCACATTGAGCTGGTTCTTGTCGTGCCCGTTGTCTCCGAGACGGATGAGGAAGTTGTCCTCGATGCCCATGACGGTGGAGATCTCCTCATTGGTGAAGGAGTTGGCGTTGACCAGAGCCTCAAGAGTGAACTCGGTCATGTTCTGCATAGGAGCCTTATTGGTCCAGTCTACCCATGCGAGATTGTCGTTGAAGTCAGCCACGACATTGATCAGGGAAGCCTCGCTCACAACGAGGTAGATGGTCCTGGCGCTCTCGAGAATGCCGACTCCCGTTGCCTCACTGATGGTGAGAGGAAGCACATAGTCGGTCGAATAGTCGAGCTGGTCGAGGTTGATGAAGTCGAGAGTGAGGGCTTCGCTCGTTACGCTCTCGGCGCGGATCACGGTGCTGAGGTCGCGAAAGTCGTAGTTTGCCTCAGGCAGGAGCTGCGCAGTAGCGTCATAGTAGGCGTTCTGATAGGTGGCCAGGAGCTCAGGAGCAGTCCTGAAGGTCACCTGTATGTCTTTGTCCATCGGAGACGCCATGCCCACACTGAGGTCGTATGACATCTCGGTGACTCCCTCGTCTCGCTGCACTCTGAGCTGGCGGGCGAATGAATCCTCGGAGATGAATACCTTGTTCTCGAAAGTATGCTCATCCCCATTCTGGCAGGCGGTGAGAGCCGCCATGCCAGCCATGAGAGATATTATTGCGTATCTGCAGTTCATGATTTTCGTTTATTATTCGTTTGTCGTGTCGTCTACAGTGGTGTCCTCTGCCGGAGTGTTGAGTACGGTGATGGCCGCACGGATGTTGCCGAAGGTGTTTGCCACATTGAAATAGTCATCCTGAGCATTCTCCACGCAGAGTCCGAGCTTGGCGAAGTCCTCGTTTGGAGTAAGCACATAGGAAGCCGTCTGCTGAGGCGTCAAGCCTATCTGCACAGGGTCGGCAGGATCCGGTACCGTAGCCTCGAAGATGAAGCGGTCGACAGGGAAATCGGTGAATGACCTGCGCAGACGGTTTACGGCGAGGTTGACATCGTTTTCAGTCGTGTACTCGCCAACGGCGAACACAATCAGTCTGAACTGCGCAAGGAACGCTGCAACATCATAGAGAGTCTCCCCTCCGGAAGTGTTGCGGATAACCTGCTGAAGATTTCCCCTGAGGACCATCTCCACGTCGGCGTTGGAAGCACGCCATGCCATCACCGCATTGATGAAGGCCGTACGGCCTGCCACAGCGACTGACGAAGAAGCCGATCCGTTGTAAGAGATCATGACTCCGTCGCAGCCGTACTCTGCGCAGGTTGCGAGCTGGGTGTTGACCCTCTCTGTGAGAAAGGCGGCATACTCCTCATCCGTGCCAGGCTCCTCGCCTGCCTCAATGGCGGCGTCCTGAAGGTCGAGCCAGGCTTCCTCGATGGTGAGATAGTCAATGTCGGCGAGAACTCTGGTGCCCTTCTGCTGTCTCACCTGCGCAATCTCCGGAACGAGGTCGGAATGAAGTCCTCCGACGAGGTTGCGGACAAAGATGTAGTCAGCGCTGTCCGGCATTGCCGTCAGATGCTGATAACGTCCCACAGGAGTCTCAGAGGTCGCGTCCATTCCGAGGATGACGAGCTTGTGGTCAGTCTGCTTGAAGTCGCGGATCTGAGACAGCTGCTCTTCGGTAGGCTCCTCTATCTGGATTCCGAGATCAAGGGCCTCAGGCTTGGTCCAGTCGGAGCAGGCGCAGAGGGAGGCCGTCACGGCGAGAGCCGAAAGGGCTTTCACCGATCCCGAAAATATGGTGTTTCTGTTCATAATCATATTTCTTCTTTGCGGTTATTCTTTATTGTCCGGATCAATAGTTCGGATGGTTAGGGTTGCAGTCGAACCAGAGCCTTGTGGCCATGTCGTCGCTGCCGCCCAGAAGAGCCACACCGGCCTCATAGTTGGCAGAGTTCGAAGTCGCCTCTGTTGCAGGATAAGGCATTCTGCGTGCTCCGGTCACTGCATCGGTCACTCCGTGTGCCGAAGTGAAGTAGTCAGCCGGAATCAGTCTCGGATAGCCGGTACGACGCCAGTCGGCCCATGCCTCGCATCCGATCAGCCAGTTGGCGATCCACTTCTGGGTGATGATGCGCTCCTGCATCTCCGCAAATTCAGCGGCATCGTTCCACTTCGGAGTAATCGTGCTTATCTGAGTAGAGTAGCTGTATGTACCGAGAGGGTCAGTGTAAGTGGTAGGGAGCGAAGTGCTCTGGAGATATTCCTCCACGCCCTGAACTCCATACTGCTCGAATGAGAGACGTACGCCCTGCTCATAGTAGCTCTGGGCCGTACCCGGAACATTGTATGCGATACCGCCCTTCTCCTTGAATGCAGCCGCCTCGGCAAGGAGGAACTGCACCTCTGCGGCATTCATCCAGTAGGCCGGAGCCGTCTCGCTCTCGAAGTACACTCCGGAGTACTGGTGTCCCGCATTCACATGGCTCGGCACCTGGATTCCGTGACGCAGACCGACATAAGTGTCAGTGGCGTTGGTGAACTCGGTAGGAGTGAAGTACATAGGACGGCGAGGGTCGTTGTAGCCGTTCATGTAGCAGATGATGTCGGCAGCCGCATGAGAGTCGCCGGATTCAGTCGTACAGGCGCTGTGGTCTGAATGTGTGGCGAGGTTGTAGCGGATTGACATCCGGAGGGTATTGCCGTCAACTCCCCAGTATGAGAAGGCGGCGTTGTCGCTGTTTGAAGTCATGAGACCCACCTCATCGTTGATGGCCTCGTCAGCCATCTGCTTCGAAAGCTCGGCGTCAGCGTAGCAGATGCGCATCGCGAGACGCAGCTTCAGAGAGTTGGCGAACTTGATCCACTTGGTGATGTCGCCGGAATAGATCACGTCTGCCGTAGCGGAGAAGCTTCCCATCGCGATGTTCTCCTTGAGAGCGGCGATGGCGGCATTGAGTTCCTCGAACATGCGCTTGTACACATCCTCCTGAGAGTCGTAAGGCACATTGATCTCACCGTTCTGGCCGATCTGCGAATAAGGGATAGGACCGTAGGTGTCGGTCACGCGGTGCATTGCCGCAACCTTCACGATTTCTCCGACGGCGAGGATGTTAGGGTCATCCGTCACGTTCTGGAGAGTCCTGTAGTTGGCGTAGATCACAGGAATGATCCTGTCGCTGGCCATGAATACGTTTGTCCAGTCGTCAGTCGCGTTGTAGTTGGCGATGGTGACATTGTTCCAACCGTCCTTCGCAGGGGCGAGATAGCCGCTGAGGGCGCAGCCGAGCAGCACCTCAGTGAACTGTGCGGTGTTGACGTCAGGCGAAATGACGCCGTTCATCATTCCCGTCAGGGCGGCTCTCACCGCATAACCGTCCCTCTGCATCTCCTCATCAGTCACGCCATAAGGGTTCTGATTGATTTCAATGTAGTTGGCTGTACAGGAGGAGACGGCAGCAGCGATTGACAGAGCTGCCAGACCTTTATATATAATGTTCATTCTCATTTCGTTTCTATTCTTTAGAATTTGAGCCTGATGTTGAAGCCGAAGTTTCTTGTGCTCGGCATCATGAAGTAGTCGATACCCTGATAGTAATTGCCTGTTGTGGCGATTGACTCAGGATCGAACGGAGCCTTGTTGTAGATCATCCAGAGGTTGCGTCCCACGAGCTGGAGAGTGAGCTCACATACGTCGTTCATCATCTTGCGCGGGAAAGTGTAGCCTATGGAAGCCTCCTGGAGTCTCACATTGGTAGCTGAGTAGGTGTAGTACTGAGGAAGAGTGTTTCCTCCTGCCACTGCCGTGTACCATGCGTTCGGATCGACAAAGTCGGAGCCGTTGATGAGCAGGCCGTTGTCACGTGCATCTGCAGAAGCCTCGGACACGCCGTAGTAGTCGAGGACGGCCTGCGTGCGTGAGTAGACGATTCCGCCCAGACGCGCAGTGATCATGAAGCCGAAGTTGAAGTTGCCGACCCTGAAGTCGTTGCGCCATGCCATATTGGCCTTCGGAAGAACGCTGCCGAGCTTGACGTAGTCATCCACACTGTTGATTGACTGCGGAGTGATGCCGCCGTTCTCATCCACATAGATGGCTCCGTTGGAGTCTCTGATGAAGTCCTGACGGGAGTAGAGGTCTCCGAGTGTGCCGCCTTCCTTCAGGATGAAGAGTGCGTTTCCGAGACCGCCCATGTCAAGGCTCGTGATGTTGAGAGCCTCACCGGTCACAGGGTTGATGGCGTTGTCAGCAAGCGACACGATCTTGTTGCTGTTGGTCGAGAAGGTGTAGTTGCTGTTCCAGTTGAAGATTCCCCAGGCCTTGTCGAATCCGAGAGCGAGCTCGAATCCCTGGTTCATCACGTCTCCGGACTGGATGTAGATCACGGAGTAGCCGGATCCTGTAGAGATGTTCGGAGCGAAAGTCTGGTTCCTCGTATGCGTGTTATAGTATGTAGCGTCGAGGCTGAACCAGTTGAGGAACCTCATCGTGAGGCCGACCTCCCAGGAGTTTGTACGCTCCGGCTTGAGCTGGTCCATAGGATAGACCGTCTCGGTTGCCCATGAGTTGCCCTTGTCCGGCCACTCGTGAACAGGGTTGGCGAGCCAGCGCTCGAACGGAGAACCTACTGATGCGTAAGATCCTCTGATCTTCACATACTCAAGCTGTCTCGGCATGTTCGGAATGACCTCCGAAAGCACTACTGAAGCACCCACTGAAGGGTAGAAGAATGAGCTCGACACAGAACGCGGACCTGCAAGCTGTGAAGGCCAGTCGTTACGGCCGGTCAGCGTGAGGTAGTATGCGCTCTTGAATCCTATTTCCGCCGATGCGTACACCGACTGAGTCTGCTCACGCCATCCGGTCTGCTTCTTGACCATGCTTGCAGCATCGATTGTGTACACGTTGAATACGTTAGGAAGGTTGTCCGAAGCGATAGGACCGCGGTTCGAGAAGAGGTCGTTGCGCATGTCGGTAATGGATGCACCGATGTTTGCATGGAGGCTCCAGTCGTCCCAGGTCTTGTTGATGTCGAGGAGGGCGTCAGCATAGAACTGCTTGTCCTCATACTGCTCGATGCCGAAGAGACCGTTGCTGGATCCCTCGGTAAGCTCGGTGAAGGTGGTGGCGTAGAACTTCTCGGTGTACTTTGTCACGGAGTTGTCGACGCGCACACGGCCTGAAATGGAGAGCCAGTCGAGGATGTCGTATGAGAGTGCAGCCGAGAGCATATACCTGTTCTTCTTGCTCTCGCGGAGGTTGCGGTAGTTGACCCAGTAAGGGTTCTGCATTGCCATTCCGGCGTCACCCACAGGCCAGTACTGAGTGTAGATCTTGCGGGTCGGATCCCAGCGCTCGTACATCTCTACTGCGTCCCAGCTGTCTCCGCGAGGGAAGATGTATGCACCGACGATAGGGTTGTTGTAGACACCCTGGTTGGTGGTGTTGAGGTCGCGCTGGATGATATAGTTCGCAGACACGTCGAGAGTCATCTTGTCGTTCAGGAACTTGGTGGTGTTGCGGAACGTGAAGTTGTAGCGGTCGTACCTGTTGTTCGGAACGACTCCTCTCGAGTTGACCGCAGACGCCGAGAGATATGTCTGGTTCTTGTCGTTACCTGTAGAGATGGCAACGGTCTCGGTTCCGGTCACACCGGTCTGGAAATAATCCTTGCGAGGATTGTAGTTCGGGTTGTTGTAGTCGTTCAGACGCTGACCCCAGCTGCGGGTCGCATAGTCCTGGAGAGAAGCGTAGTCGCCCGTGCCGTATCTGTTCTGGAAACGCGGAAGCACGAACGGATTGAAGATCTCGGTGTTGCTCGTCACAGTCACCGAAGTCTGTCCTGCCGTACCCTTCTTAGTGGTGATGACGATTGCACCGTTGGCGGCTGCAGATCCATAGAGGGCGGCAGCGGCTGCACCGGTGAGGACCGTCATGGACTCGATGTCCTCCGGGTTGATATCGGCGACAGGGTCCATGGAACCTCTTGAGTCAAACTCCGTACCTCCCTCGGCTGCGGTCGTGAACATAGGCACACCGTCGATGACGTAGAGGGCGTTGGAAGACTTGGAGATGGACTTCTGACCACGCATCACTACCTTGGATGCACCGCCGACTCCTGAAGATGAGGCGTTGATCACGAGGCCGGCAACCTTACCGTTGAGGGAGTTGACGAAGTTGGCGTCCTTGTTTGCAAGGAGCTCGTCAGACTTCACTTCCTGTACATTGTAGGAAAGGGCTTTCTCTGATCGCCTGATACCGAGGGCGGTAACGACAGTGGCCTCCATCATGATGGAGTCGTCCGTAAGGGTGACGTCGAAAAGGCGCCTTGTTCCGATCGGAAGCTCAACGGTCGTGTAGCCGAGGCAGGAGATCTCGAGTGTCGCTCCCTCCATGCCTTCCGGAAGCTTGAAGGAGAATTTTCCGTCAAGATCCGTGCTCGCTCCGACAGTGGTGCCCTTGATGATTACACCTGCTCCGATCACCGGATAGCCGGTGCCGTCAATGATGGTACCGGAGATAGTGTCATCTTCTGGCCCTGGCGCCGCAACTGCGGCTGGAGCCGCTTCCTGTGAGATGTAGATGTTGGTGCCTGAAATGCGCCAACTGATGCCCTTACCGTCGAAAAGCTGCCTGAGCACGCTCTCGACATCTGCATCCGATATCTTTATGCTGACTGTCCTGGTCATGTCGACCTGGTCATTCAGGAAAAGATATTTGGACTGATCTTCAATGGCGTCCATCACCGTCTCGAGGCTGACGTCTGTCATGTCGAGAGTGATGCCGCCAGCCGTATCCTGGGCCGACGCAATAGTCGGCATAGCCAGGGCGAAGACGGCGACAAACAGTCTGAGCAATCTGTCAAATAGACTTCTATTCATATTGTCTGGCATTATTAGTGATAGTTTATTTATCTTGCAGTCAGCACTTTAAGTACGACATCCCGTCCCTGAACGACAAATCGTCCGGAGCGGCGTCCGGACCGTCTCATTTTATGAGAACCGTTCCTGTTCTCCTGTCGTACTCATATTCAAAATCGGAAGCGATGGAGAGCATCGACAAGGCGTGGTCAACACCGTCCGAAATCCTAAGTTTCCCTCGCGTGTACCTCAACTGCGGAAGTTCCGCCCTGTCAATCACCACCCTCACATCATACGCGAGCTCGAATTTTCTCATCAGCTGGTCGAACGGGACTCCGCTCACGTCGATCAGCCCGTTGGTCCAGCAGCCCACGGCATCGGGATCGGCTATCCTCTCCACGATGAGATGCTCATTCTTCATGCGCACCATCTGGTTGGGCCTCAGGACATAGTCCTCAGTCGGCTGGAACTTGCTCGACACTCTTATCGATCCGCGAAGAAGGGCGACGGAGAAATCTCCCGTCTGCTCGTCCACAGCCATGTTGAACTTTGTTCCCAGCACTGATATTGACGAGGCGTAGGTATCCACATTGAACGGACGCTTCTCGTCATGCGCCACGTCGAAAAGGACCTCTCCGCTATATATCTTCACGTTTCTCGACTTGGACGAGAACACCGCCGGATACTCGATCCGGGTACCGGAGTTGAGCCACACTCTCGTCCCGTCCTCAAGGGTGAGCTCCATGCTCTTTCCTGCAGGGACATACACAGTCTCCATCCTGGAGGCAAGCTGCTCCTCGGTGTCATGCTTCACCCAAAGCCCGGTGCAGGCCATGAGCAGAAGCACAGCGGCGGCAGAAGCCGCCCAGTTAACGATCTTCTTCAATCTTCCTCCCTTGCTTACGGCACCGGAAACGACAGCCGGGGCACTCTCCTCACGGGCAGAGCCGAAACCGCCCTCGTCGTGCAGGAGCATGCCCTCATAGAGGAAATGGGCGTCGGAATACTGTTTCGCATGACTTCCGTCGGGATCGTCAGCGAGCCATTCCTTCACCTTCTTCTCTTCCTCCTGAGTGACCGAACACTTGAGATATTTTATCAGAAGATAGGTTTCCATTGCAATCTGATGCAAAAACAATATAAAAACACTTCACACCCGTAGTCGGCCCCCAAAAGTGAAAAATTTTTTTCAATTTCTTTACAAGGAAATTTATTGCCATATTTGCACTGCCGAACCAGAACTCGGCCCGCCGAAACAGGTCTTGACATGACGGAGAAGGAAATGACAGCAAAAGAGTTCGGACTGCTATTCATGCGCTATAGGGACAAATTCATCTCTATAGCGCGGTCCTATGTGCGCGACGAGGTGGCGGCAGAAGACATAGTAGCGGAGAGTTTCACCAACTTCTGGGACAACCGCGACAAGTTAGCGCCGGACACCATCCCGGAAGCATACATTCTGCAGTCGGTCAAGAACAGATGCCTCAACCATCTCAGGGACAAGGCCAACAGGATGCGCATCCGCCAGCAGATCCACGACGACGCCTATAAGGCCATCATGGCCGAAATCGGCGTGCTCGGCAAAGACGAGATCGGACTGATCTTCCGCTCGGACATAGAGACCATCTTCAAGAAGCTCCTCGCCTCCGTACCCCAGTCCACCCGCGACATCTTCGTGGCAAGCCGATTTGAAAACCTCACCTACAATGAGATAGCCGAAAAATACGGCGTCACTCCGAGAAAAGTGAAGAGGGAGATCCAGCACATGCTCGAGATACTGAGGACTTCCCTGAAAGACTATCTGCCGGCGATTCTCCTGTTCCTTTTGCTGTCATAGCCATTTTCTGCCGCATAAGCCGCGCAAAGAACGCCGCACATAGAATAAGCCGCACAAAGAATAAGCCGCCCCTGAAGAGGCGGCTCATCTTTCTCATTATCAGGTACAGCCTATTCTGCACTGAACGAGTAAGGCATATCTTCCGGTGCGGTACCCCTGGTCTTCACAGGCTCCGAGGTCATCGTGAAGGTCAGATGTGCGCCCTTGGTCAGATCATCATATTTGAGATAGTTGCGGGTCCATTCGCCGCCGTTCAGCTTCACGGTCCTGACATATCTGTTCTCCGGCGAGTTGTCGCGAGCATCAATAGTAAGAATGCGGCCGTTCTCGAGCTTTATCTCGGCTTTTCTGAAGAGCGGAGAGCCGATGACGTATTCGTCAGAACCCGGACAGACAGGATAAAAGCCCAGGGCGGAGAACACATACCATGCGGAAGTCTGCCCGTTGTCCTCGTCTCCGCAGTAGCCGTCCGGAGTCGCGCTGTACAGGCGGTCCATGACTTCTCTTGCCCAGTACTGCGTCTTCCACGGCTGCCCGGCATAGTCATAGAGGTAGACCACATGCTGAGCCGGCTGGTTTCCATGAGCATAATTGCCCATATTGGCAACCTGCATCTCAGTGATCTCATGAATCCTTATTCCATAATATGAATCGTCATAGACCGGCGGCACGACGAAGAGAGAATCGAGCATTGTGCAGAAACTCTCCTGCCCTCCCATCGAGGCTATCAGTCCCTGAATGTCGTGGAACACAGACCATGTGTAGTGCCATGAGTTGCCCTCAGTGAAGGCGTCTCCCCATTTGTACGGGCTGAACGGCTCCTGGAACGTCCCGTCGGCATTGCGTCCGCGCATCAGGCCCGACTCCGGGTCGAAGACATTGCGCCAGTTGGACGCCCTCTGCGCCCATTTGTCAAGCTCCTCCTGAGGACGGCCCATCTTACGGGCTGCCTGAAGGATGCACCAGTCGTCGTATGCGTATTCGAGAGTTCTCGCCACATTCTCGTTAATCCCCACATTGTAAGGGACATAGCCGATGGTGTTGTAATACTCGTGGCCGAGGCGTCCCGATGAGCTTACTTCAGGATGCACATTCTCTGTGCCGTAGACCATGGCGCGATAGAGAGTATCCATCGTCTCTTCACTGATCAGGCCCTTAAGATAGGCATCTGCCACTACCGAGGCGGAGTTGTTGCCTACCATGCAGCCCCGGTGTCCCGGGCTTGACCATTCCGGCAGAAACTCGTTCTCCATCGCTATGTTGAACATAGCCTGCTGGATCTCGGCATTCACTGAAGGATAGACGAGATTCAGAAGCGGGAAAAGCGCTCTGAAGGTATCCCAGAAGCCTGTGTCGGTGTACATGTAGCCCGGCCTGATCTCGCCGTTGTACGGGCTGTAGTGCATGATCTCGCCGCTCTCCGTCACTTCGTGGAACTTCCTCGGGAAGAGGACGCTGCGATAGAGACAGGTATAGAAGGTGCGATACTGGTCAAGAGTTCCCCCGCTGACTTTTATGCGGCCCAGAATGTCGTTCCACCTTGCTTTCGCCTCGTCCTTAACCGCGTCGAAGGTCTTGCCCTCTACTTCCCTGAGGTTGACCAGAGCCTGAGCCTCTGAAATGAATGAGGATGCGGCCCTTACCCCGACCTGCTCGCCTTTGCCGGTGGAGAAGGTTACGACTGCCATCGCATGGTCCGCCTCGAGCTCCCATGCCTCCGCCCCGTCGCATACGGTCTCACCTCCCTTCTTCTCGGACTTGCCGTCATAGAGAGTGAAGCCGTCGATCTTCTTGTCGAAGGTGAGCACAAACCAGTTTCTGAAGTTGTCCGGCACTCCCCCGCTGTTTCTCGTGGTGTAGCCTATCACCATGTTCTTCTCAGGAATCACCTTCACATAAGAGCCTTTGTCGTAGGCGTCGATGACGATTCCCGAAGTGGCGCTCTCAGGAAAGGTGAATCTGAACGCAGCCGCCCTGTCTGACGGGGCGAGCTCGGCGTTGATGTCGTGATCTGCAAGATATACCTGATAATAATAAGGTCTCGCAGTCTCGCTCTTGTGTGAGAACCAGCTGGCTCTCGCATCTTCGTCAGCCGCCGACGCGTCCTTCACCGGCATTATGGCAAACTGTCCGTAGTCATTGATCCACGGAGACGGCTGATGCGTCTGCTTGAAGCCCCGGATCAGGTGGGCGTCATATCTGTAGGTCCAGCCGTCGCCCATGACACCTGTCTGCGGTGTCCAGAAGTTCATTCCCCACGGAACAGCCGTGGCCGGATAGGTGTTGCCGGCCGAGAGGGCATATTCCGAAAGCGTGCCCATGAGGGTCGTGACGTAGTCGGCCGGTCCGTCCGGTCCGAAGCTCTCCTCCTGCGCATTTCCGCCACAGCTCCAGAGAGCCACAAGGGCAGAGGCCGAGAGAAGAGAAAGAGTGTGCCTGATGTTCATAACTTTGTCTTTCATTTGATTTCGTTCAGAAGGTCTGTCTTGCTCTCGTTGACAAGCTTGAGAACAAGCTCTCCGAAAAGAGTGTTCTGCCATGCGAACCACTCGCGGGTGAATTTCGAGGCGTCATCCTTGTGGAAGGACTCGTGGATGAAGCCGGTGCCTGCATCGGTTATGAGAAGCTGACGGATGCAGTCCTGGATTTCGGCGTCATCAGTAGCGGTGAATGCTCTCATCATGATGCTCATCGGCCAGATCACCTCTACCCCGATGTGCGGGCCACCGATTCCCTCGCCCGCCCTGCCGCGGAAGAACCACGGATTGTCCTCGCTCCAGACGAAGCGTCTCGTGTTCATGTATATCGGATCGTCGGCAGGGACATCGCCGAGGTAGGCCATAGCCAGAAGCGAAGGCACGTTGGCGTCGTCCATGAGATACCTGTTGCCGTAGCCGTCCACCTCAAAAGCGTATATCTTTCCGTATTTCGGATGCTCATACACCGCGTGCTCCTTAAGCGCGGCCTCGACTTCCGACGCGAGAGACCTGCATTCCGAGGCGAGAGTCTCGTTGCCGTTCACTTCGGAAAGTATCTCCGCAGCCTTGCGCAGCGAACTCACCGCCATGAAGTTGGACGGCACAAGAAATTCAAATGTCGTGGCGTCGTCGGAAGGTCTGAAAGAAGAGGCTATCAGACCGGTGTATCTGGCCGGATTTCCGTTGCCGACAACGCATTTCGTGTCGAGCTGCCTGTCCGTAACTCTGAGGAAAGTGTATTCTCCATACCCGTTTTTCCTCTGCTGCTCACGCATCACGGCCAGCATCTTCCCCACGGCCTCTTCCCATACCGGACCGAAGACAGACTCGTCGCCCGTCTTTTTCCAGTATTCGTATGCGAGCCTTATCGGATAGCAGTGAGAGTCAAGCTCCCACTTGCGCTCAAAGACATTGGGGTCACGCGGATTGCCGTCGGCAGGATTGCCGGCTCCGTTCGGAGAGACATTGAAGGCGTTGGCGTAAGGGTCGATGCACAGAAATTTCATCTGCCTGTTGATGACGCCGGCTATCATCTTCGCGAGCTCCGGATCCCTGTCGACAAACTGCACATAAGGCCATACCTGCGCTCCGGAATCTCTCATCCACATGGCGGGAATGTCGCCTGTGTACACGAATGTGTCCGGATTGCCGTCCTCATCCTCATAATAGTGGACAGTGGTGTCAAGAGTGTTCGGGAAGCAGTTGGCGAACATCCACGCGAGCTTCGGATTTGTCAGCATGGAAGTCACCCTCGCAATCTCGTCCTCAACGGCCTTAGAAGTGAAGAGCCTGTCTTCCTGAGCCGGACGTCTGGAGGCGAACTCCTGCGGGTCATCCGGGCAGTACCAGATCGCAGGCTCTGAGCCCATGATGAAGGTAAGCGTGCTTCCGGCCTTTATGTCGGCATATTCAAGATACGGCCTGGTGTAAGGCTTGCCGTCGAGATAGACTTTCTGTATGTACTTGTTTTCGGATGAGTTGCCTTCAGCTATTATCGTAAATTCTCCTCCAGGCACTCTGACCGAAGCCTTGTCGAAGAGCGGCGAGCCGAACCAGTAGCGAGGCTCGGCAGGATTGACCTGATAGAATCCAAGAGACGAGAGGATGTACCATGCCGACATCTGCCCTACGTCCTCGTTGCCTGAAAGACCGTCAGGAGCATCATGATAGAGGTTTCCGAGCACATGTCTCACCTTGTCGGCGGTTTTCCACGGCTGTCCGGCCATCGTGTAGAAATATATTATATGGTGGCTCGGCTCGTTGCCGTGGGCATACTGGCCCATGAGTCCGGAAATGTCCGGGGACGCCTCGCCTTCAATCACCGAAGAAGCGGTGAAGAGAGAATCGAGTCCGGCGAGGAAAGCCTCTTTCGAGCCGAAGCAGCCCACAAGGCCGCGGAAGTCCTGCGGAGCAAGCCATGTATATTGCCATGCGTTGCCTTCGCAATAGTCGTCAGCCCTGTGTGTCGACGCATACGGGTTGAACGGTGTGCGGAAACGTCCCTTCGAGTCCCTGCCCCTCATGAAGCCGGTCTGCGCATCGAAGAAATTGCGGTACGAGTGACTTCTGTCGAGGAAATGCCTGTAGTCCTCATCCTTGCCGAGAGCCTTTGCGGCAGCGGCCACGGAAGCGTCGGCGATGGCATATTCCATATCATAGGCCACGGCCTCATTGAAGAGGTCACAAGGGATGTAGCCGTATTTCATTCTGAGATCCTGTCCTCTTTCCGGCAGCATGGCCGACTCCTTAAGCGCTTCGAAGGCGAGCTCCCTGTCAAATCCGCCGAAGCCTTTGATGATGGCGTCGGCTACAGGCATTATGCCCGGGTTGCCCACCATACAGTCGGTCTCGCAGCCCATCAGATGCCATACCGGGAGCTTCCCCTGCTGGCTGTAGATGTTGAGCATCGTGTTGATGACGTCAGGCATCTTCTCCTGGTGGATGATGGTCATCAGCGGCATGGCTGCTCTGTATGTGTCCCAGAGTGAGAAGGTCGTGTAGTTGACGAAGCCCTCCGGACCGTGGACCTGATGGTCCGCCCCGTAGTACGAGCCGTCCACGTCGCAGAAGACGGACGGGGCTATCATCGTGTGATATAGTGCCGTATAGAATATTTTTCTTGCGGACTCATCGGCCGTCTCGATCTTTATCTTGGAAAGCTCCTCATTCCAGGCGGCATCGGCAGCGTCAGCCACGGCCTCGAAATTCCAGCCCGGGAGCTCGGCCTCGAGATTCTTTCTCGCGCCCTCGACACTCACCGGCGAGAGAGCCACCTTGAGCATGATCTGCTCTCCTTCAGAAGTACTGAACGAAGCACTGCCGTACATGTCGTCCTTTCCGTTCAGGATAAAGCTGTCGAACGGGCGGGAGAACTCGGCCACGAAATATATCCTCTGGTCTGATGCCCAGCCGGCAGACCAGCGGCAGCCTTCAATCATGCTGTTGCCCACGGCCTTCATCTCGGTCCTGACCGGATCGTCCCAGCATCCGCCGTTCTCCAGATCGAAGATTACCGCGGCGTCAGAGGCCTCAGGGAAGGTGTAGCGGTGCATTCCGACTCTTGCCGTTGCGGTCATCTCCGCCGTAATGCCATACCTCTCGAGCGGCACGCTGTAGTATCCGGGGCGTGAGACTTCCCTGCTTCTGTCGGCATAAGACCACATTCCTGACTCGGGATCATCCGCAGTGCCCCTCGCATAGGTCACTTCTCCTGTCACAGGCATCACCGTGACATCGAACAGATCACCGATTCCGGTGCCGCTGAGATGCGTGTGCGAAAAGCCGATGACTGTCGAATCGCTCTCGTGATAGCCTGATACCCAGTCCCATTCCTCCGGAATGCTTGTCGGCCCGAGCTGGACGAAGCCGAAAGGCACGTTTGCGCCGACAAACACATGTCCATGTCCTCCCGTGCCTATCCTCGTGTCGACATAGCCCGTATACTCCCGCGTCTGCTGAGGAGACGAGCACCCGAAAGCCGCCGCGACAAGAATCGCGGTCATGAGGATATTCTTTTTCATGTTCTTCATATTTAATTGTCTTTTGATTCAAAGATCAGATGTCCTGCCTTGAGAAGGTCATGATGGCTAATGCGGAAGCTTCCGAGAGGCTTCCCGTCCGCCTTTACCCTGTCTGCAAAGCCTTTTGCCCTGTTCTCTATCACAAGGAGAGAACAGCCGTCGTGGACAGACGGATCGAGATCTATCTCAACCCGGTCGAATACGGGAGCCACGAGAGTATAGTACGGCTCTCCCGGGCAGTCAGGATAGAAACCCATCATGGAGAACACGGCCCATGCAGACATAGTCCCCGTGTCATCATTGCCCGGAATCCCGTCCGGAGCAGCTTTGTAATGCTTGTCGAGAAGCTCTCTGACGGTCTTCTGCGTCCTCCATTCCTCTCCCCTGAAACGGCTGAACAGATACGGGTACGCGATGTCCGGCTCATTTGCAGGATCATACAGGCCCAGATCAAAGACCGACTGAAGCTTCTCCACGAATTTCTTTCTGCCGCCCATGAGCTTCGCAAGCCCGTCTATGTCATGCGGAACATAAAAAGTGTAGTTCCATGCACTTCCCTCATGAAATCCCGGAGCAGTCTCGAAGTTCTCCCCCTGCCGAGGATTGAACGGAGAATAAAACGTGCCGTCAGCCATCAGAGGGCGGAGCGTGCCGTATTCCGGACAGTAGTAATGCCTGTACCCGAGCGAAGCCTTCCTGAAGCGCTCCGCATCGTCCTCTCTTCCGAGAGAATCAGCAAGGAGGGAGAGGGCATGGTCCGCGATGTAATATTCCAGAGCGTGAGACACGGCATTGTCTCCCGACAGGTCTGCGGCGTAGACTCCGAGCGGAATATACCCCTTCTCGATGTAAGGGTCTATGTCGGGACGCATCCTGTTCTGCGCCCCCGGAGTGGAGGCAGACTTGACAAAAGCCTCGTAGGCCTTCTCTATGTCAAAGTCTCTCAAGCCTTTGAACCATGTGTCTGCAATCACCGGAATCGCCGGGTCACCTTCCATTGTGAAGGTCTCCCTTCCGTACAGTTCCCATTTCGGCATCCAGCCCCATTCCTCATATATCCCTATCATGGACCTGACCATGTCTGTCTGGCGGTCAGGATACAGAAGAGTCATCAGCTGGTGCAGATTGCGATATGTGTCCCAGAGAGAGAACACGGTATATCTCAAATGCCCGTCCTCGGCCTTTCCTGTCCCGAAGCTCTCCATCAGAGGGTATTCCCCGTTGACGTCACTGAGCACGTTCGGGTGTATCAGCGTGTGGTACAGAGCGGTATAGAACACGGTCTTCTGCTCCTGCGTCCCGCCGCTTACCCTTATGCGGGAGAGATCATTACGCCACAGCCTCTCTGCGGCGGCCTTCACTTCGTCAAAGCCCAGACCGGACTGTTCTGCGTCAAGATTCTGTCTCGCGTTCTCGATGCTGACGAACGACACTCCCATAGACAGGACTATCTGCTCGCCTTCCTCTGTGTCGAAGGAGAACCAGTAGCCTATGTCGTCTCCGGCAAGCTCGCGACCGTATGAGGTGTAGAGCTTATAGGTGCCGTTGTCAGGAGTCCACTCCGCCTCAACACCCTTCATGGGGCGCTGCTTCTTCCAGTAGCCAGACTGCGCGGGCGCCTTGCTGACGCGCGCCACGAAATAGATAGGGAATACAGCCTGAGGATTATAGCAGAACGTGCCCATCAGCTTCATTCCCTCTATCTCGGTATCGCTCACCCTGCGCACCATCGCTCCGGTCTCGTTGGTGAGCCCCTCACCGAGATTGAGCAGGATGTTGCCGCGTCCTTCCGGGAAAGTGTATCTCTCCGCCGAAGTCCTCATCGTGGCCGTGACCTCGGTGCGGATTCCGTATGCTGTCAGAAGATTGGAATAATAGCCTGGAGAAGCGGTCTCCTCCTCATATTCCGAACCGTACAGCCGGTAGTCGACCTGAAGCGGCCCGGCCGTAGGCATCGTGAGCAGAGAGCCCAGCTCCGGACAGCCAACGCCGCTGAGATTGACATGAGAGAATCCAGTGAAGAAGCTGTTTTCATGACAATACGGAGTCGACCACCAGCGACTGTCCTTGTCATAGACGTTAAGGTCCGAGCCCATCACGTTGAACGGAGCGACTGACATCATCCCGTTCGGGCATACTGCTCCGGGATTGGTCGTTCCGAAATTGGTCGTTCCGATGAACGGGTCGACATGGCGGAGGACGTCGCAGTCCTCCTCAGCAGCGGCAGTCTCCTCCGCCGCTTCACGGAAGCAGGATGGCTCGGGAGTCCCCGCATACAAAGGCAATGATATGGCCGGGATGGCCAGCAGGATCATCAGATTCAGTTTCATGCGGTATGGTTCAGGATTGTTTGAGTCTTCGGAATCAGCATCCGCGGCAGCCGGACGCACAAGTGCGGACCGGCGCCACGGGCATATCGGTACAGGCAGGTCAGATGATGCTCGTCCTCTTCGTGAAGTCGATTATCTCCGGTATGTAGCCGAAAGCCAGCCCGGTAACCGTATCTGCGCAACCATAGTAGACCGCCACCCTGCCGGTCTCCGGATCGTGGAGCGCGGCGCAAGGGAAGGTAACGTTCGGGACATCGCCCATGCACTCGTAGTCCTTCTGCGGAGATATGAGATACGGGCCGCTGCGTGCGAGCACTTTCCACGGACGGTCGAGATCAAGCAGGGCGGAACCGAATGAATACACATAGCCGTTGCATGAGCGGAGAACTCCGTGATAGAACATGAGCCAGCCCTCCGAAGTCTCGATCGGAATAGGGCCCGCGCCTATCTTCATGCACTGCCATGCGCTCGTCTCGAACGCCGCAGGAGCCATGACATGACGGTGATGTCCCCAGAACTCGAGATCCGGCGACTCCGAATAGAATATGTCTCCGAATGCAGTATGCCCCGTATCGCTCGGGCGGGAGAGCATCGCGAACCGGCCGTTGATCTTGCGCGGGAACATCACTCCGTTCCTGTTGTACGGCAGAAATGCGTTCTCGAGCTGGTGGAAGGTCTTGAAGTCGTCAGTCCAGGCCACTCCGATTGTCGGACCGTGATAACCGTTGCACCATGTCACGTAATACCTGTCGTCAATGCGGCAGACGCGGGGATCGTATCCGTACACCCATTCCCCGACCTCGGGATCGGCGCACTCGAAGCGCAGCATCTCAGGGTTGATGTCCCATTTGATTCCATCGGCCGAAAAACCCACATGAAGCCTCATTCTCCTGTTGGTGTCGTCGCAGCGGAACACTCCGGCAAACCCGTCCTTGAAAGGCACTACAGCAGAGTTGAATATGCTGTTTGAGGCAGGAAGCAGATCCCGCGGAATGACCGGATTGGCCGAATATCTCCACATCACTGAAGAAGACCCCGCAGGACGCTCCTCCCACGGCATCTGCGGCAGCGGACTGCCTTCAATTCTTATCTCTTTTCCCATTTTTTATTATTGCTATATGATGTTCTACTTTTTCTCAGAGTCCTTGTCAGGATAGGTGAACGGCAGGAAGCGCGTCATCACGAAGACCGGAACGACGGCCACCATTATCACCGTGAAAAACAGCTTGTACCCCATGGCGTCGCTCAAAAATCCGGACACCGCCCCGGTAACCATCACTGACAGATTCATTATCGCGGAAGCGAAGGCATAGTGCGCCATCTGATGCTTTCCCGGGGCCACCTGCTGCATCATGAAGAGCGTAAGCCCGACAAATCCGAAGCCGTAGCCGAAGTATTCGAACACGATTCCGACGGCTATCAGAGCCATCGAGTCAGGCTGAGTCCACGCGAAGAACGCATAGACCAGAAACGGCAGGTTGAAGATGCACACAAGTGAAAAGAGGGCCTTCCTGAGCCCGAGATGCGATATGTAGTATCCGGCCAGAAGAGAGCCGAGCACATACGCGGCAGCACCGAAAGTCCCGTAATAAAGCCCGATCTGCTGCTCAGTAAGGCCGAGACCGCCGGACTCGATGTCCGACTTGAGGAAAAGCGGCACAATCTTCATCACGAATCCTTCTCCGAAACGATACATTATGATGAAGAGGATGTACCACCAGATATGCTTCTTAGTGAAGAAGTCCCTTATGACTTCTCCGAGCTCTCTCATCGAATCCCCCACGGTCTTCACATGGTGTACGGCCGCACCTCCGGAAGGAAGCATTTTGGAATGCCACAGCGCGAGGAGCACCAGAATGACGCCGCTGATGACCATTATCACCGTCCACGCGAAGAGGGAGGCGTCGTGTTCTGATGCCCCGCCTTTGACTGCCGTCTTGATGAGAAATCCGGCGAGATAGACGAGGAGTCCAGTGGCGAGCAGCTTGGCGAGATTGTAGAACGCGCCCTGCCAGCCGATGTATCTGGACTGCTCCTGCGTGGAGAGAGAGGACATATAGAGACCGTCAAGCGCTATGTCATGAGTGGCGCCGCTCATCGCTATCACGGCAAGAACCGCTATGCAGACGGCAAAGAAATGCGGAAGATGAAGGGCGAGGGCGACGAGGCCGAACCCGACTCCGGATATGAGCTGCGTGATGACGACAAAAAACTTCTTCGTCTTGAACATCTCCAGAAACGGACTCCAGAGAAACTTCAGAGTCCAGGGGAACATTATGACAGACGTCCACAGGGCAATCATGCTGTCTTCGACACCGAGCCCCTTGAACATCAGCACACACACCATGTTCAAGATGACGAAAGGCATACCCATGGCGAAGTATGCGCTCGGGACCCAAGTGAGAGGGGAATTTCTTTTGTTATCCATTTATGTGGCAATATACGAATATATAACACATAACGTGGCCTCAAGGACCACGCTTCCCTCCCGATTTTCATCCGATTCCGGGCATCACGCCAGTGAACCGCTGACTATGTCGAGCAGTTCGTCTGTTATCGACTGCTGTCTCTGCTTGTTGTACTGCAGGGACAGGTCCTGAAGAAGCTTGCGGCCGTTGTCGCTGGCTTCCTGCATGGCCACAGTACGGGCGGCATGCTCGGCGGCGTTCGCGTCAAGGAGCATAGTGTTGATCTTGAGCACAAGCACTTTCGGGAGCAGTGCCCTCAGCACCGTCTCTGAATCAGGCTCGATCAGATAATCCTTGAAATACTCTCCTGACCCTGTTTCCCGACGTGCGTCGGGGTCTGCTTCCCCGCCGCCTGATCCGGAAACGGCGCCCGTCCCGCGGACGGCATCGGGAGCGACTGCCGACGCCGCCGACCCTGCCGCAGATCCGGCGGCAGATCCGACCGCAGATCCGGCGGCAAACGGGAGATATGTCTCTCTCATCGGATACTGTGAGGAGGACGACTTGTAGTGGCTGTACACCAGCTCCACCCGGTCTATCTCTCCCTTAAGGTACATCCCTGTGAGCGACTCGGCAAAAACCGAGATATCGTCATATATATGCCTGTCAGCAAGGCGGTTGAAGTCTCCCTGAGGAACATATCCGTCTTTGGAGACAGCCGTGGCGACCTTTCGCCCCACCGGATAGACGAGGATGTCATCTCTGGTAAGCCCGGCGTCGAGATATTCCTGAGCCGTCTCGAAGAAGAGTCTGATGACGTTGGAGTTGAAGGCTCCGCAGAGAGAGCTGTTGGAGGAGACCGCGACTATCGCGACCTTCTTCACAGGCCTCTGTTCGACATACTCGGCGCACGTCGGCGTCGACTCGTCAGACAGCAGCCTGTAGAGTATCTCGTGCATCTGCCTCTCGTAAGGGACCATATTGGCTATCGCCGCCTGTGCCTTGTGAAGTTTGGCGGACGCCACCATCTTCATTGCGGAAGTGATCTTCAGCGTTCCGTTTACGGAATTTATCCTGCTCTTTATTTCCTTCAATGATGCCATGACGAGCCTCCTATGCCCCGGCCTTCACACCGGATTTCTTCTTATACTGCTCTGCCACATGTCCTGCCTCTTCCTCTATCACACGGCAGATATCCTCGTCTATCCTGCCGGCAGACAGGGGCTCGAGCACATCCTTTTCATGGGCACCGTGCATCCTGTCGAGAAATGCCGACTGGAAGTCGCGCACCTTATCTATAGGCACATCCCTCATCAGGCCGTGGGTGCCGCAGTAGAGGATTGCCACCTGGTCTCCGACAGGCATCGGGGAATACTGTGGCTGGATGAGCAGCTCATTGTTCTTACGGCCTCTGTCAAGAGCCATCATGGTGACGGGATCCATGTCGCTGCTGAATTTTGAGAACGACTCGAGCTCCCTGTACTGCGCCTGATCTATCTTGAGCGTACCGGCGACCTTCTTCATGCTCTTTATCTGAGCGCTTCCCCCGACTCTGGACACGGAGATTCCGACATTGATGGCAGGCCTGAATCCCTGGTTGAAGAGGTCCGTCTCCAGAAAGATCTGCCCGTCCGTGATGGATATCACATTGGTAGGAATGTACGCCGACACGTCACCGGCCTGAGTCTCGATGATCGGGAGAGCCGTGAGCGACCCGCCGCACTTGACCCTGCCCCTGAGGGACTCGGGAAGATCGTTCATCTGCTCGGCGACCTCCTGCTGGCCGATGATCTTCGCGGCTCTCTCGAGCAGCCTCGAGTGCAGATAGAATATGTCGCCCGGATAGGCCTCACGGCCGGAAGGTCTGCGCAGAATCAGAGACACTTCCCTATATGCCACAGCCTGTTTTGACAGGTCATCATATACCACGAGGGCATGTCTTCCCGTGTCTCTGAAATATTCTCCGATCGCCGCTCCCGCGAACGGGGCGTAATACTGCATGGCGGCTGGATCGGCGGCAGTGGCGGCTACCACGACGGTATAGTCCATCGCTCCCTTCTGCCTGAGCGTGTTCACGATGTTGGCGACGGTCGAGGCTTTCTGTCCCACTGCCACATAAATGCAGTAGACGGGATTGCCTGCGAGATAGCCTGCCCTCTGGTTGATGATGGTGTCTATGGCTATGGCCGTCTTGCCGGTCTGGCGGTCACCGATGATGAGCTCCCTCTGCCCCCTTCCAATAGGAATCATGGCGTCAATGGCCTTCAGTCCGGTCTGTAGAGGCTCGGTCACGGGCTGGCGGAAAATGACCCCGGGCGCCTTCCTCTCCAGAGGCATCTCTATGAGCTCTCCCTGAATCGGCCCGCGTCCGTCAAGCGGAACTCCCAGAGGGTCCACGACCCTGCCGAGCATTCCCTCGCCCACGTCAATCGAGGCGATGTGCCCAGTTCTCCTGACGGTCATGCCTTCTTTGACCTGATCCGTCGGACCGAGCAGCACGGCGCCCACATTGTCTTCCTCGAGATTCATGACCACGGCCATGATGCCGTTCTCGAATTCGAGGAGCTCATTGGCCTCGGCATTGACGAGCCCGAAGATCCTGACCACGCCGTCGCTGACCTGAAGGACTTCTCCGATCTCCTCAAATTTAAGTTCCGTACGGATATCCTTGAGCTGCCTGAGCAGCACATCCGAAATCTCACTCGGTTTTATATTTTGAGCCATAATCGATTATACTATTCTTCTGTTCTTTTCAATAAACTGGCGACGCACCGCCTTGAGCTGGGATGCCACGCTCGCGTCGAGACGCACCCAGTCCATGTCGAAAGTGAAGCCTCCGATGATCGAGGGATCAATCCTGGTCTCGAGCTCCACCGTGCCTCCGGTCTCGTCGTGGACGATGTCCGTCAGCCGCCGCTTGAGAGACTCCGAAGGCACCGCCATCACCAGTCTGCCTACATTGATGTTCCTGGATCTCCTGTAGCGGTCGATGAAGATCAGAAGCATCAGACGGAGACATTTTGTCCTGCGGTTCTTCATGACGAGCCTCATGAAGCGGACAAGCTCAGGAGCGGCCTTTCCCTCGCCGCCGAGCGCGGTGGTCAGGACCCTCATCTTGAGCCTGTCCGAAGTGCCGTCGGGATGGTCAGTCATCAGCCTGAGCTCTTCCAGAGAGGCAAAGCATTTCTCCAGCTGGAGAGCCTGAGAGTAGACCTCCTCCCCGTTGCCCGTCTCATCCACATATTTCAGCAGGGCGACGGCATATCTCTCTGATATTATGCCTACGTTCATCTCGTTCAGTTCTTTTCTCCGGCCTTCGGAGCGGTGACCTCATCGAGCATTCTGCTGACGAGATCCATCTGAGCCTTGTCCGTGGAGAGATTCTGTCTGATCACCTTTTCCGCCACCTTGACGGAAAGCACGGCGACCTGACTGCGGATCTCCCTGAGTGCGCTCTCCTTCTCTGTCTCTATCTTGACCCGTGCCTCTTCAAGGATTTTCCGGGCCTCGTCCTGAGCCTGCTCCCGAGCCTTCTGGACTATGCTGTCCCTTGCCTGCGCGGCTTCTTTGAGTATCCGGTTCTGCTCTTCCCGCGCCTGCGCTATCATGCGGGCCTGCTCCTCCATCATCTGCCCCATCTTCGCGTCGGCCTCCTTGGCAAGGCGCAGAGAATTGTCAATGTATTCCTTGCGTCTCTCCAACATCCGCGTGATGACCGGGAATCCGAATTTCGCCAGGATGAACACCACGATGGCGAAAATCAGGACCATCCAGAAAAGCAGACCGCTATCCGGCAACAGCAGTGACATGGGCTATTTCAAGAAGAGCAACAACATGCAGACAATGACGGCGAACAGAGCCACACCCTCTATCAGGGCCGCGATGATAAGCATGCTTGTCCTGATGTTTCCGGCCATCTCCGGCTGACGGGCTATGCCTTCCATCGCCGAGCCGCCTATCTTACCGATTCCGATGCCAGCGCCTATTGCGGCAAGTCCTGCGCCTATTGCGGCACCCATCTTTCCGAGAGCTGCGCCTGCGGCAGCCTGAAGCAGTAAAGTTGAAAGTATCATGATTCTCTGATTTAATGTGTTTTACAATTTATTTCATTCATTTGTCCATCGTTATCGCCAGTATGTTCACCGTTGCCGTCAGGCCTTCTCCGGCCTTTCCCTCGCAAGCCCTATGAACACCGCCGAAAGCATCGTGAACACATACGCCTGGATGAAAGCCACAAGAAGTTCGAGACAGTCCATGAAGACTCCGAATACGACGGAGACAACCGTCATCGATCCGGCTATCGCCGCTCCCATCTTCGCCGTGATGAATATTATGGCCACCACGCAGAGTATCAGGGAATGACCCGCCATTATGTTGGCGAAGAGCCTTATCATCAGCGCGAAAGGCTTGGTGAACACCCCGAAGATCTCTATCAGGACGATTATCGGCTTCAGCCACAGGGGCACGTCCGGCCAGAATATGTCCTTCCAATAGTGCCTGCAGGTGGTGAGGTTGACAAGCAGGAAGGTGATGAGAGCCAGCACGAAAGTGATGGTTATGTTGCCCGTCACATTGGCTCCGCCGGGGAAGAACGGCACAATGCCCATGAGATTGTTGATGAGGATAAAGAAGAACACGGTCAGAAGATACGGGGAATATTTCGCGTAGTCCGGTCCTACCGAATCCTTGATCACGTCGTCGTTTATCATCTCTATCACAGGCTCGAGCACTGCCGCCACCCCTGAAGGGGCCTCGCCGAGCGCGTCATGCCTGCGATACCATCGCGCGCATGCGAGAATCAGTATGACAAGAATCGCGCTGTTGATCATCAGGGCGAGAACGTTCTTGGTGATTGAGATGTCCAGAGGCCTGACCTCCTGTCCTGAAGCGTCCAGCTCCACTATCTTGCCCTCATTCCTGTCCGAAGAGGAGATGAAGAGCCCCTCATACTCAGCCCCGTCCTCAAGCTTCGAGGACATGAAGCAGTGCCACCCGGTGCTGCTGCGCACGATCACAGGCAGAGAGATGCGTATGCTCTTGTCTCCGATGTCCGTGATATGCCACTCGTAGCTGTCCTGTATGTGTCCGAAAAGCAGGGACTGGATGTCGAAATCCTCCGCCTCAGACCCCGCCTCCGCTTCAGACGCAGCGGTCTCCGGAACGGGTACGCCCGCGTCCTGAGCCGCATCCTCCGTGCCTGCCGCCGCATCGGACGCCAGAGCGAGGGAAAGGGTCAGGGCAATGAGCGCCGCCACCATCTTCATGAGATTGAATTTCATCATCAGCACCTCCAAATCATATTTCCGCACAGACGGACACTCTGTTGTCACTGATCTCCACGAAACCCGACTTTATGTGCGTCGATGAGATCTCGCCGCCGGCCACATATTCTATGTCGCCCTCAGTCAGCGCCGAGATCATCGGAGCGTGCCCCGGAAGGACGGTAAAACTGCCGCAAATCCCCGGAAGCGACACCCTCGAGACCATCATGCCTGTGAGAGACATGTCCGGCGAGGTTATGTTGAGATATATGTCAACTGCATCCATAATCCGACTCATTAATGCAAATCAGGGGTCACTTTCCCACCGAAGCGAGAATGGCCTCTCCCTTCCTGATGGCCTCCTCTATCGTGCCGACATTCAGAAAGGCCTGTTCCGGCAGATGGTCGACTTCGCCGTCGAGAATCATGTTGAAGCCTCTGATCGTGTCTTCTATGGAGACCATAACTCCCGGTACTCCGGTAAACTGCTCTGCCACAGAGAACGGCTGAGACAGGAATCGCTGCACCCTGCGCGCCCTGTTGACGGTCAGCTTGTCCTCGTCCGAGAGCTCGTCCATGCCGAGAATGGATATGATGTCCTGCAGCTCCTTGTTCTTCTGGAGTATCTGCTTCACTCTCTGCGCCGTGTCATAATGCTCCTGCCCGACGATGTTCGGATCGAGAATCCTCGACGTGGACTCGAGCGGATCCACTGCAGGATAGATGCCCAGCTCGGTGATCTTCCTGCTCAGCACCGTCGTGGCGTCAAGATGGGTGAATGTCGTGGCCGGGGCCGGGTCCGTAAGGTCGTCGGCCGGCACATAGACCGCCTGAACTGACGTGATGGAGCCGTCTTTAGTGGAGGTGATCCTCTCCTGCATAGCACCCATCTCCGTCGCCAGCGTAGGCTGATAGCCCACCGCCGAAGGCATACGGCCGAGCAGGGCCGAGACTTCCGAGCCCGCCTGCGTGAAGCGGAATATGTTGTCTATGAAAAACAGTATGTCCTTAGGCCCGTCACCGCTCTTGCTGTCACGGAACGACTCGGCGAGAGTAAGACCCGAAAGCGCCACAGACGACCTCGCTCCCGGCGGCTCGTTCATCTGCCCGAAGACCATCGCCACCTGCGATTTCGGAAGCTCGTCGTAATCCACTTTGGAGAGGTCCCAATGTCCTTCCTCCATGCTTTTGAGAAATTCGTCGCCGTATCTTATTACGCCCGACTCTATCATCTCCCTGAGCAGGTCATTCCCCTCCCTTGTGCGCTCTCCGACTCCGGCGAAGACCGAAAAGCCGTTGTGCTTCTTCGCGATGTTGTTGATCAGTTCCTTTATGAGCACCGTCTTGCCCACTCCCGCACCTCCGAACAGGCCTATCTTTCCTCCCTTGAGGTACGGCTCGAGAAGGTCTATCACCTTGATCCCGGTGAAAAGAACCTCCTGAGAGGTCTTCAGATCTTCGAATTTCGGCGGCTCCCTGTGTATCGGAAACGCGCCCGTCCTGTCGAGCTCCTTCATGCCGTCGATGCAGTCTCCGACCACGTTCATGACCCGGCCTCTGATCTGCGCCCCCACCGGCATGGTGATCGGCGTACCGGCATTTTCGACAGGCATTCCCCGCTGAAGTCCGTCAGTGCTGTCCATGGCCACCGTCCTGACCGTGTCCTCGCCTATATGCTGCTGGACCTCCACTATCAGCTGACGGCCATCTTTACGCTTTATGACCAGCGCGTCATGGATGCGCGGGAGGTCTCTTGCCGCATCTTCACCCGAAAGGTCGAAATACACGTCGACCACCGGGCCTATTATCTGTGAAATCCGTCCTGTCAATCCTGACATTTCCCTTGTTTTTTAAAATCGCGCCCACATATTGAAAAAAACATGCCAAGACCATCGTCTACGGACAGAAAAAATAGTGAAAAACGCCGTCCGGAGCACTTCAGACAAATGTCAGGCTCTTTCGGACAATCCGGAAGAGCCTGATATGAAACAAGAAAAATTTTGGGTCCGCATACGGAAAAGCCGAGACCTTCGTCAGGAGATCTTTAGCGAGAAGATGAATTCGAGACCGCCTTCACTACGGTTGACGGCACGGATGTCGCCGCCGTGAAAAGCCACCGCATTCCTGACGATTGACAGCCCGAGACCTGAACCTCCCGCATCTCTCGTCCTGCCTTCGGACACGCGGTAGAAGCGTTCGAAGATACGCGACAGATGTTCCTCGCTCACACCCCGGCCAGTGTCATAATAAGTGAAGTGGTAATGGCCGTCAATCTTTGCATAGCATTCCAGATGTATGAGTATCCCCTCTCCCGCATATTTCAGACTGTTCTCCACCAGATTGCGGAAGATGGAGTAAATGAGCGTGGTGTTGCCGCGTATGACGAGGTCGTCCGTCAGCCTGTTCTCGACACGAATCCTGTGCGTCCCAAGCACTTCGCGGAACTCTTCAAATATCTCGTCCGACACCGCCTTGAGGCTCACCTTCTCTTTCTGCAGCTGCTCCGGAGCCTCCTCTATCTTAGTTATCAAGGCAATGTCCCTGATGAGATCCGACAGGCGCAGCGTCTGGACATAGGCCCTGTCGATGAAAACCTGCCTCCTCTCTTCGGAGATGTCAGGACATGAAATCAGCGTCTCGAGATACCCGCGTATGCTGCTGACCGGAGTGCGGAGCTCGTGCGCGATGTTGTTTGTCATCTGCTGCTTCATGTTCCTGTTCTTCTCCGCCTCCGTCACGTCGCTTATCGTGATCTCAAAGCCGTTGTCCGGGTATATGAGCATCTGGATGTCGTAATTCCGCGCCCCTTTGGCGTGTTTGAAGCGGAATACCGGAGGGTAGTCCGTCTTTACCGGTATGCTGTGATCCAGAAATTCGTAAAGAGGGGCGAACACCGGACTCTTCCAGATGTCATTGATGTCGGGAGTCGGCCTGTCCAGGAGAGTGTTGACGAACTGGATGAACTTGTAGTTGGCATAGAGCTTCTCCCGGTCCGGGGAAAATATCGCTATTCCTCCGTCATGATAATGTATATGCAGGAGAAGCCGCTCCTTTTCCAGCGCGATCATCCTGTTGCTCTGCTCCAGCCTGCGGTAGCTCTCGAGCATCTTGTCTCCTATGGCGCCGAGCTCGGAGTCCGGAAAACTTATCTTGTCATAGTCCACGGCCCCCTTTTCTGCAGCCTCTGCCAGACCGTGAAGCCTCGAGATGCCTTCCCCGAAATGGTCCGCAAGGAATATTATGGAGAAAAGGGCGACCACAAACAGAGAGAACACGAGGATGAGGAACAGGGCGTCCGGCTGGAAAAAGCGCCTCACGTCAGTCTCATACGGAAGTGCGACTCTGACCACGAAACTTCCGTAGGACTTGGCAAAATACAGATAGGAAATGCCCGTGGTGTCAGAGACTCTTATGGAGAATCCCTCAGTCCCTCCTATCGACTTCTGCACCTCGGGACGCATCAGGTGGTTGTCCAGAGAGTCCACGTCGGCCCTGGAGTCAAATATCACGGTCCCGTCCTTCAGCATCACCGTAACCCTCAGTTCCGCCGGCAGAAGCGGCATGACGGCATTCCTGTCCTCCGTCTGCGCGATGATGTCCGCATAGGCGGACAGTCTGGACTGAAGAATCTCCTCCTTGTACCGTCTCGCGCTGCTCAGCTGGAAAAGCACGATAATGGTGGCGAAGAACGTGAATACTCCGGCAAAATACAGCAGAAGCTGCTTCTTATATGTCCACTTCCCTTTCATCTGCGTTTTCTGTCTGACTTCATTTCCGACCCGTCAATGATTCCCCGTGCAGGAAAAGCCGCATCAGTCGTCGGCTGTGACGCTGAAGCAATAGCCGTAGCCGGACCTGTTGGTGAGATAATTCTTGTATATTCCGAGTTTGTTCCTTATTCTCGCGATATGGACGTCGACCGTCCTGTCGAGGACATACGGAGCGTCTTTCCACAGTTCACCTATTATCTCCTCTCTCGAATACACTCTTCCCGCATGGCTCGCGAGCAGATTGAGTATCTCAAACTCCTTCTTCGAAAACAGGATGGCTGTTCCGTCGGCGTACACCATCTTGCTCATGACGTCAATCTTCAGATGCCCGGCGGTTATCGGCTCGACCTCACGCTCCTTCTCGGAGCTCATCCTGCTTCTCTTGATCACGGCCTTCACCCTCGCAAGCACCTCGTGTATGGAAAACGGCTTGGCAATGTAGTCGTCGCCTCCTGCGGAAAATCCGGTCAGCAGATCGTTTTCACCGCTTCTGGCGGTGAGAAATATTATCGGCACCTGACTCTTCCTCTCCTTTCTCAGCAGTTCGGCCATCTTGAATCCCGACATTCCCTCCATCATCACGTCGAGAAGAATGAGAGAACAGTCGGGAGTGAATACCGCGAGGGCAGCCTCAGCCGATTCGGCGCACTCCACCTCGTAGCCGGCATTCTCAAGATTGAACTGAAGTATCTCACGGATGTCCGCCTCGTCATCCACCACCAGTATCTTGTCCTTCATAATGAAATCTGTATTGCTTGATGTGTCCGGCGGCAAAGGTATCGCTTTTTCAAACAACTGAGACACAAGGGTAGGGAAATATTTGATTACAGAAAAGTTAAGAATATGTTACCGATATCCGTAACAATAATTTAACAGGATGTAGGATGATATTAATTTATAGTTGCATACCTTTGCCGCGAATTTTACACAAATATGAGCCTATGGACTTCATTTACTTGGGATTCGTTATTTTCCTCTTTGTACTTGCAGTATCCGACCTGTGGGTTGGCGTCAGCAACGACGCGGTAAATTTTCTCAACTCCGCAATCGGATCAAAGGCGGCTAAATTCCGCACGATAATAATCATCGCCGCAATCGGCGTATTCTTCGGAGCCATCATGAGCAACGGAATGATGGACATCGCCAGACACGGAATCTTCAGGCCCGAACAGTTCAGCTTCCAGTCGATCATATACATCTGTCTTGCGGTGATGGTCACTGACATCATCCTTCTGGATGTGTTCAACTCACTGGGAATGCCTACTTCGACCACAGTATCGATGGTTTTCGAATTGCTCGGAGCGACATTCGCATTCTCCATGCTCGAAATCGCTTCAGGTGCGGACGGACTCGGATTCGCAGACTACATGAATACGGAAAAGGCTCTCTCTGTGATAATGGCCATCTTCGTGTCCGTGGCTCTCGCATTCGTGTTCGGTTTCCTGATTCAATATGTGTCAAGGCTCATTTTCACATTCAGCTACAAGAAGAAGCTCAAGTGGAAAATCGGCATTTTCGGAGGCATCGCCGCCACCGCCATCATCTACTTCCTTCTCATAAAGGGAGCCAAGGACCTGTCGTTCATGACTCCGGAAGTCAAGGGATGGATAAGCGCACACACATGGGAGCTGCTCGGCATCTGCTTAGTGTTCTTCACCATCCTGATGCAGGTTCTGCACGCCTGCAGGATCAATGTATTTAAAGTGGTGGTTCTCATAGGCACATTCGCCCTCGCCACAGCTTTCGCAGGCAACGACCTCGTCAACTTCATAGGTG
>CALVDO010000006.1 GCA_944326355.1 uncultured Bacteroidales bacterium | reverse complement strand
AGCAGATAGCGGGTGACGTGCTTCACCAGTTGTTCCTCTATGTCCCTTTCGTCCGCACGTTCTTTGGCTCCCGCCAAGTCAAAGATATACGGGTCTTTCAACAGGTAGTTGGCAAGGTCGCTTTGAGGTGCAGGAAGCGTGGCGGTAAAATTATTGACCTTGCGGCTGTTGATTTGCCGTTCAAACAATTTGCTTTCAATCTGCATTTTAAGGACGTTGCTGCTCCATCCCATTTCCACGGATTGCTTCATATACCAATAATCGACACCTAATGGAAGTGAACTGTTCAGCAGAATCACATGGCTTGCCCAGTTGATTCTTGCGACAGGTGATGCCAGGAACAGTTTTTCTATGTCCTCTATCGGTATTCGGCAAACGGTAGCTACTGTTTGGGCTACATCCTGAATTTGTGCAAGAGGTTCTTGCACAATTGTAACTTCCTTGTTGTCAGAGGATGGAATTTGTGCAAGAGGCTCTTGCGTAAATGACACATTGTTCAGGCATTGGATTTCATCCGTGATTTTCTGCACACTTGGAGCAAGTATTTTCGCATCGGTTTCTATGAAACTCCGTAATGCGCCCAATGGATAGGAGCGTGCGAACTGGCACATATAAGCCAAGTTCCTGACCGAATATCCTTTCTTTTCGGGATAACTGAACCGTATTGCCTGCGCCAGTTTCTTGATGACCTTGCCGCCCCAGCCTTGTCGGTTCTGATGGTACAATATGTAATTGCCCATCTTCCAGTAGTGGAACAGCATCTGCGCATTGGCGGCACTGATGAGCCGGACTTGCGCCTGCTCTATTTCCGAGCCGATGGCATTGACGAAAGCCTCGAAACTCCTTTTCTCTATGTTGTTATCGTTGTTGCTCATTGTTGTATGTATTGAAAGTCACAAAGATAAGCCCAATAACAGGCATCCCGTGAAACTTGCTGATTGTTTTTTATAGTTGGTTGAATTTGTTCATTGCATTTGCCTTGATGTCATCTGCGATGTCAATGTAAGGTTTCATGGCTTTATAATCGCTGTGTCCCGTCCATTTCATGACCACTTGTGCCGGGATACCGAGAGCCAAGGCGTTACAAATGAATGTCCTTCGTCCGGCATGGGTACTTAACAATGCGTACTTTGGCGTAACTTCATCTATACGTTCATTTCCTTTATAATATGTTTCCCTTACAGGCTCGTTGATTTCGGCAAGCTCGCCCAACTCTTTCAGATAATCATTCATTTTCTGATTGCTGATGACTGGCAGTGCCATGTTGTTCTCAAAGTGAATGTCCTTGTATTTTTCAAGTATGGCTTTGCTGTATTTGTTCAGCTCTATGTTTAGGCTGTCCGCCGTTTTGACGGTAGTAACTTCTATGTGGTCGGATTTGACGTCACTTCGCTTCAAGTTACGGACATCTGAATACCTTAGACTTGTGAAACAACAGAACAGGAAAACATCCCTGACACGTTCCAGATATTGTTTGTCTTTGGGTATCTGATAGTCTTTCAGTCTATTCAATTCGTCCCATGTCAGAAAGATTACTTTCTTTGAGGTGGTTTTCAATTTCGGTTTGAATGTATCGTATGCAATGTTTTGATTATATCCCTTTTTGAAGCTCCATCGCAGGAACCATTTGAGAAATCCTATCTGTTTGCCGATGGTACTGTTTCTCATGTCTTTTTTGTCACGCAAGAAGTTTACATACTCGTTTAGTCCGAACTCATCGAAATACTCAAAAGTCACATCTTCTTTGAACTCTTTCAGGTGATTTTTTACGGCTGCAAATTTTTCGTATGTGGATTCTGTCCAGTTGTTCTGATTGCCACATTCCTTGACAAACTCATCAAATATCTCCCAAAAACTTATTTTAGTATCTTCCTGTTGCTCCTCACTGTCATTTTTCATTCGCAGATTGAACGCATCTTTCAACTGTTGGGTGGTCGGCATGGTTTCCTGTACCTCAAATTCTTTGAACACGTTTTGAATTTCGGCATAGTATCTTAGCAAATCCGCATTGATTTCGGATGCGCTTTGCTTTAACTTATTGGTACATCCGTTCTTTACACGCTGCTTGTCTGCATCCCACTTGGCTACATCAATGCGGTAGCCGGTTGTAAACTCGATGCGGTGGCTTGCGTATATGACACGCATACGGATGGGAACGTTCTCCACGATTGGAACGCCGTTCTTTTTGCGGCTTTCAGGTGCAAAAATGATGTTTCGTTTGATGTTCATGACTGGGTGTATTTGAAATTCTGCACCCAAATATACACCCAAAAATTGAAATAGCGAGCGATATTCGATAATATTTAGATTTAATTATGATTGTAATAAGCTGGTTATTAATAGGCATTTGCGATTGTGTGATATTTTGAGATAGTACAGGTTCGAGAGCCTCTCTCTCCGCTGATAAGAGGAAGTTGCAGAAATACAGCTTCCTCTTTTTCATTATATTGACTGCTCAATTCTCGGAAAGTCGGAGGTCGGGTCTTTTAGCTGGCTGCGGATCCGTCATCCGTATCATCAATCGGCTTGAGTCCGAAGGTGAGCTCGTCTTCGTCGAGACCGTACGGTCTGAAGAGATTTTTGAGAATGGCGATTTTGTTGTATGTGTTGCTCCTGCTGTTGCAGAAATAGAGTCCGTCGGCAATCTTGTGAAAGTCAGGATCGTCAGTCTCAGTCATAAACCAGACGTTGTCGGATTTCGCGACGTCATACAGAATCTTCGGCTCACGTTCAAACAGAGTGTTCACTACTTTCCAAATGAGGTCGGCCCAACTCTGGACCGTTTGCCTGTCACCAAATAATTCATAGTATTGAATCTGCCTCCCCGTCTGTGCGTTGGTGTCATCTGCCAGAGAAGATGTATCGCCCTCATTTACAGGAGGGACAAATGATGTCGCCGGGTAAGGCCATATCTTCAGCGCCATCTCGGATAATTTGCCGTTTCTGGCTTTGAGCTCATCCTCTGTCCACTTCTCAAAAGTCGCAATATGCCGGTTAAGTCTTAAGCCGCTATTGTTGAATCCGTCATTCATGTATTTCTTGTCATGGAACGACTTGTTGCTGTATTTTGAGTTGTATCCGGTTAATGTGAGATTGGCAATGCAGTGTAGCCATTTCTCATGAATTCTTTGCTGCTGCCGTTTTCCGGCCTGTCAAAAATATAGTCCTTGTTTTTCCCTTTCATGGAATAGACATTTCTGGCTGTAAATCCGGTAATGAATTCAGTGTCTTTAGGGAATGCTCCGGATGCCATTCTGCTCTCCAGGCTGAAGACCATTATGTCAGAGTAGGAGATGTCGGGAGTCTTAAACTTGATGACAGAATTATGAAGGGTCGCAAATATCTTGTTGAGGGCATTGGTAGGCAGCCCGCACATGAGACTTCGGAAAATGTAAGTCTCTATGCATGAGAATACATTGAGTATTTCGTCATCACCAATGCCATCATTTTTCGCATAGACTAAGAACGCCATGAGGAATGGGTACGCGACGGTTATATCAAGCTTTTCAAGTCTCTTCGCCGCTTCATTGATGTATCCTGAGAAACGCATTCACCTTATTTTCTTTGACAACATTGAGGAGGTCATTGTACAGCTGGGCGCAGTTCTCAGACTTCCAGTCATAATTTCTTTGGTATACCGGTATGATGAATCTCTTGTCTGCTCCTTCGAGGAAGCGGACCAGTCTTCTGGGCTGTCCTTTCATAATGTACGGTTTGGCGGTGTTTCACTTGGCGTGTGTGCGGAAAGATGTAAAAATGACCGTCCCGAAATTGCTTCCGGAACGGTCTTGCGTGGCGGAAAGACAGAGATTTTATTTTTTAAAAAATTTTCGAGTAAGTCTTTGTCATTCATATTGCTCTCTTTTGGTAAGATTTGGGAAATTGGCCTATTTTGTCCCGTTTCTGTCCCGGGCCTAGCGGAGAAGTACTTTCTCTCCTCTAGTGGTATCCTGTTTATTGTTAGATAGTTAGCGCGGTTCTTCGATTTTGATCGCCAGTCCGGTGATCTCATAATGACTGAAAAGTCTCCCATTACGAGTGTATGTGTATATTGCTTTTAACCGAAAATTTGAAACCCCGTTGGCCCCGAGTTTGACCGCCTCTTGTACGCATAATTCAAGAAGATCCTCCGACTTGAAATTTTCATATACTTGTCTGGAACTGCGGCGGCCATATAGCGGATCCTGGAATTTTGAGTCACTTTTATCGTATGCCATTGATTTTCCTGGATGGACTTCTATATATATTTCTCCTAATGTCTTGTGCGCTTCAGGATAAGAATTAGGGCTTATAAAAAGTCCTTCATCAGAATATGGCCTAAAATCCAGAATAGAAGTATAAATCTGTGTAGGAGTACCACAGCCTGATATTGCCATCATGGCTGATACGATAATAATGGTTGAGAAAATTTTGAGTTTCATGGCGGCTTTCATTTTGGTGTTATCCGGAGTATGGAATTGACTATGCTCCGGCGGCATCTGCACATTCTGCAGCTCCTTCCTGCCGGGCATCTTGTGACAGCTTTTCATTTATGAGGCGTTCGAGAAGCATCTGCTGGCTTCTGATGGTCTCCTGCTGAGACTGGAGCGTGTCCACTTGCCTGGTCAGGATGTCCAGCACCTCTTTGTTTATGGTCACCTCCGTCGGATCTTTCTCTGTGCGGATCATCGAGACGTCGTATTTCCCGGCGTCTATGATTTTCTGAATCCTGTCCTGCGGGAATTTGCTCCTCCCGTTCTTGATCGATGAGATGAACGACTTGTCGAGTCCCGTAATCTCGCACAAGTCTTTCTGCTTCAGATTGTTCTTTCTGCAGAACTCCTCTATGTCAATAATGTATTTCATTTTCACGACGAAAAATTTGTTTATTAAAGTGTTGTTTATTTACTAAACTTTGCTCAAATTTGCATCTACTTATTTGACAAATTATTTACAAATTTTAATAAAACAAATGGCAAATATATTAAAAATGTGAAACTTATGAAATAACGCAGGCACAAGTGAAAATGCACCATATTTTGCGCAGGCAGATGGCGGTCCGGAAAGACGGACGGCCCCGAGTTGCAGAGACCATCCCGGATCGCGGCCGGGCGGGGCCACAGCAGAACGATGATATTATGGCCAAAACGATTTCGGAATTATGGACTGACATCCCGGAGCGGCAGCAGAAGCAGATTGTCGGGGAAGTCATGATGAAAGGGGGCGTATGTTATGCGTCCGTGTATTCCTGGATACGCGGCAAACGAGTCCCGAAGTTTCTGTACAGAAAGCTGCTGAAGGACGCGATCATGAAATATACCGGTCTCTGCGTCACGACTGAAGAGCTGTTCCCCGGTCAAGAAAAATCATGAGCTATGGAAATGACGAGAAAACATCTGCAGCTCATCAGCTGTGCTCTGGATAGCTATAAGCGGGATCTTAGAACGCAAAAGGTTCTTCTTGGACTCAGGATGCATCAGAACGATCTGCTCGGGAAAGAGGCGTCCATCGAGTATGAGGATGTCGAGATGAGACTTGCCGAAGCAGAAAGACTTGGCGACATGGTCAGCGACCTGCTTCTCAGGGACTACGACGGCTTGCGGGCTTTCACAAAGTAAACGCGTCAACTGTTGGGGGGGGATTTATGATACCGTCATACGTCAAGGATCAGATACTGGAGCACGACATCGTCTCTATCATAGAAGGCGAGGGAATCGAGCTGAAGAGGAAAGGGGCGAACTATGAATGCTGCTGTCCCTTTCACAACGAGAAGACCCCTTCATTTAAGGTGTCCCCGACAAAGAACATATACAAGTGTTTCGGCCAGTGTGATGAGTCAGGCAATGCCATCACATTCATCATGCACTACCGGAACATGACATATCCCGAAGCTCTGGAGTATCTGGCCGACAAGCTGCACATCCAGTATGAGAAGCGTGAGCCGACTCCGGAAGAACGCGAGCGAGAGTACCTGCGGAACACTCTCATGAATGCGAACCGCGACGCTCAGGAGTTTTTCCGGCAGTCATTCGGAAAGGCGCCTGCAGCCAAAGAATATGTCGCGAAACGCGGGTGGAAAGCGGAGACGGCGGATGCTTTCGGAGTCGGCTACGCTCCCGGTCAGAACGCGCTGCTGAAATATATGACCGCAAAGGGGTGGGAAAAGTCGACGCTGCTGAAGTCCGGACTGATAAAGAAGAATGAAGACAACGGTACATATTACGACACCTTCAGGCAGAGGATAATATTCCCGATATACAGCAGAACGGGATATATAGCAGGCTTCAGCGGCAGGGACATTTCCGGGAAAAGCGACATCCCCAAATATCTGAACACTGCAGAGACGGAACTCTTCCATAAGGGCGACATGCTCTTCGGGTGGTTCAATGCGCAGCGTCAAGTGGCTACTTCCGGAGCTGTCGTGTTGTGCGAGGGCAATCCGGATGTCATAAGGCTTCATGAGATCGGCGTATGCAATGCTGTCGCACCTCTTGGTACGGCTCTGACGGAGCACCAGGTCTCGATCATTCAGAAGCGCGCCCGCACGGCAATACTCATAGGGGACACCGATGAGGCCGGAGTCAAAGCCGTGGCCAGACACGGGGAGACTCTGACCGCAGCGGGCCTGAGCGTCCGCGTCATGACGCTTCCGGACGGAAAGGATCCCGATGAATATTTCCGGACGCATGCGCACGAGTACGAGGACTGCCTGGCGAGGAACACACAGGATTACATCCCGTGGATGTGTTCGAGGTTGATGGAGGGAAAGACGACTCAGTCGGAAATGGCGTCCGTCATTCAGGAGGTGAGCCGCCTTCTGGCCTTATGCAAAGATCAGACGGCGGTGGAAATGTACCTTGAGCTGTTTGCTAAGCAGTACAAGAACGGGAAGCAGTGGACATCGGCATACTATAACGCCAGAAATGCCATCGACCGCAAGCGGGCAAAGGATGACAAGATGGACGGGATGCTGCAGGAGTACGGCTTCTACATCAAGGACAACTGCTACTATGGCGCTGGATCCCGGACAAGTGACAAGAGGTGGAGCAATTTCATCCTCGTCCCGATTCTCCATATAAGGGATGAGAGGAACGCCAGAAGAATCTTCAGAATCGAGAACATCAAGCATCAGGAGGCGGTCATCAAGTTCAATCAGTCTGAGCTCGTTTCATTCACGGACTTCAAGACCAGGACAGAGACGGCCGGAAATTTCGTGTGGGAGGCCACGCAGAATGAATTGACGGCGCTGAAGAAGTACCTGTACGATGGAACTCCGTCGGCTGACGAGATTCGGCAGATGGGGTGGCAGAAGAAATGGGGGTTCTATGCCTGGGGCAATGGTGGCCTCGATGACGGAGTGTTCGAGAAGGCGGACGAATATGGCGTCGTCAACATCCGGGGACAGAAATTCTATATACCGGGCTGTTCGCTGGACACCAGGGACAATGTCGCGGGTTATCAGCAGCAGCGCAAGTTCATCTATGCCGTGACAAACGACATCTCTCTGCGGGACTATGTTCGGAAGCTCGTCACGGTCTTCGGCGACAACGCGAAGGTCGCTATCTGCTTCCTGGTCGCCACATTGTTCAAGGACATAGTGACAGGCGTGACGACATCGTTCCCGATTCTGAATCTTTTTGGTCCGAAAGGTACTGGCAAGTCCGAGCTCGGCCATTCCCTGACCTCGTTCTTCATCCCCAACAATATCGCTCCGAACATCAACAACACGACAAAGGCCGCACTTGCGGAAGCCGTGGCCGAGGTCTCCAATGCGATAGTCCATCTGGATGAGTACAAGAACAACCTAGACATCGAAAAGCGGGAGTTCCTGAAGGGACTGTGGGACGGCGCCGGGCGGAGCCGCATGAATATGGACAATGACAAGAGGCGCGAGACGACCGCCGTGGACTGCGGAGTGGTGATGTCCGGTCAGGAGATGCCGACGGCTGACATCGCCCTGTTCAACAGACTCGTGTTCCTTACCTTCAGCAAATCGGCGTTCTCTGATCAGGAGAAGCGGGACTATGAGGAGCTGAAGCTTATCGAGAGGCACGGTCTCACCCATCTGACCGGACAGATGCTGAAGCTGCGCGGTGTGTTCAGGGGCAATTTCAGGAGCTCGTGGGACGAGGCCATGTCGGATCTTAACGACAGGGTGAGGGCAGGAAATGTCGAGGACAGGACGCTCAGAAACTGGGCGACGGTTCTCGCCGCATTCAAGTGTGTGGAAAAGCAGCTGGATTTCCCGTTCACCTATCAGAATCTTCTTGACATCTGCACGGAAAAGTGTCTCGACCAGAGTGCCAAGACACAGCAGGGCAATGAGCTGGCCGGCTTCTGGGACACGGTCGAAATCCTCGTCTCAAGCAGCAAGATGTGGATAAGGGCTGACTATCACATAAGGAGCGGAGTCGGGCAGTCAAAGGTTTTCCGGGGGAAGACTCCCGTGGAGCTGTCTCCTGACAAACAGTATCTGTTCATCAATTTCAAGCGCCTGTCGTCCCTGTATGTCAAGGAGGGAAAGGATTGTGTGGGGAAAACGATACCGGCGGACTCACTGAAGTATTATCTGGAGAATTCTGCGGAATTCATGGGGCGGGCAAAGGCGGTTCGATTCCGGCTGATAGAGACTCCGTCAGGCTATACTCCGTCAAATCCCGAGTCCGGGCAGAGCAAGGTCACGACGGCCATGGTCTTCGACTATGACGAGCTGAAGAGGAACTATGACATTGATCTGGATGTGCAGCAGGGATATAGGGATGAATCGGACAGTCCGGAGGAATCGGCGTCCGTCGCTCAGGCGCCATCGTCGATCTTCGGGAGCATAGATGAGGATGAATGAGGGCTGCCGATACCTGTTCAGAACTCGTGCCGCATTGGATGAGTTCCGGAGACGATACGCCACATTCATCGCCTCTGAGGCAGACCGTTATGCTGAATGGGTGAACGGTTTTCCGCTGATGGAATGGGTGGAATATCTGAATGGTGTGCCGAAGGAGAATGTCCCGGTGCTGGTCGGGATGCTCTGCCATCTGTACGATGCAGGGCGGATCAACATCTGCTTTCATCCGACGCTGCCGGTGATCAGGCGTGATCCCATGTCCCTGGCGGAGTGGAATGCGTGGTGCGAGGCGTTGGAGCCGCTCAAGATACCGAAAAAAAGAACGAATAAATGAAAATGGGAATATGATGGAAACGGCAAGACAAAAGATGCTGGCGATGAAGAACAATTTAAGTCTGGAAACTCTCAAGTCGCATTTGTTCGAGACACTTGAGGGCGTGAAAAACCTGTCGGACGATTCCGCTTCTCCCAATGAGAAGGTAAGCATCGACCAGGCAAAGCAGATAGTAGACCTTTCAGGCAAGATAATCGACATCTACAAGATTCAGGTGGAAGCTGTAAAGGTCTTCGGGCAAATGGATGAGGAGGTATCGGCCAGGAACATGGCGACGGACCTGGGGCTGATAGACAGCGATGTAGCCCGAAACATTGAGCCATAGGCGCCGCTATGACTGCGACTTTTAAGATGAATAAATTATGAAACGAGAAATAAAATTCAGAGGGAAGTGCATAGGTACTGGGGAATGGGTCTATGGGGATTTAATTCACAGAAATTCCGGTGCCGTCGCCATACGGACAAATCTCAGTACATGGGCAGATAATCCAGATTATGTTGATGCTTATGGGGAAGAACTCTTGGTCTATTATGATACTGTCGGCCGGTACACCGGGCTGAAGGACAGGCACGGAAAGGAGATATGGGAGCACGACCTGCTGGAGACCTTAGGTGTTTTATTCGAGGTTGTCTATAGTGATCATATCGGTTCGTTTGTAATGCTGGATATGAATACGCAGATAGAGGGGAATGTTCCTCTTAGGACTATGCTCGACATGTTTCCTTTTGTGCATGAAGGTAATGTCCATGATAACTCGGAACTATTGGAGGGCGGAGATGACAAAGGAGCAATTTGACCGCCAACAATGGCGCAAGGGAATGAAGATAAAGAACACGGTGACGGGAGCTGTCTTCGAGGTCGGAGGCGTGGACTTCGGCGGGCGGATCTGCCTGCTGATACACGGCACTCCGTGCTGGCTTCCATACATGGACTATGAAGAGGTGAAAGAGTAAGCATTATGAACTATCGCAACGGCAAACCCCTCGGGACGACGATACTGCCAGGCAGGGGCGGCAACAAGGTCAAACCGGAGAACTGCACGCTCTCCATGACCTTCGAGGAGCTTGAGAAGACATGGAAAGGCAAAGGCAAAGGGCATGACGAAGCAGGCTATATTTGAATTTTTCAAAATTGGTGATCTTCTGGATCTTCCGGCGGCGATCTGGACGATTCTGTCTCTTCCGAAGGAGGAGCGGGACAGGCAGTACCGGCGGCTTCTTGCCGTCAACGGACATGACCTGTCTTATGAGTGGTTTCAGGAGGCCTATGAGGAGGAGCTGGCTCAGAGGAAGAAGTCGAAGCAGGACTTTACTCCCAAAGAGGTGGCGCAGCTGTGCTCGCAGATAACGGGCACTCCCCGAGGAATCATCCACGAGCCCACGGCGGGGAACGGGTCGATGATAATTGCGGACTGGTGGGTCAGGTGCAGAAAGGGATTCCCGTGGGAGTTCTTCCCCTCGGAGAACATGGTGGACTGCTGGGAGCTGTCGGACCGGTCGGTGCCGATCCTCCTGCTGAATCTGTCTATCCGGGGCATCATGGGATATGTCCATCATGGTGATGTGCTCGAGAAGACGGAAAAGGCACGCTATGTCCTGCTGAACCGGCGCGATGACGCGTTCGCGTTTTCGGAAGTCATAAGGGATGAAAACATGAGAATGAGAATAATAAAAGATATGAGCCTATGACACTGGATGAGATATTCGAGCAGTTCAAGCTCGAGAGGAAAAATGAAGTGCGTGAAAGCACTATGATGGCATACGCGCTGATGTACAGGAATCACCTCGGTCCGGTGCTGGGACAGATGGATCCGGACGGCTTCACGTCCCGCTTTCTTCAGGAGTGGATCGACGGGATGGATGCCAGCCGGAAGGGACTCAAGGACAGGTACACCCTTCTGGTCACGATACTGAACTGGCACAGGAGGAAGCGGGATCTCCCCCTTGTGCGGTTCAGCGTCAAATTCCCTCCGGAGACCAAGGTGGAGCTGGAGGCATACAGCAGGGCCGAGCAGAAGAAGATAGCGGAGTACGTTCAGGCGCATCCGGGCATCAGGGAGTTCGGCATCCTGCTGTGCCTAAGCACCGGCATGAGGATAGGGGAGCTGTGCGCCCTCCAGTGGCAGGACCTGGATCTTGAACGCGGGGAGCTGTATGTGAGGAAGACTCTCGAAAGGGTCTATAACGTGGACATGAAGACGACGAGGATTGCCATCACTGAGCCCAAGACCCCGAGCAGCCGCAGGACTATCCCCATCCCGAGGGAGCTGCTGAAGATCCTGAAGCGGAGCAACGCGCTGGTGAAGCCGGAGTATTTCCTCCTGTCGGGGACGGCCAGGCCGACCGAGCCAAGGACATACAGAAATTTCTTCTACGACATGATACAGAAGGCCGGAGTGCGCCGGATAAAGTTCCACGGGCTCAGGCATTCGTTCGCGACCCTCATGGTCGAGTCAAAGGCCGACATCAAGACGGTGAGCTCCATCCTTGGGCACTCAGGAGTCGAGATTACCATGGACACCTATGTCCATCCGACGCAGGAGAGCAAGCGGCAGCAGATGTCCAAGGCGTTCAAGGGAATACTCTGACGGCTTCAGATATGAAATGAGCCCTGAACGGGAAGGACATCCCTTGCTTTTAAGAAAATTCTTCATACCTTTGCCATTGCTACATGACACTTAATATCATCGTCTATCTTTCTGCCGTGGTGCATTTTCACGAGAGAAATATAGATGATTGCCCTGCATAAGGTGGTATCCGTACGGGAAACCTGCGGAGCAATATACGGCAGAGATGTTAGTGTTGTGTAGCCCACCTAAGTGCAGGGCTTTCATCGTAATATGTTGTATATGCTACACAACACTAACACCATCGCAGGCCTCCCTTACGGGATGTCGAATGTCACAGATCCCGCGCACATCAGTGCGGCGCAGTTCCTTTCAACCCTCTGGCCGGGCATCCGCAAGCTCCGGATCAGGAGCGCGGGCCATACCCGGCGCTCCGTCGTCATCAAGGTGATCACCGGCACGGAGATCCGCAGGGTCAAGTACGGCACGGGCTGCAGCCTCGGCAGCGCAGTGGCCAACCTCATCCAGACGGTCAGACGCGACGCCGACATGCGCTCCCGGCTTGAGCATCCGAAGTGGTTCAGCTGAAAAATCAGAGGTTTCCGGAAAATAATTCGCTGAAAATTTGATTATTCCGAAATTTCGTACTATCTTTGCATTACATTAATGAAAGAGATATGAAAAGATTGAACGAAACAGAGAAAGACCTGATTGAAGCAGTCAGGAATTTCAGGGCCTCGAAAGGGAGAATGGAAATGGAGGCGGAGTATGAATGGATGATTTACTTCTATCTCCACAAACTGATGTACGATTGACAAGAGGAGGCTCGAAAGAGCCTCCGTAAAAAATAATTGATATGAAATCAAAGGAAATAAAGCAGAAATATATTGAGCTGCTTCTTGACATCAACATTGCCAGGCTGGCACGCCGGTATTTTGGCAAGTCCTCCGGGTGGCTGTATCATAAGTTGGACGGAATCGATGGAAACGGAAAGGAAACCGATTTCACTCCGGAGGAAAAGGAGATGTTTAAGGGCGCCTTGTGTGATCTGGCTGACAGGCTGCGGCAGGCGGCTTCGGAAATATAATCTCCATAACTCTTTCATTAATGTACCGGCCATGAATGGAGACATGGCCACCGGGGCGGCCTGCGGGTCGCCCCTTTTTCGTGCCGTGTCCGGGTCTCGGATTCAAATTGTAACCGCTAAGCACCATTTGAGGCAAAAATATATCATAAATTTCATAAATAACAATAAAATATGTATGCCTACTTAAAGCTATTCTTTAGATAATTTTGTATCTTTACGGAGAAAGTTTGCGTGAGGGGACATATATATGCGAACTACAAGAACTACACGAACAACATTGGTATGTATATGTACTGAATGTCAATGTAATAGGTTATAAAAATGCTGTAGTTTTTTTGTAGTTTCTGTAGTTTTTGTAGTTTTTTTGCCGACGGATTCGGCGGATTTCCACGACAAAAAACTACAAAACTACACCGGTGTAGTTTTTTATACTGCTGATAGTCAGTCGTGAAGTTCAATGTAGTTTTGTAGTTCTGAAAAACATGGGTATGTCATATAAAAATTGAGAAAATGAGGATTTATTTCAGGGTCGACAATGTGATGCTTACAGATTATATCCGCTATCTGTTCCCTCCGGCGGAAGAGGGCGGTGTCCCGGTGGTCAAAACCGGCACTCCGTTCGGTGAACTGCTGATCGGGCATGTCCGGGAATCTGAAAGGCCGCCCAAGATTCCGGCAGGTGACAATGTCATTGAGCTGGAGCTGCCGCTGACTGAGTCCACGCAGTCGCTCGCCAACAAATTCATCTGGTATTCCTCGGGAGACATGCTCAGGCTGAACGCCGCACTGAAGGCGCTCTTCGACATCGACCTGCAGAGCTTCTATCTGAAGGCGGAGGGGCTGGGCTTCAGGAAGAAGGACATCATCGACGCATTCATCGTGGGCAGAGGGCTCGTGTCGGTGGATCCGTATGACGCCATACACAAGAGGGTGTACAGGCGCGAGCAGGAGAAACGGGCGAAGGTGTCGAAGATTCTGCTGCGCAAGATCTACTATATATATGAATCGGTCGACATGGCCGGACTTAATGCTAAACAATGATACGGATAGTTACGGATGTGTATTATGCTGAGGCCGAGCGGCCGGACGTCTGGATGAAATTCCCGATGGTGCCTGCCTCCGGCACTCTCACGGAGACAGATGAGCACGACGAGAACGGCTGGCTGAGGACTGTCAAGCTCGAGTTCCGGATCGGAAAGCCGGCGCCATGCCTGCAGGGCAATCTCCTGCTTGAGGCGGTGTTCTGCGACAGGAGCAGGCTGCGGATCGGGACGGCGGATCTGCCCGTAAGGCTCAAGACGGAAAGGGGGTCGCAGCGGAATGTCTCCGTCGAGTGGCAGACCGTCCTCAGATAGCGCCTGTCCTTTTGTCTCGGTGCTCCTGTGGGTATTTTTGTCTTAAAATGAATGAGATGACTACGGGAGAGAAAAGAAGGACCGACAATGTCAGGCTCGCGATGGACATTCTCCGGGGCAGGTGGATGCTTTCCGATGCGGAGGCGCTGCTGCCTCATGCGCTTGATTTTCTTGCGCGCGTTCCGTCGGGCATGAGTGCGGCGGATTATGTCCCCGTTCTGTATTCCGGAGAGGGACCTGCCGTCTCTGTAGACGGAGGTGCTGCTGAGAAGCGTGACAAGGTCGCCGTGATTCCCCTGCATGGGCCGCTCACCAAATACTGGTCGTGCGGCACCGTGTCAGCTGAGGAGGTGGCAGCCGACATGCTTGAATATGCCGGTCAGGATGATGTCGTCGGCTTCGTGCTGGACATCGATTCGCCCGGCGGATCTGCCAATGCCGTTTTCCCGATGACCTCGGCGGTCAGGCAGATCCGCGACAAGGGGAAGCCGGTCGTCGTGCACTGCGACCTGTGCGCATCTGCTGCATATTGGATCGCCTCTCAATGTGATGCGGTATTCATGGACAATCCGATGTCGCAGGTGGGAAGCATCGGCGCATACGCCACTTATGTCGACGACAGGGAGAACGGCCAGACCGGCGAGAGGTACATCTCCATATATGCCAGGGAGTCCCCGGACAAGAACAGGGCGTACAGAGAGGCGCTCGAGGGCAGATATGTCGTGTGTCAGGACGAGCTTTCTGAACTCGTCGCGATGTTTCGCGATGCGGTGCTGGCTGGGCGGCCTTCGGTAAAGGCGGATGTTGACGGCGTGTTCACCGGTGCGCTGTTCTATCCCGACAAGGCGATGTCCGCCGGACTTGCCGACGGGGTCAAGTCTCTCTCCGAATGTATTGAAAATGTATTCATCAGGGCCGAATTCAACAATTAATACCAAACCGATATGGAAGTGAAAAAGTTTCTTTCAGACAGCAAGATGGGCAGACTTGTGGCTCATCTTCTCGGCAAGTCCGAGCTCTCTGTGAAGGACGGCAGAGTGGAGCTCACCGATGAGGAGAGGACTCTGATCCGTACCAACTACGGCGACGGATTTCTTCTCAAGTTGGAATCCACCTCATTTGACGAGGCCTCCGCATCTGATGACGCCAGAGCTCTCTTTGATGCCGCCGTGGCTTTCCAGACCGGAGAGCTCACTCGACAGCTGGCCGAGAGCAAAGCGCTCGTCTCCCGGCTTCAGGCCGACGTCAACAGGCTCGTCAATGAGCCTGAGCCTGCCCCTGCGCCGGTGCCGGTTCGCGGCGCTGCGGCAAAACCTGCCTCAGGCCTGAACATGAACGCGAGACACAACAGGCTCGCGACCGCCGCTCTTGCGGGGGACAATCCGATGGCGTTCGTCCACATGGCCGACGCCTCAAGCCTCGACACTACGGATCTCAATGCCGAATTCTCTATGGTCATGCCTCCGAAGATGAGGCTCGAACTGCTCTCCAAGAGGCTTTATGCCGGATTTGACGATGCGCGGCATATGACCCGCGTGCAGTCCAACACCGACTACATCGCCTCTGCGGCCATCATGACCGAGGTGTCTCAGCAGTTCACTCCGGCATGGACTCCGAAAGGCGCAGCGAAGTTCACCCCGTGCAGGATTCCTTACCGCAGGCACAAGATCAATGTGTCCATCAAGCCTGCGGAGATCATCCCGTCATGGCTGCTCTATCTCTATGAGCAGGGCAAGACCCTCGCGGAGATGCCGATAACTCATTACATCGTCAACGTGCACATCCTGCCGAAGATTCTCGATGACATCACCACTTCGATGCTCGGCAAGGGTAAGTTCATCGATGCCGGCACTAAGGAGGACGGGGACGATGCGCCGCTGGCGAAGAACTCGATGGACGGCTACGAGACCATTCTCGTAGAGGGCAAGGCCAGCTCCAAGTGCAAGATGAATTTCTACAAGGACGCGAAAGATCCGTACACCCTTTCGGACGAGGAACTGCTGAAGTATGTGAACGGCTTTGTGGACAGCATCTCGTCGCTGTTCGCGAACAAGATGGACATCCACTGTGCGCCTGAGCTGCTGACGAGGTATCAGCGTGCGGACTTCGCCGTCAACGGCAAGTACACAGGCCAGATGATCGACGGCAAGGTCAGGTTTACCAACTTCAATCTCGTGCCGCTGTCATCCATGTATATGTCTCCGATCCTCTTCGCCACCCCGAAAGAGAACTTCGTGGAGCTCGTGGATCTCTCCAATGCCGACAGGTGCATCCAGAAGATCAACGAGTATGACTACGACCTGCATGTCATCGGAGAGTACTCCCTTTCCGTCGGATTCAAGGTCGAGGAGGCAGTGTACGCCGCCGTTCCGGACGGATATGTGCCGTCGGAGAAGGTCGTGACCGATCCTGTGGCCTACGCTGACAAGTGGACCAACGGAACGGACGCTCTGTCCGAGGAAGAAGAGGGCGAGGAGGAGTTGCTTGAAGAAGGTGCATAATCATAAAATCAGAAATCATGTATACTAAGGTGAGCATACCGAAGAACGGGGACGGGGCTGGATGTCCCGCCCCGAAATCTTCCGACATCATCATCATTGATGTCGAGGACATAGAGAGCGAGCCGACGAGAACTGTCGGAGATCCGAAGATGACGGGCAACTACACCCTGAAGGCCGATGCTAAGGCCGTGGCCGTCTACGGCACGCCTTCGACCATCAACCTGACTGAGGAGTATTCAGGTGATCCCGACGCAAGAGGCTGCATGCAGGGCGTGGCGTTCGACCATCCGGGCAACTCTGCCGAGATAAAGGGCTTCATCGAGAGCTTCATGAACAGGGGAGTGGTCATCCTGGTGAAGGAGTGCGACGGCAGCGCCGAGGGCCGTGTGGAAGCATATGGCAACAAGTGCAATCCTCTTTATCTGACAGTCGAGCGTACTGACAGCAATGAGTCCAGGAAGAGGACTCTCACGTTCAAGCAGGAGATCAGCGGCAAGTTCCTGCCTGGGGATTATTCCGGAGAGATGCCGGAGATAGCGGGCACGACTCCGGAGGCTGATCTTGACGAGGAGACGGCATGACACGGAGATCCGCTGATATGAGGGAGGATGCCGCTGCCGCAATGGCGGCGGCTCCAGTTCCCGATGTTCCGGCTTCCGTCGCGGAAGTTCAGGACGGAGAGAGCGGCACGGCGGATGAGGCTTCGGCCACAGTCGTGGTCTGTGCCTTTCCGGGGACAGAGGAGATGATGGGTCGGATCTGGACGAAGATGTGTCCGGACGTCAGCGTGAAGGTGATGCCGGTCCGTGAAAACAAGCCGCAGACGGAGCTTCTGGCGGAGCTCGTGGCGGACAACGGCATTGCCGACAGATTCATCCTCATTCCGGCCAACTGCGTGCCCTGTGCACCCGTGAGTTTCGAGGAACTTCATGTGCCTTTCGTATTCATGGATGTCAGAGGCGGTCTGCACTACAGCCACAGACTTCCGGTGCCTGTGCGCAAGGATGTTCTCGTGGATGTTCTCGGCTCTGACGCTGATGACGCGGGAGATGTGATGAAAAGATACATCCTGGCGATAGGACGGCCGGTCGTGGCCGCGTTCAGGGAGGGCAACATCGTCACGCCGGTTCTGCGTGGCGCGCCTTGTGAGAACGTTGTTCTGGAGGCTATATTGAGAAAGAAGTACATAGTGGCCAATCAGGTCGGATTCTCGGCCATACGGACACTGCTTATGAAGACATTGCTCAAATGAATGAGGTCGGCAGGTGGTTAGCAGCAGGAGCCGGGGTCCAGGAAGGGCTCCGGCTTTTGGGCATATATGCTCCGAACAGGCATCTCGACAGGCTTGTCAGGATGCGGCCGGAGAAATATGCCCGGCTGCTGACCGCAGCGCTGGCCAGATATTCGGATGTCCCGGTGCCGGACCAGCCGCTGGAGGCGACTTCTTCATGTCGCAGTCCATTCAGGGAGGAGTGGCCGTTCCTGAAGGAACCGGACTGCCCGCCGGAGCTGAAGATTCTCGCGGCTGACAAGATCACCGCCTATCATGAGTATGTCTCCGGACATGAGCGGCTGTTCGGCTGCACGACTCTCGAAGAGTGTTATGAGACTGCAAAAAAAGTTGTGGAAAATTATAGGCAGAATCGGAAAATCCTTTCCGAATTCGCCTATTACAGAGAGCACCGCAAATGCCTCGGGAAACATGAGGTCTTCGCGTCCATGAAGAGGCTTGAGAAGCTGCGCGGGATGTCGGTCGTTGAGCTCGTGAAAAGGCAGCGCAATCTCGCCGGGGCCATCTGGAGGATAAGGAGTGAAATAAGGAAAGGCGACAAGCCCCATCTGCTGGCCGAGCGAGAAGCCAGGCTGAAGGAGAAGGAGCTGGAGCTTTCAGAAGTAAACAGGCTGATAGGTGGAGAAGAGAAGGAATGACATAGTAGACCTGCATTCTCCGGTGCTGACGGAGGATGACCGCAATGTGCTGCGACAGCTCGGTGCTCTGAACTGGTCGGAGCAGGACATCGCGGGGCACTTCGGTTTTGATCCCCTGTGGTTTCATGAGCAGTGGTGCAATCCTGACTCCGAGATCTCCCGGCTCGTCCGTCAGGGAGGCCTGCAGGAGCGTGCGAAGGTCGAGCTGGCCATCTTCCGGGCTGCTCAGAAGGGAGACATCGATTCCGTGTCGAAGTTTCAGGAGATCACCCGAGACAAGTCTTTCAGCATGTCCAAGCTCGACCTGTTCGGCGGGACGGCCGATGTCGATGCCTTTGCCCGCATACAGGATTACATCGCATCCGGCTCGAAAGGCCTGCTCTCGGAGGACGAGGCCATATATGTCGACCTGCTCACTATGGTGTACTCTCTCGACGGGAGATACGGCAAGCGCAAGACCATCAAGTTCCTCACGTCGAACCCCTTCAACTTCAGCTATGAGCGAGCCGGAAACATCTATGCGGAAGCCGTGGAGATGTTCTACAGCAACCGCAAGGTCTCCAAGGAGGCGCTCCGTGCGAAGACTGCCGACCAGTATGACGCCCTGTATCACCTTGCCCTTGACGCGGCGAAGACCACGAAAGACTACGAGATAGCGTCAAAGATTCTCACGCAGAAGTCCAGAGTGCTGAACCTCGACAAGGATGATCCGCAGAAGCTTCCGCCGCAGCAGTATCAGAAGCAGTACCGCCTTCTGTCCCTCTCTCCTGAGTCCATCGGCCTTCCTGCGGCCAATAGGGACGAGCTCGCCCGCCAGATAGACTCCATGACCGACATCCCTGAGACGGAGAAGGAGCGGCTCAGGATGGAGGCCTCCATCGATGACATGGATATAGTAAAGGTGCTTGAATATGTCACATCGGAAGAAAGTCAATGAGCAGCGCACCCTCTCGGCCGATGTGCAGTATCAGAACAAGTTTGCGCAGCTGGTGGCTCTGGTTGGCGCGCGCAAGACTTACTGCGAGCTCGGAAGAGGGTCCGCCAAGACTACGGACATACAGGTGGAGAGGCTCATCGACCTGATGTACGACATGCCCGGAGCGCCTGTCGTGTGGGTGGCCGACACCTTCAGCAATCTCACGGCCAATGTCCTCCCGTCCGTGCTTGAGGGACTGGAGCGCAAGGGCTTCCGCGAGGACATCCATTATGTCATAGAGAAAGAGCCCCCGTCGTTCACCGACAAGGAGAAGGAGGATCTTCCGGAATGGCTGCGCCCGCATTTCTGGAAGCCCTTTAACAGGCTGGTCTCCTACCGGAGGACAATCATATTCTTCACCGGGCTCAACATCCGTTTCGGCAGCCTCGACCGCCCGTCCTCACTGGCCGGGGCGTCCTATGTCTTCGTCTTCGGCGACGAGGCAAAATATTTCAAGGAGACCAAGATCGCCAATCTTCTGAAGGCCGTCAGAGGCTACAGCCAGCAATACGGAGACAGCGTCTTCTATCGCGGAGTCCTGTTCACTTCCGACGTCGCCGACCCGTCCCACATCGGGGAGTATGCGTGGCTTCAGAAGCAGGCGGCCAATATGGACATGGCCACAGTCCTGACCGTCATCCGTGCCGGGCTCGTGGCCAATGAGGCCACCCACGAATATGTCGCGTCCAAAGACCGTTGGCTCAAGACCGGAAGCATGGAGGATCTTTCGGAGTGCCGGGCAAAGCTCCGGACTGCCAACCTGTGGCGGACGAGATGGGCCGCTCTGAGGAAGCTGCCGAAGGCGGACACCTTCTATATAAGGGCGTCCTCCTATGTGAATGCCGACATCCTCACGCCGGAATGGTTTTCTGATGCGATGGCTGGAGATCTGCCGGATCTGCACACGGCCATCCTGTCCATGCGTCCGTCTCTCAAGAGCGGCGACAGGTTCTATGCCGCGCTGACGGCACGGCATTTCTATTGGGACGGCATCAATGAGTCTGCATACGACAAGGTCAGCCTGATGGGAGTCGAGGACTGCCGTGTCCTGAAGTATCTCGATGTCGGCCGGCCTCTCCGCCTCGGAGTGGATTTCGGCAACATGTGCTCCATGTCCGTCGCTCAGCTGCAGCCCGGAGTCGGCCGGGACATCCTGCGCGTGGTGAAGTTCATATATACGCTTGCGCCGGAGCATATCCCGGAACTGGCGGAGAAGTTCCGGACATACTTCGCTCCGATGCAGAACCGGGTCGTGTACCTGTACTATGACCGTGCGGGCAATGCCTACAAGAAGATAAAGAAGGACAACGCCACGGAGCTGAAGCGTGCCATCGAGAGGGACGGAAGCGGCCGCCCCACCGGCTGGAATGTGCATCTGATGTCTCTCGGCCAGGGCAACATCGGCCAGGCCGAGGAATATGACTTCATGCTGCGCTTCATGTCCGACGCCGAGCCTCGCCTTCCTGAGCTGCGCATTGACGCCTTTGCCGCCAAGCCTCTGAAGCTTTCTCTGGAGAACGCACGCACGAGGGTGCGAGACGGCATGACACATAAGGACAAATCGTCCGAAAAGCTGGAAATATCTCGCCTCCCGCTGGAGTCCACCAACCCCTCTGACTCCTTCAAGTATCTCGTGATGACAAAGGAATGGCGCGATCTGTTAAAGCGCAGAGCCTCAGCCGTCCCCGGCAATCTCGACATCGTCCGCTGAGTCCCTTTCGCCATATTTCACCTTTCGGAACCGTTTGCGATCGCAAATGAAAAAGAGGGCGGCCCGGGCTCTTTTTTTACCGCATGAAACCGAGTTTTCCGGAAATCAGCGCCAACGCGCTGACCATGACTGACAACCGCCGCAAATGTTCACGACATCCAGCCTATAACCGTCCGTTTCCCGCTGATAATCGGCCGTTTTGGGAAAGGTGATTTGCAATTGTTGCACAATAATTGTTACATTTGCAGTGTCATTAATGACTGACTATTGATTGCTAATATTTCTGATTTTGTACCATGGATGCGGTTTTGGCTTGGCTGTTAGATAAACTTCCTATTATGGGGGTCATTCTTGTTGTCGCTCTTGTCGCATGGTGGGCGTCCAGGTATTTCAAGAAATTGGAAGACTCAAGAAAAAAGGTCGATTCTCTGCCATGTGATGCCCGCAAAAATGACATTGACAGGCTGTCTAGAATGGAGGCGAAAGTCGATTCAATTAATGAACAAGTATCGGATATATCCAAGTGGATAATGCATGTTGATGAGGGAATGATAGACTCTTTGGCAAGGAAATGCAGCCCTATGACTATGACGAAAATAGGTCGGGATCTGTTCAGAGAGTCCGGTGCTGAGAAGGCTATGGACGAAAATTATGAATTCCTGTTGTCCGAACTTGAGCAGAAGAAGCCGCAGACGCCGTTCGATGTCGAGGATGAAGCATTGTCCGTATTGCTTGCCAACATGTCTCATCCGATGTTTAATGAGATTAAAAATTATCTGTATTATAAGCCTGAAAGAATCCCTTTTACTGACGAGAATGGCGACAGGAAGGAGGTGAGGGTTTCGATGTTTGCCGTTATCAGACTTATGGGGCTGGATCTTAGGGATCGGTATCTTGACAGACATCCAGAAATAAAGTGATAAATTTTGAATAGGTTATAATAAATGAATTTATATGCCCTGGCACGATGATGTCAGGGCTTTTTCTTGCGTGTCAGGCGGCCTTCGGGCTGCCTTTTTTGTCCTTTGGACTGGCGAAGGGGCTGGGTATCTTTGCGTCATGGATCTGTATGACGCGCTGAAGGAGATGCGGAGGCTGAGCTCTGAGGGAAAGAGCTTCAGCTTCACGTTCATGTCATACAATTCGACGGAGGGGAAGAGCGAGGGAATAGTGGCCGTGCATCACGCAAGGCTGCTGAAGAGGGAGCGGAAGGAGCACCACAGGGACGCGGAAATGGTCGAGGCGTATCTGAACCTTGACACGATGGAGGCCCGGAGGTTCTATCAGCCGCTTCTGATGACTTTCAACGGAGAAAAAGTGACACTGAGATGAGCGAAATCAAGAAAATTTCGGATCATTCATACGCTGCGCACTGTGATGACGGCCGAGTCTATACGCTGTCCAGCCATGTCGGGAACAGCGTGGAGTCCGCATTCGTGAATTTTGCCGGGAGGCAGAACTGGGAAAACTGGCATCAGCAGGTGGGCGGCTACCGGATAGTGCCATACGGCCCCGACAACCTTCTCCCGTCACACCTGCGGAACATAGTTGACGAGAACAATCTCGTGCCCGGCATAATCGAAAGGCAGATCGGACTTCTGTTCGGTCAGGGCGTGTTCCTGAACCGGCTCGTGTTCCGGGACGGGGAGATCTCCCATGAGTGGACCGACGACCCCGAGATCCGTGAGTGGCTGGAAAGCTGGGACCACATCTCCTACATCAAGGGCTGCATGACCGACTATCTGCACCTGAAGGGATTTTTCAACTCCGTGCATCTTACGCGAGGGCACCGGATCGGGAGAGAGCCCCGGATCGCGTATCTGGAGCATATCCCGGCGAAGAATGCGAGGCTGGAATGGACCGACACGCGCCGTCTGGCGGATGTCAGGCACATAATCGTCGGGGACTTTGAGAACTACTGCACCACTACGGGCGCGAGGGCTTACCCTGTGTATGACAGGAAGAATCCCGGCCGGTATGCCGTGTCCGCATCATACAACAGCACCTATTCCTATGCAAGGGACTTCTATTCCGTCCCTCAGTTCTGGGGAGCGCTGCGGTGGATCGTCAGAGGGTCGGAGATTCCGCTTATCTTCAAGTATGTCACGGACAACGGTCTGAATCTGGCTTATCACATACATTCCACATCGGCATACTGGGACTTCAGGCGGGAAGCCTTGCGCAATGCTCATCCGGACTGGTCGGAGGCCGAGGTGGAGAAGGAGATCGGGCAGATCACCAAGAAGCTGCTCGACTCGATGACGGAAGTGCTCACCGGCAAGGAGAACGCGGGAAAGTTCTTCCACACAATCGACATCGTGGATGACATGGGACATGTCACGGAATGGAAGATTGAGGCCGTAGACCAGAAGATCAAGGACTTCGTGGACTCTCAGCTGAAGATCTCCGAGGCGTCCGTGTCCGCCATCACTTCCGGGATGGGGCTGCATCCATCCCTCTCGAACATCATGGTGAACGGGAAGCTGGCGTCAGGGTCGGAGCTTCTCTATGCCTTCAAGCTGTACCTGCATTCGGATGTGGAGATTGCCTCGCAGACCATACTGGAGCCGCTCAATCAGGCCATCGCATTCAATTTCCCGGGGAAGGATCTCAGGCTTGCATTTTATCATAAATCCATCCAGTCGGAGGAGGCTCTCACCTCTTCGGACAGGCTCAAAAACCAGTGACAGACATGCTTTTCAATAAGGACAACAACGGCTCTCGAGAGCTGTACGAGCTGACGGGCATCTTCTACGCCAGCACCAGGTATGAGTCTGTGGCTTCGGAAGTGGATCATGCTGTCTCCGTGGTGTCGGATCTCGTCGGCGCGGACGTGATGAAGAAGGCGGAGGACGAGTATGCGAAGGAGACTCCGGATGACGCCCATTTCCTGTCGCTTGTCCGGATGCCGGTCGCGTGTCTTGCCGTATGCAATTTCTCGAAGGCCAATCTCGTCAGTCACGAGGACACCGGGCGCAAGATCAAGACCGATGACAACGAGAAGGTGCCTTTCGAGTGGATGATAGACAGGGATGACAGGGAGCAGCTTGAGAGATATTACAGGGCGATGGATTCGCTCTATTCCTATCTGGCGGAATCGTGGCCGGAGTGGTCGCGGAATCCTCTGAAGACCGGATGTGTTGTCAGGACTCTTGACCAGCTTGAAGCCGTGTTCCCTGTGGACAGGAGCTATTATTGCTTCCACATGCTCCTGCCTCTGATCATGTCGGTGCAGAGGCGGAAGCTCGTGAAGCTCGTGGGCGCTGACGGAATATCGGCCGCGCTTGAGAATCCGGACGCCGCCATGTCGGAGCTGCTGCGTGAGTACGCCGTGCTCGGCGCACTGAAGACGGCGGTGCAGAGATGGTCGCTTGATGTGTTCCCTCTGTCTGTGGCCAGGCGTTTCGCCCCGTCCTATCAGGGCAACAGGGAGAGCAAGACCGCGACCACCGACGAGATCGACTGGTATCTGCTGAAGCTCTCTACGCAGATGGAGGACGCCGAGGCCGAGATAGTGGAGATGATGAGCGGCGGCCGGAATCCTTATGAGGACTTTCCCCTGCTGCCGGAGAATGATCCGCGCAAAAAATATTTCACGACTCAATGACTGAAATCGAGATACATGGCACCGGCAGGAAGGTGCTGATACCCTCTTCGTGGGACGAGATGTCTCCGGAGCAGGTGCGTTTCGTGTTCAGGACTTACGACAGGTGTGTCCGTGACGGGGCGTCCCCTCTGGAGTTCAATGTGAGGGTGCTGTATCATCTTTTGGGCATCCGCCGCTCATTGAAGGAGAGCGTGCTCCACAGAAGCCGTCCCGTGCGTGCGAGGAAATTGGCTGAAAATGTGTACAGGCTGTGTGAGCAGTGTCTGGAATTCATGTTTGAGGAAGAAGGGGAAGGTCGGCAGGTCAGACTATCGTACTATGCTGTGACCAACCCCCTGCCGGAGGTCAGGGGCAGATTCGGCCGGCTCCTGACCGGCCCGGCAGATCTTCTCCAGAACCTCACTTTCGGAGAGTTCCGCCATGCCGCCGCCTCGCTGGACTCATTTTTCCGCTCGAAGAGTCTCGATGATCTCGACGAGTGCGTGGCCATCCTGTACCGTCGCCGCTGCGGGACTCCTAATCGTGCCGGAAGAAGGGTGCGGAAGCTGGACAATGCAACGATGGCGGATGACGTCAGGACTGTGTCGGGCATTCCCGTGTGGCAGAAGAATCTCATCATGATGTGGTTCGCCTCCTGCCTGAAGTATCTGCAGAGCGGATCTGTCACTATTGACGGTGAGAGCGTCGACATGTCGAAGATGTTTGCCGGAGGCGTGGACTCAGGCGGCGGGATCTCGTTCAACTGGAACGACCTGCTGGTGCAGATTGCGAGAGATCAGACCGTGGGGAACATCGAGCGGGTGGATGAGGAGCCGCTTTTCACCATCTTCTCTCTGATGTGGACAAATTATAAGGAGAACCGTCGAAATGAAAAGATTAGAAAGGCTGCATCGCGCAAATGAGTATCTGAGGGGCTTCAGCCTGCCTGGCTATGAGGTCGTCCCTGTGCGTGTGGCGTCTCAGGCGGACGCCACCTCCCGTCTGGCGAGACTGTCCGGCGATCAGGTTCTGATAGCCCGTCCGGAACTGCATCAGGACGGAAATTCCGACAGGCATCGCGACAGCATCTCCCTCGCATTCTTCGTTCTGGCCAAGGATCTCGGCCCGGCCTCTTCTCCTGAAGCCGAGGACGAGCTCTTCGGACGGCTGGAGAAGATTGCTTCCGATGTGCTGACGAAACTGGCGGATGACACCACCTCCTGCGGGCTGCTCGCGGGGCTGTCGCTGACCTCGGCTGATGTGGTCCCTGAGAACACGATTTTCGGCGGCTGGACTGGCTACAGCATTGATGTCACTTTGGAATGATGAGGCCGTGACGGGCTCTGCGGTTTTGACAAATTATTGACAAAGTATTTACAAAGTCAACGCAAAGTGATTGAAGATGAAAATAAATTTATATCTTTGTTGGCGCAAATATGATTGATCTGATTATGCCGTCATTAAATTCTTTGAAGCCTTGTTCTGGGTCGCATTCCATAAAAGAGGCAACTGTGACTTTTTTCTTGGGGTCAAAGATTATGAGACCGGATGGCTATCAGAAGCTGTTGTCCGGAGCCCTGAAGGACAGGTATCAGCAGTTCTCTCCGGCCAATCAGGTCCAGATGAAGATTGGGCCGATAATCAATGCGGAATTAAAGGTTACAAACAATACGGGCTTTAAAATGGTGGGGTTTGATGCTGGTAAAACATCGAAAGCCATTTTGGCTCAGAATGAGTACAACAGATTTTTCTTTTCGTTCCATTCGTTGAAATATGAGGGCTGGACGAAATTTATAGATGGAGTAGTCAGCGATGCGAAGATAATCAGCGAGGTGGAGTCCAAATTTATTTTGGCTTATAGTTTGCAATATCTGGATGAGTTTGTGTGGGAGGACGGCAACGGATATGATGCCGGATTGATTTTTAGGGAGTCGAAGTATCTGCCGAAAGACATTTTCGGTTCCACGATTTTGGACTATGCTCTGAATCTTGACAAGACGCATAATAAGAGGACGTATCTTGACAGAATTTCTGTCAATGTCAGTGACTTGATCAACAGCAATAAGCTGATAACGATTATACATAGCATAACTTTTGTCATTCCTGAGTCTGAGGTTCTTCTCTTTGATTCCCTTCTCGACCTTCCTGCGTTTCGTGAGAATATGGATTATGCGCATAAAATGAACAAAGAAACACTGGAAGCCATATTGGCAGAAGACGTCTGCAAAAAGATAAATTTGATATGAGCAATATTCTGGCATATTTTGGAGCGATACCGAGCATGATGATGCCGTTGAATGCTCCTGTTGACATCAGTTCAAATGATGTCATGCCGTCTGCGTATCAGAGTGTCGATGTTTTTGCCTACACCAGCCCGGTAGTTTATGATGCTCTGAGCCAGCGTCTGTCTGCGCTTGTCAACCTTCCTCAGGATTGGGATGGATATGGAGCGTCAGTTCCGGATATTGCCACATATACGACTGCCATAGCTTTTTTGAAGAAGATTGACCAGAAGACATTGTCGTATTTGGATGAGGACGATATTGTTCCTACTCCTTACGGAACGATAGTGCTTGATTTTTCCAATGGTGAGAATCTCGTTTCTGTCGAGATCGGTGAAAATAAGATCGGCTTTTTCACTGAATTCTCCGATGGGTCAAACAGTGAGTCTGACGGTGAAGACTGGAGGGATGTCGTTTCCGAAAATCTTTCCGGCGCATTAAAACGTTTGGATTCATGTCAGAAATAGTCTCAAAGGTTGTCGAAGATACTGAGGTCTGCGTCAGATGTATAGTGTCTCCGATGTTTTTCAGCGAGAGTAGAAATAAGTTGAAGCGGGAGGCGTTTTTGCCTGCGCCTAATCATAAAGATGTCTCTCTGCTTCGTTTAAGGTATACTGATTTGAACAGGTGCAAGCAGCATGCAAAAAGCCTGAGAATCGGGGACAGTTCGTATTGTGGACTGGCTTCAATAGTAAAGTCTGATGTCGCGGCTGCTTATGAGGAATTTAAGACGGATGGAAAAGAGGCTTTATCCGTTGACATAGAATATTCTCCCATGTCTGCGGACGGGATGTATTTGCCTAAGGATATTGATGTGCATGCCGACGACAAAGGATTACCTATGCACGCAGATCTGACATATAATACCGAGGCGGCTCTTAATGAGATTCAGACGCAGATGCGGAAGTTCGCGAATGTGTTGGTGAAGAGAGCTAAATCACAGAAAGATGCGGAGCCGGATAAGGAGGAATGGACTATGGGGAAATTCTACAACCAATGACGGCACTTTATTATTTTTGATTTGATAAAATTCAATCAATTTATATACAATAATTTCCAATACTTTACCTAAAGTGACGCTTTCTGTCAACCTCTCCGAATTTGTGCATTTTTCTCTTGCACATCCCAAAACTTTTCCTACCTTTGCTCTTGCTAAACAACATAAATAATATCATTGTCTATCTTTTCTGCCGGGGTGTATTTCCACGAGAAAAATAGATGATTGCCTTGCATAAGGGGACCGCCCGGGAAACTTGGCGGAACAAATACGGCAGAAATGTTTGTGTTGTTTAGCACCCCTAAGTGCAAGGCTTTCATTATAATATGTGTATTATGCTAAACAACACAAACAAAGTCAGCTCCGTGAAGCTGGAAGCCACTGAGAATGCTATCAGTGTATTGATCGAGGGGACCGCAGGTCTTGCGGGCTCACTGGAAATCCTTGAGAAAGTCTGCGATGACGGGTTGTGCCTTCTGGACAGGCAGGTCATGAGCGAGTGCCGGGAGATGCTGAGCACGATGAACCGGCTTCTGTGCGAGCAGTCCGGACGGCTGGAGCACCTGAGTCTGATGCAGGAGGTGCACGCGGCTGCGGCCAATGAGTATGTGAAGCTTCGCCGTGTGGCGGAGCGTGCGGAGAAACGCGCTGCGGATGCGGCGAAGGCCAATGCGTAAGGAGGGCAGGACATGGGAAAGCTGTACTCATTCATAAGGGAGGCCCGTCCTGACGAGGCCCTGCTGGAGGCCATCGCCCATCTGCATGAGGCGGGCAGGATATTCGACGCGTGGTCCGACAGGATCCGTCCGCGCAAGCAGTTCTGGAGTTCGTATTCGGAGACGATCGTGCGCGTGTCGGGAGGCATAAGCGACATGGAATGCGAGGTGGCGTATCTTCTCGGCGCGAAGATACCGGATGATCTCGATTCCCCGCAGGAGGATACGTCGGAGTTGATTTCCGGCGTATAGGAAAAGTATTCATTTTTCCCGCGCCGCCGGGAGGTGCCGCGGGTTTTTATTGAAATTCAGGAAATTTGTTAAATTTGTTGCAGACAAGGAGGAAGCGAGATGGTACGAGCTGCTTTGATTATTATAGGGTCCACCCTTTTGATTTTTCTCGGCGTGGTTGCGGGGCTTATGATATTGGCGTCTGAGCCGCTCAGTATGTTGCTCATATATGCTGCCTGCGCATTGGGCCCGTTTATTGTCGCTATACCGACGGCCATGATAATGTCGGTCATCGGCCCTAAAATTTACCGGAAAACCCGGATAAAGTATGGACTGCCTTCTGGGACTATGAACAAGGAGGCGAGAGAAGAGGCGGACCGAAAGGAAAAAAGGGTCACGATTCTGGTAGGTGTGTCGATATTGATATTGTTTATAATCGTGTTACTTATTCTCGCTCTCTGACCTCGGCATTCTGTCCTTTGATGGCCGCCCTTGGGCGGCTATTTTTGTGCATGTAAGTTTCTGTGCACAATGTCGGTAAGGGCTCGATTTGTCGGTGAAGTGCTCCAGGATGCCGGGAGACGGCTGCTGACCGCTCAGGAGAAGGGCGTGAGGAGGAGCGTGAAGCTTCGCAGCGGGCGGATTCTTTCCGCCCGGGACATAGTCGTGTCCGGCGGAGAGGAAATGGACGGGAAGCTGACATACACTCATACCGTGTATGAGCGTTTTCTTGACATGAAAAGGCGAGGCGGGCGGCGGAAGTCCTCGAAGCGCCGGCGCATTCACAACCGCTTCGTGTTCGGGGCATACGCAGGCATTGCCGAGCGGCTGATGTACGGACTTACGGAAGACGTTATCGCGGCAATCAGGGAAAATACCGAAAAGTGACATGGCCAACACAATCAGGGAAGAGGATCTCCGGCTGAACATAATAGTCAACGGGGACAAGGGGCGCAAGGAGATGCTCGACTTGCGGGACAGTATCGGTGAGGCATCGGAAAAACTGCGTGAAATGAGGCAGCGGGCCAAAGAGATGCGGCAGCAGAATCAGGGTTCGTCAGCTGAATACAAGTCTCTGCGGAAAGAGATAGCTGCCACATCCAAAAGTCTGGCTGCGCAGAAGGAGAGATATGCCGAACTTGAGAAGCAGATGGACATAAGCAAGATGTCGATCTCCGAGCTCCGTTCGCGCATAAACAGCCTTCGAGCTGTTCTGGACAAGTCGGATCCTGACACTAACACATGGTCGACATACAATGCCGAGCTGCAGAAGACTCGCCAGCGTCTCGCGGAACTGATCTCGCAGGCGTCGGTGACGGACAAGACCTTGTGCAGGATAGCGTCAAGGATGAATCAGTACATGCAGACGTCGATAGGCATGTTTCTGCATGTCAAGCAGGGGTATGATACGATTCGTCAGGCCACTGACAGATTCGCGGAATATGACGAGGCTCTGACTGATGCCATGAAGACCACCAATCTGACCAAGGAGGAGATCACGGCATTGAGTGAGGAGCTGGCGAAGATTGACACGAGGACATCGCAGAATGAGCTGCTGGCTCTTGCCAGAGCAGGAGGAAAGCTCGGCATCGAGGGTCGGGACAATCTTCTGGGCTTTGTCCGTGCGGCCGATCAGATAAATGTGGCTCTGAGCGAGGATCTCGGCGGTGATGCGGAGGCGGCCATCACCGCCATTGGAAAAATGACGGACATCTTCAGGCTGCAGGATCTCTACGGCGTGGAGCAGGCCATGCTGAAGGTGGGATCTGCCGTCAACGAGCTCGGTATGGCGTCTACTGCCAACGAGGGCTACATGGTGGACTTTACTCAGCGGATGGCGGGCATAGCTCCCAATGCGGACATAACTATCGACAAGGTGCTCGGTCTTGCCGCCACTCTCGACAAGTACGGCCAGACTGCAGAGATGTCGTCCACTGCCGTCGGCCAGATGATACAGGCGATGTTCAGGGACACGGCTACATTTGCTCAGCTGGCCGGGATGTCGCTCACGGAGTTCAGCGGCCTTCTCGACAGGGATGTGAACGAGGCCATGCTCCGCGTTCTCGGCAACCTCCGTCAGGGAGGGGAGGGGCTCGGGCCGATAGTGCAGGCGATGGACGCTATGGGACTCAATGGTCAGCGGGCTTCGCAGGTGCTCGGGACTCTTGCCGACCATGTCGACGAACTGAGGGTGCAGCAGGAGCTGGCCAATGAGGCATTCGAGCGGGGAACGTCGCTGACGGAGGAGTTCTCCGTCAAGAACACTTCTGTGACTGCGGAGCTGGAAAAGCGTCAGAAGGTGATTCAGGCGCAGGTGGTGACCATCGGTCAGGAACTTATGCCGCTGGTCAATGATGCGATGGATGTGGCTGAAGTCGGGATGCGGCTGCTGGCAAATCTGGTGAGACTTCTGGTGGAGTACAGGGTTTTAATCTTGTCTCTGACAGCTGCCGTTTTCGCATATAATGCGGCAAATAAGATCGCTGTTGCTGTGACGAAATTAAATACTTTCTGCTCAAGGGCGCATCGTGAAGCTCTTGCGGCAGAACTGCTGACGATGAGGCGTGCCAGTGCCGGAACCCTCTTGCTCGCGTCGGCGCAGAATCTTCTGGCCGGAAGCTTCAAAGGCGCGGCCACTGCGTTCAAGATGTTCGGCAAGGCTTTGCTGGCGAATCCCTGGGGGGCTGCGGCAGCCATAATTTTCGGCGCACTCACGATGATAATCGGTAAGATTCGTGAAGCGAACAAGGCGCAGCGGGAGTTTGCGGAGTCCAGCGGGAAGCTTGCCGACTCGTATTCTGAGGCTGCGATGAACATCACGAAGGAGCGTGATGAACTTGAACGCCTGCGGCAGAAGATAGAACAGGCTAAAGTCGGCACAGACGAACGCGCCGAGGCCATCCGGAGGATAAATGAGAGATACGGCCAGTATCTTCCGGCTCTGCTTACGGAGAAGTCGAGCAATGATGAGGTGGCGGACGCGCTGAAGCGAGTGAACGATCAGCTGGAAAGGAAGATCCGTCTGCAGTCGCGTGAGACGGAGGAGCAGCGCATCTATCAGGAGCAGATGGAGCGGGTGAAGGCCACCGTGGACGAATATGCCAAAATATATGAGAAGGCCAACGGCAAGGAGATGTCTCCGGAGATGAGGGCCGGTCTTGCGCAGGCCGTCTCGAGATATTCTTCTGTCGTGTCCAATCCGGCCACGAATGCCTGGGGAAGGAATCAGGCGAACGCGCAGCTCGTGGAGCAGCTCACCAAGATGGGAATAATGTCTGGCCGCGATGCGGTGAGGACATTGAGAGTGTCTGTCGATTTTGAGAAGTCGACGCTCGCGGTCGCCGAGCAGAGGCGGATGCTTGATGCATATTACGGATCGCCCGATGATCTGAGTCCGTCGTCTTCTTCTGGGGCAGGCGGATATTCTGGGGCTGCGCTCTCCGGAGATGCAGCCGGGACTGGCGGCTCTGGCTCCACCGGAGGCGGCTCGGGATCATGGTCGCTGTCTTCTGATGTCAAATATCAGGAGAGTCTGCTGGAGCTGAAGAAGAAGTATCTCTCGGGCGAGATCGCCACGGAAAAGGAATACAATGAGCAGGTGAAGCAGCTGGAGATCGACACCATCCGCGAGCGTCTGGACAATGTGGCGATGACGAATGAGGAGCGCGTCAGTCTTGAGAGTCAGCTTCAGGACCGTCTCATCGACAGGAAGGAGGCTGCTGCGGCTCAGGAGCAGAAATTGGCCGAGCGGGAGCAGAAGCTGGCGGAGGACGGGCTGAAGATCATCCGTGAGGTGGAGAACGACAAGCTCGCCGAAGAGGAGAGGCGGTATGAGGCGGAGCGGGAGAAGTTCGCGGACAATGCCGCCGTGCTGGAGGCTCTGGAGAGGCAGCACAGGGCGAAAATGTCTCAGATCCGGCTGGAGTCGCTCAATGCAGTCATGGCTCAGACCGAACGGGAGCACGAGCTGGAGAGGACTGCGATGCTGAACCGGCAGACGGAGGAGCTGGCCTCATTCAGCGGCTCTCGCCGGCAGCTGCGTGAACTCAAACGGCGGCAGTATGAGGAACTGGCGGAGCTTGACCTGGCGTATGCTCAGAAGCTTAAGGGCATACTTGACGCCGTGGTGCAGGTTGACGGCACCGTGAGTGTGGACTTTGACGGTCTGTCTATCGAGGAGCTGACGCAGCTTCAGCAGAAGCTTCAGGACATAATATATAAGGTGAACGAACTGCAGGGGAAGCCTGTGGCCGGGAAGGACTCGGAAGGCAAGTCTGACTCGGACGGGGAGAGATCCGGTATGGCGTCCTATGGCGGGGGCGGTGCTCTGTTCGGAGTGTCGCAGGAGCAGTGGGCGCAGTTCTTCGACAATCTCGCTCAGGGCAAGCTGGGGGCTCAGGATCTTCAGACGATGCTGCAGGGTGTCGGGGGCGTGGCTCAGGAGGCCTTCAAGCTGGCCTCCCTCTGGTCGGAGAGGCAGACGGCTCTGGAGAATCAGCAGCTGAAGGCATACGAGAAGTCGAACGACAAGAAGAAACAGGCCCTGCAGAACAGGCTTGACGCCGGTCTCATGACGGAGGCGCAGTACAATGCGGAAATCGAGAGGATGGATGCGGAGTATGACGCCTATCAGGAGGAACTTCAGCTGAAGCAGGCCAAGCGCAACAAGCAGATGCAGCTGACTCAGGCGATAATCAATACCGCTCTCAGCGTCACGAAGGCTCTCTCGTCTGCGCCATGGCCTCTGAATCTTGTCGCCGCCGCCATCACTGCCGCGATGGGCGCGGCTGAAATCGCCCTGATCGCTTCCACGCCGATAACGACGGGGTATGCTTCCGGAGGTCTCATCGGGCCTGACGGGAAGCCTGTGGATGTGACCAGATCGCAGGACGGCAGAAGGTTCAGGGCACGGCTGAGTCCTGACCGGCGCGGCTTCATCGGTTCGCCTACCGTTCTGGTGGGCGAAGAGGGAGGGGAATATGTGATCCCGGCCGAGGGGCTTGACAATCCTACGCTGAGGCCGTTCATCAGCACTCTTGAGACGGCCAGACGCAACGGCCAGCTGAAGAGCCTCAATTTCGAGTCCGTGTTCCCTCCTGTGTCCGGCCGGGCTGCAGGGGGGTATGTTTCGGCCTCCGATGCCGCTCAGGCCGGATCGTCATCCTCCGGGGCTGTGGTTGCCGTGCAGTCTGATCCGGAACTGCGGCAGGCCATCATCAAGCTGCTGAAGCGTCTCGATGATCCGATTGAGGCGAAGGTGTCGATGCTCGGACGCAACGGCATCGTCGAGCAGACGGAGAAGTACAACAGGATGAGGAACAGGGGCAAACTTTAATCGGAGGAGGCTTGTCATGATAGAGATAGTTACAAAGGACGGAGTCTTTCTGGATCTGAGTCCGGACGACGAGTTTGAGATAGAATACGAGAGCCCTCTTTTTGCTGACGACCGCATTCCGGTCCCGTACAGCACATCCATCGCCTTCCTTCCGACGGCGACCAACTGCCGCGTGTTCGGCTATGTCGACGCGATGATGCTCGAGCCGGCCGTGAAGGCTGTCGACATTGAGATCCGCGTGTCAGGCATCCCGCTCTTCTCCGGTTCTCTTGAGTATGACTCATACGAGGACGGGAAGCTGAACTATGCTTTCTCCGCAAAGAGTGTGGAAGACGCTCTCGGTGGGTACATTCATGAGACTGAAGGGCTGACCAAAGTGTCGGGGCGGAGGGTGATTCTCGGAAACAGACTGGTGGGTGAAGTGGCGGATTATATTGAGCGGTCCAGACAGGCAGATCCGGAGCTCGACTTCGGGACGCCGATGATCGTCAGTGCTGAGAATATCGCCAAGGTGGAGACCCCGAGAGCAGCCAATAATGAGATCTCTCCTGACGCCAAATTCAAGAACTGGCACTGGTCCGTGTCGACGCCTGTTGCTCCGGCGGTCAGAGTCAGCAGGATAGTGGAGAATACGGCGTCCGGTGTTAAGGTGAGCTTCGGGACGGAGGCCAAGTCGGTATATGATTCTCTGGCCGTTCTGGCTCTGTATTCCCGGGAGTCTTCATGGGCCGGGTTCAATACTGAATACGGAGTCGATCTGACTCTTGATGTGGCGGACAAACTTCCGGAGTGCACGAAGGTGGATTTCATCATCAATGTGATGAAGATTGTCTGCGCCTCATTATGGCCGGACGGGAAGGGGTATCTGATGCTGCAGAATTCAGAGATCCTTGAATCATCTGACGCCGTTGAATGGGACGGCAAGGTCTCCGACATCTATTCCATGTCGAGAGAGGAAGCCCAAATGTATGATTTCGGGTATAAGGACGAGGAGTCGGGCAACTCGCTTGATCCGGATTCTTCAGAAATAGATTCGTATTCCGGCGGCCTTCGGGGTCTGGTCCTGTATGCGGGCACTCAGGACGGGACATACAAGGAGACGGATACGGGTGACATCTATTCCAGGGTGATAGTGACTGCGGAGGGCTCTCCGGTCTATGTCTCGATGGACATCGTATACAGGAATCTCGGCAAGGCCTCTGACGAGTCGGCAGAGTCGGACAGGGATTCATATAATGCGTCAACTGATTTCCAGCTCGTGTCCTGTGTTCCCATGAAAGTCGATGAGAGCGCGGCCGAACAGTCCGAATTCGCCATCCTCATGTGCCCGAAAATCAGCTTCCCGACTCTCGGTGATGACCGCCCGGATGATGTCTATGTCGGGATACTTGCCCATAATCAGCTCGTCGACAAAGGATTTCTTCCTCAGGAGTCCGCAGCGGTGTCGGAAGAAGACGGAGACAGGCGTCCCGGTACTACAGGCAAAAACATCGATGTCGGCATGTCGATAATTCCCGGAGTGCTGAGGAAGGGACTTCATAAGAAGTTTGCGGACTGGATAGAGACCGACAGGATGATGGTGAGTGTGGATCTCAATCTCACCGTCATGGACATTGCCGGGCTGAAGCTCTGGCGCAAGGTCTATTTCCGGGGCAGGACATGGCTCATCAAGAAACTGACCCTGACATTTGCCGTGGAGAGTGATCTGGTGCAGGTCTCCGGCGATTTTGTCTCGGCTTAGCCGTGTCCTTTCCGTTTCGTCCCTGCCGGGCTATTTTTGCCCGAAACGGTGAAGGGATGGAATTTTCAGATCAGGTGTGGACTCACAGGAGCGTTCTCCTTTCGGGGAACGCCGGAGATCTGTGGCTCATGTCCATCCCGTCGGCAGATCCCGTGACCTTCACTGTCCGGGTGTCTGATTCTTCTTCCGGCAGTGTGGACGAGTTCCCGTTCAGTCTTTCTCCGGATTCATACGGCCGGATCAGGCTTGACATGAGAAAGATATTGAAGGGTCTGGATCCTCTTGTCAGGGCAGGGCTTGACAACATCTCGTCAGTGACGGGAAGCGGCTCTCTGCTTCTGAAGACCGTGACCTTGACGGCAAGTCAGGGAGAAGAGACTGTGACGGCCGGCTGGCCTGTGGTGTCCGGCGAAACTCCGTCTGAGTCTGAGGCAGATTCTCTGCTCGCACCTGAATATTTCTGGAACAGGAAGCCGCAGGAAAGCGTGACTTATGTGTCCGCAATCGAGACTGTTTCTCTGCTGCCGGCGTCAGCTCTGACCATTGGCGGGCTGCGTGTCAGGGTGTTCTTCCGGATGCAGCCACCGCAGATCGTCACTCTGTGGGCATCGTGGGACGTGTCCGCCGTCAGCGACATTCCGGTCCTGCTGATGTTCGACTGTTCGTATGCCCTTGTCAGGAATGCTGCGGATGCCGCCGGATGGGAAGGAGAGGACATCCTGGCGTATGACGTGTTCTGGGTGGACAGGGACGGGAATGCCGGTCGGCATGTCCAGAGATTCGTCGTCAGGAGCGCCCGTTCGCGGACGTTCCTGTTCAGAAATTCACTCGGCACATACGATTCCATTCATGCGGTTGCCGACGGAAAGAGGACTCAGGAGTCGGAGGTGACGGTCTTTGAGTCTGGAGGTGAGGAAAAGGAGCTTCTCAATGATCATCATGTCGCCCATGAGGACGGAAGCGGATATATCGGTTCTGAGGAGGAGGCCAACTTCTGGTATGAGTTCCTGTCATCGGACGAGAGATATGTGAGGGTCGGCAGCGAGTGGAGACGCATCATCGTGGAAGAGTCGGAATCAGAGGCGAGGGACTTCGCCGTCATGAGCTTTGCTTTCACATGGCATTTTTCTGAAGAGCCTGCCGGAGCCGTTCAGACACGAAGGGAGCTTGATGAAATATATATACCGCGAGAAATATGATATATCAGAATTACAAGAGCGATTTCCTGATGGTGGAGAAATTCTACCGCGACAAGGACAGGTCGGAGCAGATGCCTGTTCCGGAGCATGTCGTCCTGAGCTATTTCACTGCCCGGAGGGAAAATTCGTTCAGGGCTGAGCGCAATGGTGCATACTGCAGCGCGTGTCAGGTGTCGGAGGACGGCATGGACCTTCTCGTGTACCTGCCTCTGAGCCGGTGTCCTGTCGGCAGGGGAGAGCTGCTCAAGGTCGTGACGGAGGTCGTTGATGATGACAACTATCCTTCGGGCGTGAAGCTTTCTCGTGTTCCGCAGAAGACCGGAGTCTTCCTGTATGACGGGGTGTCGGACAGTGACGGGGCAGTCATCTCGGAGTCTGTTCTCTCCCTTGTCCTCTATGGATATTCCGCTTACGAGCTCGCGGTTAAGCATGGCTTCGAGGGGACTGAGGAGGAGTGGATTGCCTCATGTTCTCCAGACCTCTCCGGCATAGAGTCGTCCATCGCCGAGCTGATGGACGAGGTGTTCCCGCTGAGCTTCGCCACCTTCACGGGAGGAGGCAGCCAGGAGCGGGGCACGGAGGTGACTCCGTCCATCTCCTGGAGTCTGACCAGGAAGGGCGCTGCGGTCGATCCGACGGCGGCGACGGTGAACGGCTCGACGGAAGGCGTGTCCCCGGACATGAAGTCCTACGCGGCCCCGGCTCCGATCAGTGAGGACGCGAACTATGCGGTCAAGGTCTCTGCAGGTAGCCAGAGCCTCACGAGGACGGCCTCCTACCGGTTCCTTTACCGGAAGTGGTGGGGCGTCTCCGACAAGGAGTCTCTGACCTCAGAGGATGTCCTCGGCCTGAGCGGTAGCCAGCTGGCGACGGGTCGTGGGCTTTCGGCCACGGCTTTCGACTGCACGGGCGGTAAGTGGCCGTACTATGTGCTTCCAGCTGAGCTTGCAGGAGGTCTCGAGTGCTGGATCGGCGGACTGCGCAACAGCGACCTGGTCACGGCGGATCTGGAGGTGGTCAACGCGCACGGCGTGTCGCACGGCTACAAGGTCATCCGTCTGAACGAGAGGCAGACGGGAATACTCACAATAGAATTCAGATGAGATGGCGGAACTGAAAGGCACCAACATCGCGGCTCCGGTCGTCCCGTTCGCGGACACCGACAGCTACGCCACGCACGATGAGACATACGGGCGCGGCGGATACAGGAGTGTGGCGGACATAGATGAGCGGGATGCTATTCCCCTCCAGAGGCGCAAGGCCGGAATGCTTGTGCGCGTCCTGTCGGAAAAGGTCACCTACGAGCTCGGCGAGGATCTCGAGAGCTGGACGGAGCATGCGTCCGGAGGCGGCTCTGACATCGGGGACGTGACGGCGGAGGCCGTCGCGCTTGCCTCGGACAGCGCCCCGGCCGTTCAGGTCGAGCGGACTGAGGCCGACGGCAAGGTCAATCTCCACTTCGTCTTCGGCATTCCCGTTCCGTCGGGAGGGGATGGACACGTGGAATTCTCCCAAAGCGAGGTGACGCTGTCCCCGGACGGCACTCCGGTGGAGCTCCAGATACTCTCCAATCTTGAATGGACAATCATATAAAAGACAGACATCATGGCAATACCAGAATGGCTCAAGATAACGCCCACTACGGGCATCGGCGACAGGACTCTGATCCTCACGCCTGAGGAGAACAGGGGCACGGCGTCTCGGGAGTGCACACTCGAGGCTGAGACGGATTACGGAGCGCGGGCGACCTGCCGGGTCATACAGGAGGGCGCGGCCGAGTTCGTGAGGATTGCCTCGTGCCCCGAGAGCATCGGCCCGTCGCAGACGCAGATAGCCGTCGCGGGGGAGTCCAACGCGGGGACTCTCCGCTTCACCCTTCCGTCCTCTCCGGCGATGATAGTGCAGGACGTGACGGCTGACGGCCAGTATTACCGTGCGCCTGGCGACACGCTTGAGATTCCGGACGATCCCGGGGCAGCCGGCGCCTTTGCGTTCAGCGCGACCCTCGTGGTGACGAGCACGAACAGCGGCGTGGAAGACCGGAATATTTCCTTCTCAATCGGTCCTGACGGCGGCGCTCCCTCGACCTGTACGGTCATACAGAAGGGCAAGGTCGTAAATGCGGAGTTCACCGGAGGCAACCTGGAGTTCGCCACAGCAGGAGGTAGCAAGACGACGGGGGAGAGCGTGCTTCAGGTCCGGGACGGCATAGACACTCTCCGGGTAAGTCGGGGCATAGCTTCTTTGGGCAGCTTCGAGGCCGCCCTCAGTCTTGAGATCAGCGTCAGACTGTCGCCTGACAGCGAGCCCGCCTCGTCTTCGTGGACGGATTGGACTGCGCTGCATAGCGGAAGGCCGACGGAGATAGACCTGAGCGGCCACACCGTCAGCGCCTACAGGATTCGCGTCACGGCTCCTGAGAACACAGAGGAGATCGAGGAGCGCAAGTGCTATCCCCTTCTGACCTTCAGCGCCGGCAGCGGTGACGACTCCGGCAGCGACTCCGTGAGAATGACCGTCACACAGGCTGGAGCGAAGCCAGATGCCGTGGCTGGAGATATCACGGCGGCCTCCATCTCGGCCACCGCCGGGACATACGAGACGCCGGCGGCATCGCTCAGTCTCAGTGACGAGGCTATGGACATGCTGTGCTTCGACACCGACTGCTCCGTCTCATGGATCACCAAAGTCGAAGTCAGCCTGCGGTATCTCAGGCCAAGTGTCGGAGGCGGCAGCACCATAGTCTGGACGGACTGGTACAGCGCCTATCCGGGCTCGTGTGTTGACCTGACCAAGGTGCTGGCTGTCGATCGCTATACGGGCTACAAGCTCCGGGTGACCGTGACGGCACTCAGCGGCACGAGCAGGACGACGAGCTTCGAGATAAAGTTCTTTGCGAACGACCGGCCGGACTTAGGTGGCACGGCGACCGTCAGCATCACGCAGAAGAGGTGACGGCTTCTGTCAACAGAAAAAGAGACACATTATTCATTAACCGGGCGTAAGCCCACAAAACCCAAACAGATATGGCAAAAGCAGCATGGTGCAAGGTCAACCCGGCGTCGGGTTCGGGCAACAGCACAATTCAGATCAGCGCGGATCCGCATACGGGCCGCGAGGAAAGGAGCACTACGGTCACGGCGACCAACAGCTCCGGGAGCAAGCCGACGGCGGCAGTAGCGGTGACGCAGGAGGCGGCTCCGGCGAAATTCACGGCGACTGCGGCGACCGTGTCGATCGCGGCCGGAGGCGGCGAGGCGAAGATCACCGGAAAGGGCAACGTTTCGGCGATCACGTTCACCGATGTCGACACCGGAGACGATACCCCGACCCTGAAGGTCAACGGCTCTCCGATGGCCGGATGGAACGGCGGGACGAACAAGACGCTGACGGGAGACCCGGGAGCGGCGGCTGAGTTCGACTGGGAGGTGTCCGTGACGATCCCGGAGAACGACACCCCTGCCGCAAGGAGCTTCACCTGCAAGCTCAAGGGAGAGGAAGTCGAGCAGGAGATCGAGATCACGATCAACCAGACCGCAGGAGCGTCGACGATCAGCCTCGATCCGACGGAGGTGACCCTGACTGCCGCAGGCGACGCGGAGGATGTGTCACTCAAGTCGAACGACAGCTGGACCATCTCATAGTCCCGTCAGACATTCGGATCAGGGGCGGGCGTTCGTCCCGCCCCTTTTCATTATCAATTTTTAAAATCAGGCAATCATGACAGAAAAGACAAAGAGATGGACTGGACCGGGATATTGACGGCGGCGGCCACTGTGGTCACGGCGCTCGGCGGGCTTGAGCTGGTCAAGTACCTGCTCGGACGCAAGACGGCGAAGAAGGTGGACGAAGCCAACGCCTTCAAGGTTCAGCGGGACACACTCATGGAAGACTATAAGAGACTTCAGGAAGAGGTGAACAAGCTCAACGAGAAGGTGAATGAACTTTATGATAAAGTGCACGCCCTGGAGGGTGAGCGGCTCAATCTCATCCGAGAAAACAACGAGCTGAGGCTTGCCCTGAAGGAGGCAGAGAAAAAGACCTGCCTCCAGCCCGACGACAGGTGTCTCCGGAGAATCAGCCCGGACGACAAGTGCCGCCTGCGGAAACTGCTTCGGGGCGAGTACCTGAAGGATCATCCGGATGCGATACTGACGGATGAGGACATGATGAAAAAGGAGATGGAAGATGGAGACAAGTCATAAGGGGATAGGCCTGATAAAGAGGGCGGAGGGCTACCGCTCCGAGGCCTACCGGTGTGAGGGTGGAGAGTGGACGATCGGCTACGGCCATACGGGCAATGTCCGCGAGGGGCAGCGGTGTACGCGTGAGGACGCCGAGCGGTGGCTGCTTCAGGACATCGCCTCAGCCGAGCGCTTCGTGAACCACGAGACGCAGGGGCTGAACCTCCGGCAGTGCCAGTTCGACGCGCTCGTGAGCTTCTGCTACAATGTGGGCGACAACGCCTTCAGCGGCTCGACGCTCCTGAAGAAGGTGAAGGCCAATCCGAACAACCCGTCCATCCGGGACGAGTTCGAGCGCTGGATCTACGCTGGCGGCCGCGTGTCCTCCGGGCTGGTGAACCGCAGGGAGGCCGAGGCGGACATGTATTTCGGGGAGTACTGAGGCATGAGGACACTTATCTGCATTCTTCTATACCTGTGGCAGCTTCCTCAGAACCTGCTGGGGCTGCTCGTAGTGGCGTTCACCCACCCGTCGTCCGTCATCCCGTCGCCTGACGGGCATTCAGTAGTCAGGGCATCGTACAGGATGCGTGGCGGCGTCTCTCTGGGCAGGTATGTGGTCATCAACACCTGCCAATGCACGACCATCACGATCAGGCATGAGCTGGGGCACTGCCGGCAGTCGCGGATGCTCGGTCCTCTCTATCTGCTTGTGATAGGGCTCCCGTCGCTCCTGTGGGCTGCTCTGCATGAAAAGGTCGCTCCGGGAAGGTCTTACTACTGGTTCTATACGGAGAGGTGGGCAGACAGGCTCGGAGGGGTGGAGAGATGAACGCCTTTCATTTAATGAATTTCGTTATGCCAACGAATTGCTTAATGTTTTTGATTGCCTTCCTGTGTCTGACATCGTGCGGCACAGGAAGGCGTCTTGCTGTGCAGTCTGACCGGCAGGACAGCCTCCGGATTGAAATCCGGGAAAAGACCGTATATGTGCGGGATACGGTATATCTTAGGATTCCTGCTCAGACAGCTGAGAACACAACACGCGACACCTCGTCCCACCTTGAGACGGACTACGCCGTATCTGATGCCAGCATAGATTCTGATGGCAACCTGCATCACAACCTGAAGAACAAAGGCCGGAGAGTTTCCGTTCCTGTGGATGTTCCCCATACTCAGAAGGACAGCATCGTTTATCGTGACAGACTGGTCCGGGAGACGGTGGAAGTCCCTCGCGATTTGACTGCTTGGCAGAAGTGGCAGATGAGAAGTTTCTGGATATTGCTGTCCGTTCTGGCCTTGTATGTGCTCCGGAAGCCATTGCTGGCTCTTATCCGTCGGTTCGTATAGTCATTTTCGTGACCTCACGAAAAAGATTGCCAGAAGGGCATATAAGAAAAACGGGCGGCAAAAGGCCGCCCGCAAGTCTGAAAAGGTCAAACCTGTACTCCGGTTCATTCAAAAGAATTTCCGGCACAGTCTTACCTCGTTCCGTTTCAGATTCGGCGACTTCCTTCATCGAATTGGCAAAATCTTCGCGTGCCTCCGTCACGGTGTTGCCTCTCCCTATCAGTACATATCCGTCTCCGTTCTGGTTGTATGCGACATATGTTCCGTCGCTGTCTTTTTCAATCGATACAATAAATTTCTTTTCCAATTATCCGTGGTTATGGAAATCGGGTCAGAACCCGATTCTTCATCAGGCCTTTCCTCACTTCCTGACTCCATCGTGATATATGAAAATTATTTTATAAGATTTGCGTTTCTGATTGCTTCGCTGGCTTTGTCCTGAAGTTTTCCGAGATATATCGATGTCATCGCGAGGCTGCTGTGGTCCGCCTGCTGCTTTACGAATGAGACGGGGACGCCGCTGCCGAGCATATTGGTGATTCCGGTGTCTTTCAGCGAATAGAACTGCAGCTCCATCGGAAGCCCGCAGTCGTGTCTCAGATGGTCGCTCCAATATTTGGCTATCTTGCGGCTGCATATCTGTTTCGGACCGGGGCTGAAGTCATATTCGTGGTGACTCCCGAAAATATACCAGTCCGGATGCGAGAGGTCAAGCTCCCTCATGTAGGGCATCATGTCATCCGGGATCGTCCTGTATGAGTCATTGTCGTTTTTCGCGATTTCTCCGCGTACATGGATGAGCTGCTGTCCAAGGTCCACATCTCCGCATTTGAGCAGGGCTATTTCCTTCGGCCTCATGAGGCAGCAGTAGCAGAGCAGGCAGATGACGAGGTACTGACTGTTGACGCTCTGAAGATGAGTGAACAGGCGGGACAGCTCATCATCGGTCATGATCCGCCGTGTCTTTTGGGTGAGTTTCTTCGATTTCTTCTTTATGCCTTCAAACGGATTTCCGGAGATGTACCCCTTGTCGACCATCCAGTTGAAGAGAATCCGATAGAACATCAGGTAGTTGTTGAATGTCCGGGGAGAAACCTTTTCGTCATTATCTATGTCGTCCATGATCTCAAGCGCGAGCTGGCGGGAGAATGAGCAGGCATACATCTTCTCGTCGAATCCTTTTCCGGAGAGCCATTTCTTGAGAAACTTGACATACGAACGATAGCACCGCATAGAGTTTTCCTCCATTTCCCTTCCCTTTATCGAAAGGAAAGAGTCAAGTGCATCGTGCAGCGTATGGTAGGAATTAGGTGCAGCCTGCTCGACTATCGGATTCCATCCGAGGGCGAGCTGCTCGTTGATCCTGTTGATGATTATCTGAGCCGCAATCTTCTTCTCCTTTTTGGTCTTGAAGCGCTCGAGCTTGATGCGAAACCGCTTGAGTTTTCTGGAGGAGGGCTCTTTGACATAGTAGTAGATGTACCAGACCTTGCCTTGAGACAGCTTTGCCGGCATATAATCTATGTCTCGTGTGGGAGGAAATATATTCATTTTTTTTTCTTCGCACAGAATGCAAAGTGCTCTGTACAAAGAAAATGAATGAATAAAATTCGCATGTCCCGTCTCTGTCCCGTTTTTATTGTCCGATTCTTGTAAATCGCTATGGCTCAGTGGGTTACGCGAGTTTTGCGGAAAGACAGAGATTCGAACTCTGGGAACACTTACGCGTTCACCGCATTTCGAGTGCGGCCCGATCGACCACTCCGGCATCTTTCCTTATGTGGGGGCAAAGTTAGCATTTATTTTTGTCCGTCGTAAATTTTTTGTGAATTTTATATAAGTTTGTCTGCGGAAATGCCTGATGGCTCTGGGCGAAGGTGGTTCGGAGGGTCAGATGGCTAAGACATTAAATCTCGTAAAAATGAAGAATCTGGTGACAGGAATCGGGGAGGCTCTATGGGATATGCTTCCCGAGGGAAGGAAAATCGGCGGAGCGCCGGCCAATTTCGCGTATCACGTGTCGCAGTTCGGCCTTGAAGGCCGTGTGGCCAGCGCCGTGGGGAGAGATGACCTCGGGCGAGAGATTCTCGACACATTCAGGGAGAAGGGACTGAAATGCCTTGTGGAGACTGTCCCTTATCCTACGGGAACGGTGAGCGTGACTCTTGAAGGAGACGGAATCCCGCGGTATGACATAAAGGAGGGGGCGGCATGGGACAACATTCCGTACACTCCTGCTCTTGAGGCACTTGCCTCGGAGTCGCGGGCGGTCTGCTTCGGCTCTCTCGCTCAGAGGGGAGCGGTCTCGAGGAAGACGATCGGGCGCTTTCTGGACGCGATGCCTGATGACGCGCTCAAGATATTTGACGTCAATCTGCGGCAGAATTTCTATTCGAGGGAAATTCTGGAGGATTCTTTCATGAAGTGCAACGTGCTGAAGATAAATGATGAGGAGCTGGAGGTGGTCGGCGGACTTCTCGGCCTGTCGGGAGACGGCAGGGGAGGCGCCGCGACGGATTACGCGGAAGATGGCGCGGAGGAAAGATGCCGGGAGCTGCGCGAGAGATTCGGCATAAGGATGCTGATCTTGACGTGCGGGGTGAACGGAAGTCATGTGTTCGGACCGGACGGCGTCTCGTCTCTTGCTACTCCGAAGGTGGAGGTGGCCGATACTGTCGGCGCAGGGGATTCTTTTACGGCGGCGTTTGTCTCAGGCATGCTTAAAGGCCTGGACATGGCTGAGGCGCATCGGCTGGCGGTGGAGGTCTCAGCGTATGTCTGCACGCAGTCGGGCGCCATGCCTCTTCTTCCGCAGAGCCTCGTCTCCAGGCTGCGGTGACCGCGAGGATTTTATTCGCTATTTTGCGGAATCATTTGCCTCAAGCCGGAAAAATTGACTACCTTTGCCATCGCTTGCCGAAAGGCTTTCCCGAGAAAATGTACGGCTGACACAACCGTCTGACTCGTATGGACTTTTGCGGAAATTCACAAAGATTTTGCAGAAATATGAAAGTAGGGATCATAATGGGCTCCACGAGCGACTATGAAGTGATGTCCGGCGCGGTGGAGATGCTCGGGGAACTGGGTATAGACTATGAGAAGCGCGTGGTCAGCGCCCACAGGACGCCGGACCTCATGTATGAATATGCGCATACTGCGAGGGAAAGGGGCATAAGCGTCATCATCGCGGGGGCAGGCGGAGCCGCCCATCTTCCTGGCATGGTGGCCGCCATGACGACTCTTCCGGTGATCGGAGTCCCGGTGAAGTCCCGCGCCCTGAACGGGCTGGACTCCCTGCTTTCGATAGTTCAGATGCCGGCCGGAGTGCCTGTGGCCACGGTGGCGATCAACGGAGCGAAGAATGCCGCTCTGATAGCCGCCTCGATACTCTCTCTACAGGATCCGGAGGTGGCCCGGAGGCTTGAGAAATTCCGTGAGAATCAGACGGAGACGGTGCTGAAGGCTGAGATATAGACATCTTCATGAAGAAAAGGATAGGAATAATAGGCGGCGGGCAGCTTGGGCTCATGATAGCTCAGGAAGCTCACCGTCTCGACGCGTCGGTGGTCGTCATGGATCCGTCCGCCGATGCTCCGGCTTTTGCCGAGGCCGACGCGAAGATAGTCGGCGCGTTCGATGACCTGAAGGCGCTCGAGCGTCTCGGAGAGAGTTCAGACGTCATCACCTACGAGTTTGAGAACATCCCCGGTGAGGTGCTGCGGCATATCGAGTCGAAGTATGACATCCCTCAGGGTATAGCACCCCTGTTCGACTCACAGGACAGGCTGAGGGAGAAGGACAATGCCCGTCTTCACGGGCTGCCGACTCCGGAATATGCCGCGCTACCGGTCAGGATGGGCGCTCTCGCCGCTTCTGCCGCCGAGCCGATGACGGAAGAGGAGGCTGCCGCCCTTTCGCCTCAGGAGAGGCTTGTGCAGCTTGCCTCCGCTGTGGGCCGTATGGGAAAGCCGTGCGTGCTCAAGACGAGAAAATTCGGCTATGACGGGCATGGTCAGGCAGTGATCCGTGACTTCAAGGACATAGAAAAGGCCGCCGACCTGCTTGCCGTGCCGTGCATTCTGGAGGAGATGGTCGATTTCGACTTCGAGGCGAGCGTGATAATGGTCTCCGACGGACAGGATATAATCCATTTCCCTCTCGCGAGAAACGTGCACAGGGACGGGATTCTCGACCTGAGCATAGTGCCGGCATCCGGTCTTCAGAGGAACGGGGAGGAGAACGGGACCTGCCGCAGGATAGTCTCGGCCTGCGAATCGTTCATGAGAAGCTGCGGCTACAGGGGGATTCTTGCGATTGAGCTTTTCATAAAGGGGGATGACTTTCTCTTCAACGAGATGGCTCCGAGACCGCACAACAGCGGGCATTATACGATAGAAGGCTGCACGACAAGCCAATACAGAGAGCTCTGCCACTTTCTGCTCGGGATGCCTCTGACCAGGCCGGAGCTTGTCGCCCCGACTGTGATGAAGAACATTCTCGGACAGGATCTTGACGCCGCGAAACGGATTGTGGCGGAATCTCTGAGAGGCGCGGGGCCTGGAATAGAGGTCTCGTCTCCGGAGGATGTGGACAACGCTTTCTGCGGAGAAGCGGGAAGGGGAGTGTTTGTGCACCTCTACGGCAAGACCCAGTCCCGTCCGAGGAGAAAGATGGGTCATGTGACCTTCGTGCCGATGACTCCGGAGAAATATTATTCAGAGTGGGCCTCGAGATTCGTATAGCGCGGCTGCTGAAAATTGAAAAAACAAGTCAACACACATATATGGGCAATTACCGTGTCTTTGTAGAAAAATATCCTGAGTTTCAGGTGGAAGCCAGGAGTCTGAAGGATGAGCTGAACGAGAATCTCCAGCTCTCGCTCAAAAGTCTTCGTCTGCTTAATGTCTATGACCTTTTCGGCTTCACTCCGGAGCTTCTGGAAAAGAGCCGCTACAGTGTCTTCGGCGAGATCGTGACCGACAGGGTGACGGATGAATGCGACCTGTCGGGATGCAGGTATGTCGCCGTGGAGTATCTTCCGGGGCAGTTTGACCAGAGGGCGGCTTCTGCGGTCGACTGCGTGAGACTGATTGATCCGAAGGCCGATGTGCGCATAAAGAGCTCGAGACTTCTGATCTTCGGCCCTGAGGTGACGGACGTGGAGCTTGAGAAGATAAGGCGATACACAATCAATTCGGTGGAGTCGCGCGAGAAGGACCTTTCCGTACTCAGCGACATGGAGCAGGCCCCGGTGAAGCCGGTAGCGGTTCTGGAGGGCTTCACTTCCATGAAGGAGGAGGATCTTGCTCCATACTGTTCCGCGATGGGGCTGGCGATGAACGCCGATGACCTCCGGGAGGTGGTCGGCTACTTCCGCAGAGAGGGACGCGACCCGTATGAGACCGAACTGAGGATTCTGGACACATACTGGAGCGACCACTGCCGCCATACGACATTTACGACCGAACTTCAGGACGTCGTCTTCGAGGACTCCTTCATAAGGGAGGATCTTGAAGGGACGTTCAATATGTATCTGAAGATGCGGAGCGAGCTCGGAAGAGAGGGTAAGGGGCTCAATCTCATGGATATGGCTACTATAGGAGCACGCTATCTCAAGTCCAGGGGCCTTCTTGACGACATGGAGGTGAGCGAAGAGAACAATGCCTGCAGCATATATGTGGATGTGGATGTGGACGGAAGGATAGAGAAATGGCTGCTTCAGTTCAAGAACGAGACGCACAACCATCCTACCGAGATCGAGCCGTTCGGAGGCGCTGCCACCTGTCTGGGAGGCGCCATCAGGGACCCGCTCTCCGGAAGGAGCTATGTCTATCAGGCAATGCGTGTCACCGGAGCGGGAAACATATATCAGAAGGTGTCCGACACCATGCCGGGCAAGCTGCCTCAGAAAGTCATCAGCCGCAAGGCCGCCGCAGGATATTCCAGCTATGGCAACCAGATAGGATTGGCCACTACCCATGTCAGGGAGATCTATCATCCGGACTATGTGGCAAAGCGTCTGGAGGTGGGTGCGGTAGCCGGTGCGGTAAAGGCCGAGAACGTGCGCAGGGAGAGCCCTGCCCCGGGCGACGTGATCCTGCTTCTGGGTGGACGCACCGGGCGCGACGGCATCGGCGGCGCAACAGGATCATCCAAGGAGCACACCGAGGCCTCCCTCGAGACCTGCGGGAGCGAGGTGCAGAAGGGTAATGCTCCGGAGGAGAGAAAGCTGCAGAGGCTTTTCCGCAGGCCGGAAGTCACCAGGCTCATCAAGAAGTCCAATGACTTCGGAGCAGGAGGTGTGAGCGTGGCGATAGGCGAGCTTGCGGACGGGCTCGACATATATCTCGACCGCGTGCCGGTGAAGTACAGCGGACTCAACTCCACCGAGCTTGCCATCAGCGAGTCGCAGGAGAGGATGGCAGTTGTGGTCGAGGCCGGCGACATGGATGCCTTCAAGGCATTCTGCGCAAGTGAAAATGTCGAAGTCACACATGTGGCTGACGTCACGGACACGGCACGGCTCAGAATGTACAATGCGGGGAAGCTCATCGTGGACCTTTCTCGTGAATTCATTGACAGCGCTGGAGCGAAGCATTACGCCGACGTCACCGTTTCCGCAGTTCCTGACATCGATCCGTTTGAAAGGAAAGTGGAGGGAGACACCCTCGCTCAGAGGCTGGAGAACAACCTCAAGGACTGGAATGTCACCTCGCAGAAGGGGCTGATCGAGATGTTCGACTCAACTGTCGGGCGCTCCACCGTCCTGCTTCCGTTCGGGGGACTGCTGCAGACTACGGAGACTCAGGTATCAGTCCAGAAGCTGCCGACCGACGGCTATACCGACACGGCAAGCGTCATGACCTTCGGCTACAATCCTTACATATCGTCCTGGAGTCCTTACCACGGAGCCGCATATTCCGTTGTGGAGGCTTGCGCAAAGGCAGTGTCAGCCGGAGCGTCATACGAGAAGATGAGATTCTCGTATCAGGAATACTTCGAAAGAATGCACGACAGGAAGTCGTGGGGCAAGCCGCTGAGCGCCCTTCTCGGCGCCATCAGGATGCAGGTGGAGCTCGGACTGCCTTCCATCGGCGGGAAAGACTCAATGAGCGGCACATTCGGACACATCAATGTGCCCCCGATGCTCATGGCATTCGGAATAACCACGGTAAATGCCGGGAAAGTGATCTCGCCGGAGCTCAAGTGGGACGGTGACAAACTCTATCTCATAAGGCACACCCCTCTGAAGAACCGTATGCCGGATACGGCGCAGCTCAAGGAGAACTTCAGATATGTGCATGAGCAGATTCTCTCGGGCAATATCGTGGCCGCCTATGCGATAGGCTTCGGCGGAGTGGCAGAGGCCATCTGCAAGATGTCGTTCGGCAACGCATTCGGAGTCAATGTCAAAGTGTCGGAGAATGACCTCTTCAACTATGGCTATGGATCGATTCTCGTGGAATGTGAGAAGCCTCTTGACCATCCTGCCGCCGAATGTCTCGGGGAAGTCACTTCCGGAGAGGACGGAATGCTCCACATCAACGGTACTGCCGTTCCGATCTTCGACATGATGGAGGCCAACGCCGTGAAGTTCGCCTCGATATACCCGGATACAAAGGAGCCTTTCCATCCGGATGTGGCGCCTTCGGGAATGGAGACGGTGCGGCCGCTTAAGAGAAAGAGGTCGGAGATGAGATACAAGGGAGAACCCGTGGAGAGGCCTCTCGCCTATCTGCCCGTGTTCCCGGGCACAAACTGTGACTACGACACCGCCAAGGCTTTCCGTAAGGCCGGAGCTGAGGTGAAGATGAGCGTTTTCCGCAATCTGACGGCTGAAGACATCTTCAGCTCGATAACGGAGATGAAGAAGAACATATCGGAGTGCCACATCCTTGCTCTGTGCGGCGGCTTCTCTGCCGGAGACGAGCCGGACGGTAGCGGTAAGTTTATAGCTAATGTATTAAATAATAAGGATATAGCTGATGAAATACATAAGCTCCTCGACAGAGGAGGCCTCATCCTCGGCATCTGCAACGGATTCCAGGCCCTCGTGAAGTCGGGACTCCTGCCGTACGGAAGGCTCGGGATGGTGACGAAGGATTCTCCGGTGCTGTTCAGAAACGACATCAACCGACACATATCCCAGATGGTCACGACGCGGGTGGCTTCCGTCAACTCTCCGTGGCTCGCGGGATTCTCCGTCGGAGACCTGCACACGGTGGCCGTCAGTCATGGCGAAGGCAAGTTCGTCGTAAATGAGGATCTTGCGAGAGAGCTGTTTGCAAATGGCCAGGTGGCTTTCCAATATGTGGACCCGGTCGCTGAAGAGGTGACGATGACATCCCCTTACAATCCGAACGGCTCATACTATGCGATAGAGGGCATAGTGAGTCCTGACGGCCAGATCCTCGGCAAGATGGGACACACCGAAAGGTACGAGCCAAACCTCTTCCGGAACATTGAGGAGGAACTCGAGCAGCCGATATTTGACAATGCCGTAAGGTATTTCAGAGGCAACTGACGCTTTGGCCCGGTCCGGACGCCCAGATGTCCGAGGCCGGGCAAAGTCTTATCAGGCGGCTGATGTTCCGTCAGGGCCGGCGATTGCCTGAGCATATATTATATGTATTTCTGGGCGGAGACAAGAATTAAAACGAACTATAAAACTCAGAACCAGAGATGAATGGATTGGATACGGGAGAACGGCTGAGACAGGATGCCGGCGGCCGGATTCTGCGTGACGAAATGTCGATGAGGGTATATGAAGGCGACGATTCCTCGACGGAGGTCGTGACGTTTACTGACGACATCACCGCATACGGCATGATAAAGAAGGCGAAGATCGCAGGCAAGGGCAGGATCAACAATGCCGTGGCCGCAATGGTGGCCGGACATCTCAAGAACGGCGGGGTGAAGACCCCCTTCATCAGAGTCATTTCATCCGACTCGCAGCTGTGCCTCAGGACAGAGCCTGTTCCTGTCGAAGTGATTGTTCGCAACGCGATAGCCGGTTCCATGGCGCGGAGACTCGGGATTGAGGAAGGGGTGAGACCCGGGAACGTCATCTTCGACCTCAATCTCAAGCGCGAGGGTGCTGATGACATTCTCATCAACGACCATCATGCCGTGGCCCTCGGCATTGCCGGCTACGGCGAACTGCAGGAAATGTATTCGCAGGCCGGGCAGATCAATTCGATTCTTACTCCTCTGTTCAAGAGCATCGGCATCGATCTGATAGACTTCAAGCTCGAATTCGGGCGTCTGCCCGACGGAAGCATCCTCCTGTCGGACTGCATCACACCTGACAATGCCCGACTCTGGGACATTGCCACAGGCGAGCGGCTGGACAGGGACAGGTTTCGCCGGGACATGGGAAAGGTCGGCGACGCATACAGGGAGATATATTCAAGACTTCTGAAGGTCTCTCCGTTTTTCAGAGACCCCGATGGCGGTGACGGACTTCATGAAGAATGCGGAGTGTTTGCGGTATATGGAGTGCCGGACGCCGCTGAACTGACATATTACGGGCTTCATTCTCTTCAGCACAGGGGGCAGGAGGGCTGCGGAATCGTCACTGCCGACGAGAGAGGCACTCTGAAGCGGATCAAGGGAGAAGGGCTCGTGTCCGAGGTGTTCAATGAGGAGCGTCTTGCCGGCCTGAAGGGAAACATGGCCATAGGACATGTGCGCTACTCGACGACTGGCGGAGGCGGAATCGAGAACGTGCAGCCATTCCTCTTCCGCCACAACACCGGGGATTTCGCTCTGGCGCATAACGGCAACCTCGTCAATTCGGCGCCTCTGAGGCGTTTTCTTGAGAACAGGGGCAGCCTGTTCCAGTCGACTTCGGACAGCGAGATACTTGCCCATCTGATCAAGAAGGAATCGTCCGGCAAGCCGCGAATCTTCGCCATCACCGAGGCTCTGAACATGATCGAGGGGGCATTCGCTTTCATCATAATGACATCGAACCGTATATATGCCTGCAGGGACAAATATGGCCTGCGTCCGCTTTCGATAGGACGGCTCGGAAACGGGTATGTGCTCAGCAGCGAGACCTGCGCCTTTGATGTCATAGGGGCGGAATTTCTGCGGGACGTCGAGCCGGGAGAGATAATAACCATTGACGGTCATGGACTCAGGAGCCGCAAGTATTCCGAATACCGGCGCAACGCGATGTGCGCTATGGAATATGTATATTTTGCCCGGCCCGACAGCGATATCGAGGGGCGCAACGTCCACAGTTTCAGGAAAGAGAGCGGACGGCTGCTGTTTGAGGAAGCTCCCGCGGACGCCGACATCGTGGTGGGTGTGCCGGATTCGAGCCTCAGTGCGGCGATGGGCTACAGCGAGGCGAGCGGCCTTCCTTATGAGATGGGACTGATAAAGAACAAGTACATCGGAAGGACATTCATCCAGCCTTCGCAGTCGATGCGCGAGAAGGGCGTCAGGATGAAACTCTCCGCCGTAAAGACGATAGTCAGAGGCAAGAGGGTGGTGCTGGTGGACGACTCCATCGTCAGGGGGACTACTTCCCGCAGGATAGTGACGATGCTGAGGGAGGCGGGGGCACTGGAGGTGCATCTGCGCATCGCGAGCCCGGCCATCAGGATGCCGTGTTTCTACGGGGTGGACATATCCACCTATGATGAGCTTCTCTGCGCAAGACGGTCAGTCGATGAGGCCCGTGAGGCCATAGGCGCAGATTCGCTCGCGTTTCTCTCTGAAGATGCGCTGTTCAGGGCGGGGCATCGGCAGGACATGTGCACTGCATGTTTCAACGGCCGGTATCCGACGGATCTGTATCAGGCCGTCGAAGACGCCAACAAGGACGGAAAGTTCTGAGATGGCAGGATTAAGCCTGATGCCGGGAATGGACGGCGGAAAATACAGAATGCTGTTATGGTCATAGGAATAGACGTGGGCGGAAGTACCACGAAGATAGTGGGAATCGAGGACGGCGAAGTGAAGTCGCCCCAGTTCATCACGGCCGCGGATCCGATAACTTCCCTGTTCGGAGCTTTCGGCAAATATATTTATGATAATCAGATAGATCTCGAGGATGTCGAGCAGGTCATGCTCACCGGAGTGGGCAGCGCCTATGTCGAGGGCAGTCTCTACGGTCTTCCGACAGCGCGTACGGACGAGTTCCTGGCGAATGCTCTCGGCGCGAAGTTCCGCAGCGGGCTCAGCAGGATGATCGTCGTGAGCATGGGCACCGGCACGTCGTTCATAAGGGTTGACGGAGACGACATCGAGCATATCGGAGGTATGGCGATAGGAGGAGGCACGCTTCAGGGACTTTCCCGAGTGCTTTTCCATTCGCATGACATCAGCCATGTGGTCAATATGGCCATGCGCGGAGACACGTCCAGAGTGGATCTCCAGATCCGGGACATCTCCAGAGTAGAGATTCCTGGACTTCCGCACGGGGTGACGGCGTCAAATTTCGGAAAGGCGGAAGCCAACGCGGCTCCCGACGACATCGCCGCAGGCATAGTCAACATGATTCTCCAGACGATAGGCAGTGCCGCCAATCTCGTGGCGTTCAGTACTTCCGTCCGTGATTTCGTGCTCATCGGCAATCTTCCCCTGCTCCCGCAGAGCCGTCCTCTCTTCGACAGGATAGAGGCCCTGTATGACATCAGGATGCACATACCCGAGTATCCCGAATACCGCACGGCCATAGGCGCCGCGCTCAGCTACACTTCTCGCCCCTGATTGCACGGGGCTGGCAGAGAACGGCAGAGAGCGGCCGGAGTCATGGCAATGTGATGGAAAAGTAATATATTTGCAGGATGTGTCGGCAGACCGTCTGCAGAGACCTCCGGGCGGAAGGAAAGCTCAGCCTGAAGACCGGTCTTAACGGCCGGAATGGCGGATTTTGAAAAATCATATACATTATAATAATATGGCAGTCAGTTACGAAAAGGCGGGAGTAAACCTTGAGGCAGGTTACGAGGTGGTCCGCAGGATCAAAAGTCATGTGGCGTCAACGTCACGAAAGGGTGTGATGGGCAACATAGGCTCGTTCGGGGGAATGTTCGACCTTTCATCGCTTGACGTCCGGGAGCCGGTGCTCGTCAGCGGCACGGACGGCGTCGGCACGAAGCTCAAGCTCGCCTTCGCAATGGACAGGCATGACACCATCGGTATTGATGCTGTCGCCATGTGCGTCAATGATGTTCTCGCTCAGGGAGCGGAGCCGCTCTTCTTCCTTGACTATGTGGCTGTGGGACACAATGAGCCGGCCAAGATTGAGGCCATAGTCTCGGGCGTGGCCGAGGGCTGCCGTCAGGCAGGCTGTGCGCTTGTCGGCGGAGAGACTGCCGAGATGCCCGGAATGTATGAGGACGGAGAATACGACATCGCCGGCTTCACTACCGGAGTAGTGGAGAAGTCCAGACTCATAGACGGCAGCAAGGTAAAGGCGGGGGACGTGCTTGTCGGAATCGCCTCTTCGGGCATTCATTCAAACGGCTTCAGCCTTGTGCGCAAGATATTTGCGGACAATGAACTGGACATCAGGGCTCCTTATCCGGAGCTCGACGGGAGGATTCTCGGGGAGGTGGCGCTGACTCCTACCAGGATATATGTCAAGCCTGTTCTCGACGTCATCCGCAGCTGCGACGTGCATGGTGTGGCCCATATCACCGGAGGCGGCTTCGATGAGAATATCCCGAGGATACTCAAAGAAGGGCAGGGAATCGAGGTGAAGGAAGGCTCGTGGGAGATCCTTCCGATATTCCGTTTCCTTGAGAAATACGGTAAGATTGCTCACAGGGAGATGTTCAACATCTTCAATATGGGTATCGGCATGGTGCTCGCCGTCGATGCTGCCGAGGCAGACAGGGTGATATCCATCCTCGCTTCACACGGAGAGACTGCGTCGGTGATCGGAAGGGTCACTTCAGAGCCCGGAGTACGGATCATCTGAGATCGGGCCGCATCCGGACCGGAGTCGGCTGTCGGGCTGTGACCGGATGCCGTTTCTGTCTGAATCTTCAGAAAATCAAATAAATATTATAGAGCGTCAATGAGAGCGTTATTTTCAGTAAGTGACAAGACCGGCGTCGTGGAGTTCGCCAGCCGTCTCGTGTCCCTCGGTTGGGAGATCATAGCCACCGGAGGCACGATGAAGCTCCTGCAGGAAGCGGGACTTAAAGTGATAAACATCAGCGAGGTAACAGGTTTTCCCGAGATCTGTGACGGAAGGGTGAAGACTCTTCATCCGAAAGTGCATGGGGCTCTTCTCGGCCGCAGGGATCTCGAAAGCCACCGCAGGGAACTCGCCGAGAACGGCATAGAATACATCGACCTCGTTTGCGTCAATCTCTACCCGTTCCGTCAGACCATATCAAGGCCGGACGTGACAATGGAGGACGCTATCGAGAACATCGACATAGGCGGCCCGTCGATGCTCCGCAGTGCGGCAAAGAACTGGAAGGACGTCACCGTCGTGTGCCATCCTGAAGACTATGACATTGTCATTGACGAGCTGAAGACATCCGGTTCCGTCTCTGCCGAGACCAGACTCAGGCTTTCCGCCAAGGCATACACCCATACTGCTGAGTATGACATTATGATTGCCACCTACATGAGGCGTCAGGCCGGGCTGAACGAGAAGCTCTTTCTTGAATATGATCTTCTCCAGTCGCTCCGTTATGGGGAGAACCCTCATCAGCATGCCAAATTCTATGCGGCGCAGGAAAAGGAGCCGTATTCTCTCGCATCGGCAGAGCAGCTCAATGGCAAGGAGCTTTCATACAATAATATACAGGACGCCAATGCGGCTCTCAACATCGTAAGGGAGTTTGACGAGCCGTTCTGCGTGGGGCTCAAGCACATGAATCCGTGCGGGGCAGCCGTAGGCGCAGACGTGACCGAGGCGTGGAAAAAGGCTTTCGAGGCCGACAAGGTGAGCATCTTCGGCGGCATCGTCGCAACTAACCGCGAGATCGACCTTGCGACGGCGCAGCTCATGAAGCCTGTGTTTCTGGAAATAATCATGGCGCCGTCCTTCTCTGACGAGGCTCTCGAGCTTCTCCGCACAAAGAAAAATCTCCGTCTGCTGAAGGTCGACATGACCAGAGACGGAAGGGAGAGAAGCCAGTATGTGAGTGTCAATGGCGGTCTTCTCGTTCAGGATCAGGATCTTGTGACAGAGACTGTAACTCCTTCGATGTGTGTCACCAAAGCCGCTCCGGCCGCTGAAGACATGAGCGACCTCAATTTCGCCTGGAGAATAGTCAAGCATGTGAAGTCCAACGCCATTGTGGTGGTGAAGAACGGAATGACATACGGAGTCGGCGCAGGTCAGATGAACCGAATCGGCTCGGCTGAAATAGCTCTGAAGCAGGCATCTGCAACTCTCGCGGAAGGTGGCAGGAAGATTGAGGAGGAGGGGCTGGTGCTCGCCTCGGACGGATTCTTCCCGTTTGACGACTGCGTGGCTCTTGCGGCGCAGTATGGAGTCAAGTCCATCGTACAGCCCGGCGGAAGCATAAGGGACAATGATTCGATAGCGAAGGCCGATGAGTGCGGAATCTCGATGCTCTTCACCGGCAGCCGCCACTTCAAGCACTGAGACATTTCTGCCGGCGGAAGCCGGACGATGCCGATAATTTATAATTGACATTTGACTATGGGACATAAAGTTCTGGTGGTGGGCGGCGGAGGACGCTGTCATGCCATAGTTGACGCGCTGTCGCGTTCTCCGAAAGTTGAAAAGATATATTGCGCTCCTGGAAACGCCGGCATCGCCGCTCAGGCGGAGTGCGTTCCTGTCAAGGACGTGCAGGTGGACGACCTCAGGGATTTCGCTCTGGCCAACGGCATCGATCTGACAGTTGTAGGTCCGGAGTCTGCCCTTGCCGCAGGGATCACGGACGTCTTCCGCTCCGCCGGGCTCAGAATCTTCGGACCGACCCGGGCCGCAGCCGCGATAGAGTCCAGCAAGGACTTCGCCAAGAGGCTGATGAGCAAGTGCGGAGTGCCTACCGCCGGCTACAGGACATTTTCGGACTATGCCGAGGCTCATGAGCATGTCATGAAGGGCTCTTTTCCGGTGGTGCTCAAGTATGACGGTCTTGCGGCAGGGAAGGGCGTCGTGATAGCGGAGACTCCGCAGGAGGCGGAAGCCGCATTGAAGGACATGCTGCTGGACGACAGGTTCGGCAAGGGCAAGGTGGTCGTGGAGGAATTTCTGACAGGACCTGAATTCTCGTTCATGTGCTTTGTGGATGGCGAGAAAGTATGGCCTATGGCCCTTTCGCAGGACCACAAGCGGGCATACGAGGGAGACAAGGGACCCAATACTGGAGGCATGGGGGCATATTCTCCGCTTCCGTTCATAACTCCTGAGGACAGGGAATATGCGCTCGAGCATATCATGAAGCCGGTGGCCGGAGAGATGGTCGCAGAGGGCATTCCGTTCAGCGGAGTGCTTTACGGCGGACTCATGAAGACTCCTTCAGGCATAAAGGTGATAGAGTTCAACTGCCGTTTCGGAGATCCGGAGACGGAAGTCGTGCTGCCGCTGCTTCAGACGGATGCCTATGACGTGTTCTCGGCAGTCGCCGACGGCACGCCGATGCCTGAGCTCGTATGGTCGGACAGGGCTTCGATGGGCTTTGTGATGGCTTCGAAGGGCTATCCCGGATCTTATCGGAAGGGTTGTCCGATTGAAGGTCTTGAGGACGCCCTCAGCGATCCTGACGTGAGGATATACCACATGGGAACGGCCATGAAGGATGGCATGACATGCGTCAATGGAGGCCGTGTGCTTATGGTCATAGGCTTCGCCGACACTCTCCGTCAGGCTCACGACAAGGCTCTCGAGGCCGTAGGGAAGATAAGATGCGCCGATCTGTTCTGGCGCAGGGACATAGGCTGGAGAGTGATGGAGTGAATCTGAATTTAAAACATTTTACATGATCATAAGCGGTAAAGAGCTTTCAGCGAGGCTGAAGGCGGAAATGGCCATTCAGGTGGCCACGTTTCCTGAAAAATACGGCCGTGTGCCGCATCTGGTGGTAGTGCTTGTCGGTGATGACCCCGCAAGCGTCTCATACGTCACGGGTAAGGCCAAGGCTTCAGAGGCTGTCGGGATAAGAAACACTACTGTGCGGATGCCGGAGTCGGTGTCCGAGCATGAGCTTCTGGAGATGATAGCCGGACTTAATGCCGATGACGGGGTTGACGGGATTCTTGTGCAGCTTCCTTTGCCTGCGCACATCAATGAGGCAAAGGTAATAGAAGCCATAGCAAAGGAGAAGGACGTGGACGGCTTCCATCCTCTCAATGTGGCGGCACTGTGGCAGAAGCAGCCGTGCGTGCTCCCGTGTACTCCGAAAGGCATCATCCGTATGCTTAAGACTGCGGGAGTGGAGATTGCCGGCAAACGTGCTGTCGTCATAGGCAGGAGCAATATCGTGGGCCTTCCGGTGGCGAAGCTGCTTCTGGACGAGAACGCTACGGTTACGATCGCTCACAGCCGCACTAAGGACCTCGCTTCACTGACCAGACAGGCGGAGATTCTGGTGGTGGCCATCGGGCGTCCGAGATTCGTGACTGCCGATATGGTGGCTGAAGGGGCCGCTGTGATAGATGTCGGGGTCAACCGGGATCCTGAGACCGGCAAGCTCTGCGGCGATGTGGACTTCGCTGCGGTTGAGCCGAAGGCCTCGCTCATAACTCCGGTTCCCGGAGGCGTAGGGCCGATGACCATCTGCTGCCTTATGGAGAATACCATCGAGTGTTTCCTGAAAAGATGCGGCGCCGAATGAATGAAGTTCGCCTCATTCTGTCGAAAAAGGCACAAAAGAAATAAAAGATTCTAATTATTCGGTATTTGGATAAATTGTCCTATATTTGCGAGTCGTGCAAACGACTATTGCAAGGTTTTTTGACGAATTTAACTCAGAGGTATGAAAACTAATTCTTTTCTCAGGGCCGTGGCAGTCGCAGTCATGATTTGTGCGGCCGGTCTGAGCCTGTATGCTCAGGAGAACAACAACCGTGACGAGAACGGTAAGGTCGTCAGAGGTCCGTATGAAACGAACAGACTCTTTGACAATGTCTGGATCGGCGTTGCCGGCGGTATCAACTTGTTTGAGAATTCATTTACCGATGCCGGCGGCATCAATCCGGCTCTTGACATCAACATCGGAAAGTGGGTGACTCCAAGTGTCGGATTAAGGATCGGATATCAGGGGCTGACCGCCTCGAGCTGGACTTCCGCCCAGTATCCGTATTTTAAGAGAATGGGTGATGACGGACGCTATAAAAACGCGTTCAACACCGCCTATGTCCATGGAGACGTGCTCTGGAACATTTCCAACGCGTTCAGCGGCTATAAGGAGACCAGGACATGGAATTTCGTCCCGTTCCTTACGGCAGGTCTCGCCCGTTCGTTCAAGAACGGTTTTGCCAACAATGAGTTTGCCGCCGGAGTCGGCCTCCTGAACAACATCAGGGTAAGCAACAGGGTCGATCTCACGCTTGAGGTGCGCCAGCTCATCGTGAAGCAGGGCTATGACTCTTCTCCTGTCGGAGGAGTGGCCGGAATGACGTCGGCGACGTTCGGAGTATCGTTCAAGCTCGGCAGAACGGGTTTCAAGCGCTCTCACACTGACGAGTACGCAGGCCGCATAGCCACACTCCAGACTCTCAATGACGCTCTCGAGAACGAGAAGGCGGACGTGGAGAACGACAAGGCCGAGCTCGCGGCTGAGAATGCCGCCCTCAGGGAGGCGGTTGAGACTCTTCAGGCAAAGCCTGCAAAAGTTGAGAAAGTCATGCTCGACGTCACTCCGGGCGCCGTGTTCTTCGAGATCGGTCAGACTGAGCTTTCTCCGCAGGAGCTTTTCCATCTCGACTTCTATCTCAAGAACGTGATCGCTCAGGATGCAGACAAGGTCTTCACTCTTACCGGATATGCCGACAGGCAGACAGGTTCCAAGAAGCGTAATCAGGAGCTCAGCAAGCTGAGAGTGGAATATGTCTATAATCTTCTCCAGACCAAGTACGGAGTGTCTGCGGACAGACTTGTGATCAAGGCTGCCGGCAGCGAGGTGGACAGATGGGGCGATCCGCTTCTCAACAGATGCGTAGTCATCGAGTAGCATGACTGTTCCGACGGCGCATTCTTTCGCCGCAGATACATACAGATAAGAAGGAGCGTGACGGCCGGCCGTCACGCTCCGTTTTTTTTCAGAAGTTCTGGAGGAAGTCGGAGAGATTGTCTTCTCTTGTCAGGCCGATTTTCTGTCTGAGCCTGTATCTTGCCATTTCCACGCTCCTGACAGACATGTTCATCATGGAGGCGATGTCTTTGGACGACAAGTCCAGCTTCAGGTATGCACAGAGCCGCATATCGCCGGCGGTTAGCTTCGGAAACTCATGCTTCAGCCGCTTCAGATAGTCCTCATATACCATGTCGAAGTTCTGTTCGAACTTCAGCCAGTCGTCATCGTGGCCGATGTTCTCCCTGATGTCCGCCTGTATCTTCATCAGTCTCTTCATCGCCTTGGCCTTGTCATTGTTTTCCTCCATCTCCGTCTGGACCTTCCCGAGATCGTTCTTGATCTTTATCAGGATCTCGTTTTTGCGGATGAGGTTCATTGTGGAGTTGGCCAGATCCTGTGACTTGAGCTTCAGGTCCGCCTCCAGAGTCTGGTTGCGCAGCATCACTATCTCTTTCTCCTTTTCTCTCGCCTCTTCTTCGTATTTCGCCTGCTGCGCCTTCATCTCCTCCTGTTTTCTCTTTTCGATTTCCTCGGCCTGCTTTTCCTCTCTGGAGCTGATGAGCCTGATGAGGAGATAGGTCGCGAGGGCGAGCAGGGCTGCATAGCAGGCCACCGCCGCCTTGCTCAGGTACCACGGCGGCAGAATGGTGAATCTGAACGCGCTTTCAGTCTCGTCGCTTGTCACCGTGTCTCTGGATGCCGCACGGAACACGTAATTTCCCTGCGGCAGGCCCGTGTATTCCTTCACATTCTGCGTAGACCATCCTGACCAGTCTCTGTCATACCGTTCGAGAATCCATCTGTATTCCACGGCGTCATTTCCGGCATATTGCGGCCGTATGAATTCAAATCTCAGGGAATTATCCCTGTACGGCAGTCTGAGTCTCTTCAATGCGGAGGAATCCGGCAGAGACTGTCTCGTTCCGAAGATTAGCGAGTCTTTTCCGGCTGTCACGCGGACGCTTTTTATGGTCGTTTTTCCATCTGGCGGATTCGGATGTCCCTCTGGCTTCTGAATGTCTATCCACGAGAATCCGTCTTCTGTATTGATGATGAATTGTCCCGGATTTACCCATGTGATGTCGTCGAAGCCCGGAATTCTCCTGTTTTGCAGAAACTTCAGGGACATGCTGTCGATGCGGTATTCTCCGTTTTCCCTTGTGGCCAGAGTCTGTATGGCGCCTGACAGGAAGAGGATGTCTCCATAAGGCGACTCGTGGATCTTCACTGCCACCGGAGGCCGGCTGAAGAGCCTGTTGAATCTGTCGTAGGGCTTCATCTTGCCATCTTGCCTGTCAAAGACATAAAATCCTCCTTCAGAGGAGAATACCATCATGTCTCCGTATCTGTTCGGCATATTGTTCCTGTCGGTCGGAAACCCTTTCTCTCTGGAGAAATATTCTGTCCTTACGATTGAGTCGCGCCTTTCGTCGAGAGTGAGCCTGAACAGCCCCTTCATCCAGTGATAAAGCCATATCGTCCCGTCGGAGTCTGGCTCAAAGATGCTGCTCGAATCATGCTCACCGCCTATCATGTGCGGTGTCCACTGCCCGTTTATCTTTTCGAGTCTGAACAGCCCGTTGTACGAACAGCCGAGGATCTCGCCCGGGATGAACGGGTTTTCGCTTATTTTCCAGATGCCGCTGACGCCTTTGATGCGCTTTGCCTCATCGCCCTCTATCACGAAGAGACCGTGGTCATGTCCGCAGAAAATCGTGCCGCAGATTTCTTCCAGACACCACACCTGTCCCTTTAGCCCGTTGACCTGCATTATTCTCTCTCCGGTCCTGCCGAATCCTGTGTCCTCCGAAGGGTCAGAACCTGTGAAGTATAGTCCCTGATTGGTCCCGAGATAGAGCCTGCCGTTATGGAAGAGGGAGCAGTATCCGGTCCCGTAGAGCCTGTCAGTGTTGAAGACCGACTTTTCCGGGGAATTGAGCGTGACATAGTCTATGCCCTTGTCAAGTCCGAGCCAGAGATTGCCGGCCGAATCGAAGAACATGCTAAGCACTGAATTGTTCTGAAGTCCTGAAAATGTGTTGAGGTGTGTACAGGACATGCTGTCCAGACTGATTATGAACACTCCGTCCGATATTGTGCCCAAGGCGAGATGCTCGCCGTCAGTCGCGGCGCAGAATACCTGTGCCCTCATTATCTCCATCTCCATTTCCGGTCTTAGCCTTCTGAGTTGGCCCCCGATCCACAGATATACCCCGTCAAATTCGGTGACGATCAGTCGCTCTGTCGAGCCGGCATAAGGTAATATTGCGCATATTCTCTTGTCTTTAAGGGATTCGCATCCCCTGATACGGGATATTTCCCCGTTTTCCGAAATCTGCATGAGCCCTGATCCGATCGCTGAAAATGTCACTTTCGGCCCGGCTGCCGCCATGGAATTGATTTTCGCTCCGCTGCTGAAGACTGTCCGTATCGAGTCCGTATCGAGTCTGTAAACGCTGTAGTCGTCATGCAGGTATATGTCGTCTCCCGCTTTGACGATTCTCCATACCTCCGACATGTCGCGTTCCTCTGCCAGCCTGTCTCTCATGGAGGTATAGGTCATTTCCCCGCGTGCGCTCAGAGAGTACCAGCCGAATTCGTTGAATGCCCCTGCGTATATCCTGCCTGTCCTTTCATCATACATTACGGACCTCACGTTCGAGAAGTTGGATATAGGTGTCAGAATCCAGTTCTTTCCGTCGTATTCCAGCATCCCGCTGTTGTTGGCGAAGTACATGAATCTTGATCCGTTTTCCGTTATGCACCAGTTCTGTGTGCCGGCCTTGTAGTCAGTCTTGGTGAAATTGCGCACGGAAGGGTACAGCGCGAGCGCATCGTAAGGAAAGAGGGCGGCGGACAGCAGGGCAAGCGCCGCAATGAACAGCGGTCTTCTCATCGTTTCAGTGTTTTCTGCAAAGTTAAAAATTGTCTTGTAGAGTGGTGTCGCTTTTCGCAATATAATCACATTTAGGTGGACTTATTTTATAATTTATTGATTAATACTAAAGTAAATATTTTATGTAGAGGTATTGTCGTAATAATTATTTGATGATGTTGAGTTTTTGTGAGATGGTTTTCGCATCAGCGGAGTCTCATCACACGTATATTTGCACGAAACCAAAGCACATGATTAGTGACACTGTTATGAAGAAATTGCTTCTATTATTGTCAGCTGTTCTGCTGTCTGCGATGCAAGTTGTCTCAGCGCAGACTTTGACGGTGTCGGGCACGGTGACTTCCGAAGATGACGGACTTCCTCTCCCCGGCGTATCAGTAGTCGTTCAAGGCACGACTCAGGGCACTTCCACCGATCTTGACGGCAGATATTCGATTTCTGTCCGGCAGGGCCAGACTCTTCTGTTCACTTCAATAGGATTTGTAGACCAGACATTCACCGTTTCAGAGGGGGGGTACGATAAATGTCGTGCTGAAGACCGACGCGGTGATGCTGGACGAGGTCGTCGCCATCGGATATGGCGTGATGAAAAAGAGCGACCTCACGGGCTCGGTATCATCAGTAAAGGCTGACCAGCTTCAGAAGACGCCTGCCGCCAATCTTGACCAGGCTCTTCAGGGACTTGCCGCAGGTGTCACGGTCAATTCAAGCACAGGACAGCCGGGCGCTGCCGCAGAAGTGCGTATCCGAGGCATCGGCACAGTCAACAACAGTGCACCTATATATGTTGTTGACGGCGTCATTGTCGATGACATCTCATTCGTCAACCCTAACGACATCAAGTCGACGGAAATACTTAAGGACGCCTCCGCCACCGCAATCTACGGGTCGAGAGGCGCCAACGGAGTGATTCTCATAACGACTAAGAAAGGGAGCACTGACGGAAAGATAAACGTGTCGATAGACGCCTACGCCGGAGTCCAGACGCCGTGGCGCAAGCTCGACCTGATGAACGCCTCGGAGTTTGCTGCTACTCTCGCGTCCCTCACGAGCGCATCTCAGCTCAGCTATCTTCAGGAGAACGGCCTGAACGCCTGGGTAAGGCAGTATCTGATAGGTACTTCCCGATATTTCCCGAGCAATCTCAATTATTCGGCCATAGATACTGACTGGCAGGACGTGATCTTCCGCTCCGCCGCCATACAGAACTATCACGTGTCTATCAACGGCGGTAATGAGAAGAGCCAGTGGTCCTTGAGCGGCAGCTATTTCAATCAGCAGGGAACCATAATCGGCTCTGACTTCAACAGGGCCACGGTCAGGGCCAACTCCTCTCATCAGGTGGCCAAATGGCTGAAAGTGGGAGAAAACCTCACGTTCATGATGTCGCAGGGCCGTAACGCCATGAACAACAACAGCTCTCCTTCAGCCTCAGTCATCTCTGCGGCGCTTGCCATGGCTCCGTGGGATCCCGCCCGCTATCCGGAAGGCAGCGTCAACAGTGCAGGAGAAGATCTCGGAGGCCGGATAAGTGCGGCATCCAACTTCAAGAATGTCACAAATCCGCTGTCGATGGTGGAGAATTCCGAGCCTCTCGACAAGACCGAGAGGTGGGTCGGGGACGTCTTTCTCGAGATAACCCCGGTCAAAGGTCTCACTTTCCGCTCTGATGTCAGCCTCGACCTCACCAACACAAGACACAGGCTCTTCAACTACGCCTACCAGTATTCCGAGTACGACCGCAACGAAAAGAATTTCATCGAGCGCAGTATGTCGAGGTATTCCACAGTCATTGTTGAGAATACGCTCACATACGCCAGAGACATAAAGAAGCACAGCTTCTCGGTGATGGTCGGCCAGACCAACGAGGAGTACAACTACTACAGCATCAGCGGCTCGGGCTCTTCAATCCTCAATCCGGAGGAGAGAAACTGGTATCTCTCTCAGGCCACTGAAGACAGGACAGAGGCTTCAGACGCAGCCTCGCGCTCACGCAGACTCTCGTTTCTCGGCCGCGTACACTATTCATACGACAGCAGGTATCTGATAACGGTCAATTTCCGTGCGGACGGCTCCAGCAAATTCCCGGAGAACACATGGGGATATTTCCCGTCGACAGCCCTCGCCTGGAGAATAAGCGGCGAGCCGTGGATGAAGAGCGTGACATGGCTTGACGACCTCAAGATAAGGGCCGGATGGGGAAGCATCGGAAACGACCAGATCGGAGACGACAGCTTCATCCTCAGCATGATGAACACCGGACCTACTTTCGTGGATTACCCTCTCGGGACAGGAGACCAGGCCCTTGCCTCCGGCTCGACCATCCTCACTTATGTCAACAACGGCGGAAAGTGGGAGACGACCGAGCAGTGGAATGCGGGAATCGACTTCGGCGTACTCAACAACAGGCTGACCGGTACAGTTGACCTCTTCCTCCGAGACACGAAGGACATGCTTTTGAGCGTGACCGCTCCGGCTCATGTGGGCAACAGATATGCGGCGACGGCTAATGTCGGCACTGTGCGCAACAAGGGAATAGAGGTGACGCTCAACCACCGCAACAGGATAGGCCAGGTGGACTACTCGATAGGAGGCAACGTCTCATTCATCGGCAACGAGCTGACGGCGCTCAACGGGGGTCAGAGGGTCTATGGCGACAAGGTCATTTCGGACGAAGGCCTGCCTCTCTACACCTTCTGGGGCTATAAATACGACGGCATATTCAGGTCGGAGGAGGAGATCTCCGAATACCTCTGGGCCGAGGACGCCGGCACTTATTCTCCGGGTGACGTCAGGTATGTGGATCTGAACGGTGACGGCAAGATAGACGAATCCGACCGCACCGCACTCGGCAACCCGTTCCCGTGGCTCACCTACGGAATCAACCTGTCCGCAGAGTGGAAGGGCCTTGACCTGTCCCTCTTCTTTCAGGGGGTCTACGGCAACGAGATCTACAATGCCGTGCGTCTGAGGACTGAGGGCACCGGCAACGAGGCCACGCTCAGCACCACGATGCGAGACGTGTGGACCACCTCCAACCCGGACGGATCGATACCGAACCCGAACGGAAGCGCCATGAACAGGGAAGACAGCGACAGATTCATAGAGGACGGCTCGTATCTCAGACTGAAGAATCTCCAGATAGGCTACTCCCTGCCTCAGAGGTGGATAAGCAAGATAGGAATGAGCAGGCTCAGGATCTATCTGTCCGGCAGCAATCTCTTCACTGTCACCAGATACACCGGTTATGACCCGGAGGTGGGCGGCGGAGTCGACTACGGCAACTATCCTCAGTCGAGGACATTCATGCTCGGTCTCAACATTAACTTCTAATAGCGATCATTACGATGAAAAGATACATTTTGAAAGGAGCGGCTCTCCTTTCTCTGCTCGCGGCCGTATCCTGCAGCGACTGGCTCAGGGAGGAAAGTCCGATGCTGAACAAGGTGGAAGACTATTTCACCAGTTCTGAGGCGGCTCTTGAGGTGGTGACCGCCGCATATGTGCCTCTCATGTGGGAGTACAACAATACCTACTATTCGGAATTCTTTATCGGCGACGTCGTCTCGGATGACGCCCTCAAAGGCGGGCAGAACACCTCCGACATGGCTGACGCCTACGATCTTGAAAATTTCAAGGCCATCGCCAACAACGGCCTGATTCTCGAGTATTACAGAGCTCAATATCAAGGGATAGCACGCGCCAACCTTGCCATTGAGCAGGTCACGGAGATGGAGTCGGGCACGGACGAGGCCTTTACTGAGGAGTACCGTTCAAGGCTGATAGCCGAAGCGAAATTTCTCAGGGCATTCTACTATTTCCGTCTCGTAAGGATGTTCGGCGGCGTTCCGGAAGTCACAGAGCCCGTCTACAGCAGCGAAGACTGGATTCGGCCGAGGGCAAGCGCAGACGACATCTTTACCCTCATCACCGATGACCTCAAGGAGGCTGCCCCCGCGCTTCCGAAGAAGAGCGAATATGATGCGTCAGACATGGGCAGAGCCACTCAGGGTGCGGCTCAGGCGATGCTTCTCAAGGCATATCTCTACTGGGGCAACTATAGGGAAAACAACGGTCAGGACCCGTCCTCGTGCTATTCTGACGCAAAGACCTGGGGCGCCACCTTCATGACGGAGCAGGCGGCTGAATATTCTCTCTGCGCTGATTACGCGGACAATTTCACCCTTGCCGGAGAAAACGGGCCGGAATCGGTCTTCGAGATCCAGTACATGAAGGAGCAGACCACCGATTACGGTGAGGGAAACGGCTTTCAGCGGGGAACTTTCGCCACCATTCTCATGCGTTCCCGATCTTCCGCCTTCGTCAATGTCGGTTGGGGATTCAACCGCCCGACACAGAATCTTTACGACGAATATGAAAGCGGAGACCCGCGCAGAGACCTCACCATTCTCGTGCCTGCCGATGATGAGATAGGCAACCCGGCACAGGAGAACTATCTCGGATGCAGGTATGTGACTCTGAAGAGGACTCTCTTCGATCCGGTCACGAGGACTTATCCGGATGCGATAGACAATGATATGCGCTCTCCGATCAACAATGTGGTGATCCGTCTTGCCGACGTCTACCTCATGTATGCCGAGGCGTGTCTGAAATGCTCCGACCCGGGGACGGCAAAGACTTATCTGGAATATGTGCGGGCAAGGTCGAGAGCGATGGTCACGGGCTCTGACGATGTGCTCCCCGCTTTCCCGGACTATTCCATCCCCGACTATGCGGACGGCTACGCTTCACGTCAGCTCACTGACACAGACGAAGATCTGGAGCTTGCCATCCGCCACGAGCGCAGAGTGGAGCTCGCGATGGAGGGACACCGCTGGTTCGACCTCTGCCGCTGGGGAATCGCCGCTGACGTGATGGCTGCCTACAAAGCCTCCGAGTCGGATGAGGTACGTGCAGAAATGTCCGACTTCGTGACGGGCAAGCACGAGCTCTTCCCGATTCCGGACGAGGAGGTGCGCATCGGACAGCTTCAGCAGAATCCAGGATATTGATCCGGCGTCATGCCGGCTCGGCGCAAGATGCCGGATATGCCGATGCACCACTGCATCGATAGCCCCCGGCCTGCCTTTACGGCAGCTGCCAGAAACAGGAAAATTTTTATTAACCCATTTAATTAATGATAGTTATGAAAAAGATTACTTGGTTGCTCCTTACTGGAGCATGTATCGCAGGACTGACCTTCACTTCATGCGAGAAGGACGGCGAGAACGGAAACGATGACGGCTCTCTTATTCCGGGAGGCGGAGACGACAATGGAGGCGACAACGGAGGCGACACCGAGCTCCATGCCTCTCTTCAGGGATCGAACTACTATGTCCTCTTCCTTGACGATGATTCGTATGCCGCCATCGAGGACAAGGTGGTCTCTGACTTCAGGCCGTCGACTACTGAGGATGGTCAGGCCGTGGTCAACATCGACGTATGGGACGGAACCTACACCGGCGGCACCAACTCCGGGCTCGGCTTCTATGGTGCGGCTACAGGCTGGGTATCATTCGTAGTCGGCGGCAGCGGCTGGTCTGGCGGAGCGTGGGATCTCTACAACGGTGTGGTTGATGTCCCTGGCGTTGAGAATGTGCCTGCTATCGCTGAAGACCTCGACAGCTATTATCTCCACTTTGCCTACAAGACCAATCAGGAAGGCAAGTCCCACATGGCTTATATGTGCTGGCCTTCAGCCGACTATGCCGGAACTCACTTCGCTTTCGGTGATCCTGACACTCCTTATGTCGACGGAGAGATTTCATACGAGCCTGTACTTCCTGTAGGCGGCGAGTTCGTAGTGGGAGAGTGGAATGAATATGAGATTCCTCTCAACACCATGAACCTCGACTTCAGTCAGGAGCCTATGAAGGCCGCAATCAACCTCTTTGCCTTCCTCAGCGGCGGAGTAGCCGGCACTACGCTCGATCTTGACGCAGTGTTCATCTACAAGAAATGAATCTGACCGCAAGACGGCTTTGCGCTTGACAGACGGCAGTTTCCGGCCTCCGCGCAGGGTGACCGGACTGCCGCCGGAAGCGCGGTGCCCGCAAATGCCGGGCATATAATGCAAAAACAGGAAAAATGAAGACAAGATATGTGATGCTCATTCTGCTGTCAGGCTTGTTCATGGCGTGCGCCTGCTCGTGCTCATCCATCGATACGGACGGGAACACGGGCACTGACAACGGAGTAGGGGACAACGGAGGCTCGACGACTCCTCCGGAATATGACGATGCCCAGCAGGGGTCCGGCGAGGCTGACGGCTATGTCCTCGTGTGGCAGGATCTCTTTGACGGCGACGCCCTCGATTCCGGCACATGGAATATCGAAGTGAACGGAGACGGAGGAGGCAACTCCGAGATGCAGTATTATGTCGAAGAGAATGTCTCTGTCGGCAGGGACGGGAACGGCAACGGCTGCCTCATCCTGACCGCGAGGAGGGAAGAGCACCTGGGACACTATTTCACTTCAGGCAGGGTCAATACGAGCGGAAAGATGAAATTTACCCACGGCAAGGTCGAGGCGAGCATAATGATTCCTTCCACCGCAAACGGACTCTGGCCGGCCTTCTGGCTTCTCGGGGCTGACTATCAGACCAATTCGTGGCCACGCTGCGGCGAGATAGACATCATGGAGATGGGCCATGCGGACGGCATCAGAAACGGCACTCAGGACAGGTATTTCAACGGAGCGGCGCACTGGGGCTTCTACAATTCTCAGAACCAGTATCCGAATTACGCGAGATCGACGACGGCGGCATACAGCCTTCAGGACGGGCAGTACCACCTGTTCACCCTCGTGTGGGACGAGGAGTATCTGAGAATGTATCTCGATCTCGACAAATATCCTGACGCGAGTCCGTATTATGAAATGGGAATAACCAGCACGGACGACGAGTGGGGAGGCACAAGTCCATATTTTCACCATGACTTCTTCATCATCTTCAATCTCGCCGTGGGCGGAAATTTCCCGGGGATTCACAATGCTTCTCTTATAACGGCACTTCCTGAGGACGGTGACGAAGCCAGTATGTATGTCAATTATGTCAAAGTCTATCAGAAAAACGGCTGAACCCGTCAGAATGAGGGCCGGCGGATTTGTCGTCGGCCTTGTCGTATCCATGCTTCCGCTACTCTCCGCCTCGTGTCAGAAGGAGGGTCCGGACGGGGGCGGGGATAGTGATCCGGCCGATGAAATCGTTGAATACGAGACTCTTCAGGCCAAGAGTCCGAAGAGGGGAGTGAGTTTCAATTTTGCCCAGCTCGCCGACTATGATTTCCCTCTGCTCGGCGATGCCGTATCATGGTATTATGACTGGTCGTCCGTAGTTCCGTCAGAGACCGTGGATTCGTACATGGAGCAGTATGGCATCGAGTTCTGTCCGATGATATGGAACGGCTCATACGACCCGGAAAACATCAGGACGTTCTGCCGTACGCATCCCGACGCGAAATATATTCTCGCGTTCAACGAGCCCAACCTCACCGACCAGGCCAACATGACGCCTTCCCAGGCCGCAGAGTACTGGCCTGAAGTGAAGGCCTTGGCCGAAGAGCTCGGCATGGGGCTCATCTCTCCGGCTATGAACTACGGCACGCTCGAGGGCTACGGTGATCCTTATCTGTGGCTTGACGAGTTTTTTGCGCAGCCCGGAGTGTCGGTCGACGACGTGGACGGAATCGCCGTCCACTGCTATATGGGCAGCGCGTCTGCCCTGAAGTCCTATCTGGACGGATTCAAGAAATATGGCAAACCTCTGTGGCTGACCGAATTCTGTGCATGGGACAGGAACAATATATCCGCCGTATCCCAGATGGAGTATATGGTCGAGGCGATCAACCTTCTGGAGGCTGACGAAGACGTGTTCCGCTATGCATGGTTCATACCGAGAGGAAACGGAGAGTCGGAAGTTCACAATTCGCTGCTTACGAGCCGTGTCCCGATAGAGCTTACCGATCTGGGGGCTGTCTTTGTAAATATGTCCACTCAGGACGCCTCCCTGTATTATGAGACAGGAACTGTCATCCCCGCCGAACACTATCGCTCGGCTTCCGGCAGCATTCATCTCAGGCCGGTCACGGATGTCTCCGGCATTCTGGAGGTCTACAACCTGAGAACGGGCAACAGCCTTACTTATCAGGTCGAGGCGGCTTCGGCCGGCAGTTTCGGGCTCCAGCTGAGATACTCGTCGTTTGCAGACTCTTCCGTTGAGATCTCGACTTCAGAAGGTGTCTGTACTCTTGACCTTGAGAACACCGGAAACGAATGGCGTACAGTGACGGCGCAGATAGAGCTTCCGGCAGGCCGCTCTACGGTCAGCGTGGCCGGGACTGGCTCGTCAGGAGTGTGTCTCAACTGGCTGCTGATAGATTGACCCACGGCAGTGAAGAATCAGTAAAACGGATGAATATGAAAAGAATCAGAAACACAATATTGTCATGCCTTGCTCTTCCTGCTTTGGCTTTCATGGCCGTTTCTTGCGGTCAGGAGGATGAGACGGAAGCGCGGATTGACGAGCTGCTTTCGCAGATGACTCTCCGGGAGAAGATTGGACAGATGAACCAGTTGTCCGTCAGCGGATTCTCTCAGAAGGTGGCTGATGACATACGTAGAGGTGCGACGGGCTCCATCCTCAACGAGACCGATCCCGCTGTCATCAATGAATATCAGCGCATCGCGGTGGAAGAGAGCCGGCTCGGCATCCCACTTCTCGTGGCCCGCGACGTCATCCACGGCTACAGGACCGTCTTCCCGATTCCGCTCGGGATGGCCGCCACCTTCGACCCGGAGCTCGTCGAGCGTGGAGCCCGGCTTACGGCTGAGGAAGTGACTGCAAGCGGCATCCGCTGGACTTTCTCACCGATGCTTGACGTCTCCAGAGACGCACGCTGGGGCAGAATCGCGGAGAGTTCCGGTGAGGACACCTATCTTAATGCCGTCATGGGCGCGGCGATGGTGAGAGGGTATCAGGGCGATTTGAGCGATTCCACCTCCCTTGCTGCCTGCGCCAAGCATTTTGTGGGCTACGGCGCAGCAGAATCAGGACGTGACTACAATTCCACATGGATTCCTCCGAGAGCCATGAGAAATGTCTATCTGCCTCCGTTCGAGACCGCCGTCAAGGCCGGGGCCCTTACACTGATGACCTCTTTCAACGACAATGACGGAGTACCGGGAACAGGGAATGCCGAGCTGCTCAAGGATGTCCTCAGAGGAGAATGGGGTTTCGACGGCTTCGTTGTGACCGACTGGGCTTCCGCAGCCGAGATGATCCCGCACGGCTTCGCCTCTGACGGCCGTCATGCGGCATCTCTGGCGATGAATGCCGGGGTCGACATGGACATGATGTCCAATGTATATTCCGCTTATCTCGAAGACCTCGTGAAAAGAGGTGAGGTGAAGGAGTCGGACATCGATTCCGCTGTGCGCAATATCCTGAGAGTCAAGTTCCGCCTCGGTCTCTTCGACAATCCGTATGTGGATGTCGGAAAGGCTCTTGAGGTGCAGTACAACGATTCCGTGATGACTGCGGCATACAGGACAGCCCTTGAAAGCGCCGTCCTGCTCAAGAACAACGGAGTCCTGCCGCTCGACAGGTCGAAGATCCGTCGTGTTCTCGTGACCGGGCCGATGGCGGACGCTCCGCACGACCAGATGGGCACATGGACTTTTGACGGCCAGAAAGAGCATACCATCACTCCTCTTGACGCCATCAGAGAGAGCTGGGGCGACGATGTGGAGGTGATCTATGAACCGGGACTCTCATATTGTCGTGAATTTAATTCCCGAGGCGTTGCGAGGGCTGCGGAAGCCGCCCGTCGCGCAGACGTGATTCTGGCGTTTATGGGAGAGGAGGCCATAATGTCTGGTGAGGCGCACTGCCTTGCGGACATCACCCTCAAAGGCGGACAGCGAGAGATGATCGAAGCCCTCGCCGCATCAGGGAAGCCTCTCGTACTCAACATAATGGCCGGCAGACCACTTGTCCTGGACATGGAGTCGGAGATAGCGGATGCCATTCTCTTCTCTTTCCATCCCGGCACTATGGGAGGACCTGCAATAGCTGACCTGCTCAGCGGCAAGGCGTCGCCGAGCGGCAGGCTTCCGTCCACATTCCCTGCGGCATCCGGACAGGTCCCGTGCTACTATAGCCACAACAATACCGGAAGACCGTTCCGCGGCGACGAGACCATGCTCTACGACATACCGCTCGAAGCCGCCCAGACTTCTCTCGGCAACACTTCGTATATGCTTGACGCCGGATTCAATCCGCTGTATCCGTTCGGTTACGGTCTGACATATTCGGCTTTCGAATACTCGCTTCCGACGCTTGACAGACAGGAATATTCAGACGGAGACGTCATCCGGGTGTCCTTTACCCTCACCAACAAGGGCAAGGCTGAGGCTACGGAGGTGGCGCAACTGTATGTCAGGGATCTCGTGGGATCTGTCACCCGCCCTGTCAAGGAACTCAAGGGATTCAGGCGTGTTACTCTTGCTCCCGGCGAAAGTTCCGAGCAGGTGTTTGAACTGCCTGTGTCCGAGCTTGCCTTCGTGGGCCTTGACATGAAAAAGAAAGTCGAGCCAGGAGAGTTCAGCCTCTGGGTGGCGGGCGACAGTGCTTCTGGAGAGTCTGTCAATTTCCGCGTCATCCGCTGAGACTTCCGCTGTCCATGTCTGCCAGTCCGACAGAGGCTGTCCGACAGAGGCTGTCCGACAGAGGCTGTCCGACAGAGGCTGTCCGATAAAGAGTCCGGCTGTCATTTTCCCGACTTCATGCGCACGGGGAAATGACCGTCCGGACTTTTCTGCAAAAAATTATTTTAAAAAAAATCATCGGCTCTCTCTCCCCGGGAAAAAGGCTTCAGAGGGGTGCTGGGGGGGGGATTTCCATAATGATTTATAACTTTTGTCGCTGATTGCGAACAGATTGGAATTTTGTGGATTGCTTTTTTATGCTTATTTTTGCAACGACTTGGTAAGACGGAGGCAAATAAATGTTTCATATTATATTTGAACATGTCATCGGTTTCTGTAAGTCGTTGTCAGACAGGATGATGTGCGAGTATAGTAGCCCCCGAGTCATGTTTTGGCATAAGTGGACAACTAGAATGAAGACCGATGAATGCTGTGGTAGAGACTTTGTCCTGGTTTGCGATGCGCGTGACTTATAGACGTGAATTCAAGATAAAGGAAATTCTTGACGGGGAAGGCATTGAAAATTATATCCCAGTGCGTCAGACTATCCGTCTGAGGCGGTCTCGGCGGGTCAAGGAGACAGTGCCGGTCGTGCGCGGGATAGTGTTTGTCCGCACCACTCTCAGCGAGATTCAGCGTGTCAAGACCCCTCTTCCATATTTTCAGTACATGACCAACAGGCGCACAGGCGAGAAGATAATCGTGCCTGACGACCAGATGCGGCTGTTCATTGCCGTCACAAGTATTGGCAATGAGAACCTGCTGTATTTCGGAGGAGATGAACTCAATCTTGCCAAGGGCACGAGAGTCCGGGTCACCGGCGGAGATTTCGAAGGCTATGAGGGCATCTTCCTTAAGGTGAAAGGCGCACGCGACCGCAGGGTCGTCATCTCCATCGAAGGAGTAGTCGCCGTGGCCCTCGCCACCATCAGCCCCGAGCTGATTGAAGTCCTTTAGAATGTCGCTTAAGGAAAAGACATTCAACGGAGTCGTATGGAGTTCCATCGACAGATTTTCTTCGCAAGGCATACAGTTCATCTTCAGTATTCTTATAGCGAGGATACTGCTGCCGTCCGACTATGGTACGGTGGCGATGCTGAACATCTTTCTGGCAATCTCGCAGACCTTCATCGACAGCGGATTCGGCACGGCGCTGATACGCAAGCCGGACAGGACGGAGACGGACTGCAGCACGGTGTTCTATTTCAACATCGCCGTAGCGCTGGCCTTCTACTGCATACTGTGGCTGACGTCACCTCTTATAGCCTCGTTCTACGATATCCCGCTGCTGAAGGACATCACGCGGGTGATCTCGCTGACTCTGGTGTTCGGCTCGCTTTCGGGCGTCCACGGCACCAGGCTGGCCATAGAGATAGACTTCAGGACAAAGGCCATCATCTCGATAATAGTCGCTCTGGTGACTGGAGCTGTCGGCCTATGGATGGCATACGCCGGATACGGAGTGTGGGCTCTGGCCGTGCAGGCGGTGACTTCTTCCTTCCTTCGGACCGTGCTGCTGTGGATTTTCGTCCGCTGGATGCCTCAGCTGGTGTTCTCGATGAAGTCATTTAGGGAGATGTTCTCGTTCGGCTCCAAAATGCTCGCCTCCGCGCTGCTTGACACCGCTTATAATAACTTATATACGCTTGTGATCGGAAAGTTCTTCTCATCTTCGGCGCTGGGAGTGTATTCCCGGGCGGACAGCCTGGCGCAGTACCCTTCGTCAAACATCACGGGTGTGCTGCAGGGTGTCACTTTTCCGGTCCTGAGCTCCATCCAGAACGAGCCGGAGCGTCTTGCCGGAGCGTACCGAAGAGTCCTCAAGATGGCGGCGTTCATCGTCTTCCCTCTCATGACGGGGCTTTCGGCGGTGGCAGACCCGCTCATCAGAATCGTCCTGACTGACAAATGGGAAGGGGCGATCTACCTGCTGCAGATCATCTGCTTTGCAATGATGTGGTACCCCGTCCATGCCATCAACCTCAACCTTCTGCAGGTCGAGGGGCGTTCGGACTTCTTTCTGAAGCTGGAGGTGATAAAGAAGATACAGGGCGTGATCGTGCTGTGCATCACGATTCCTCTCGGGCTTGTGGCCATGTGCTACGGCAAGATAGTGTCCTCTCTGCTGTGTCTGATATACAACACATACTACACGCGCAGGCTGATAGGCTACGGAATAGGCGCTCAGATGAAGGATCTGCTTCCGATTCTCGCGCACACTCTTGTGATGTGGGCCATCGTGCTCATCATCGTGCATGTCCTTCCTTCGCTTTGGCTTCAGCTGACGGTAGGTGTGGCGGTCGGAGCTGTTTATTACCTCGTAGGGGCCAGACTGATGCGGTTTGAGGAACTGGATGAGATGATCGCGCTTCTGCGCCGACGCAAAGACAAATAAAGAAATGGAAGAGAAGAAGATAACGGTGACATCGCCGCTGATGCCCTCTCTGGACGAGCTGAACGTCTATCTGCAGGATATCTGGAGCAGGAAGTGGCTGACCAACAACGGATATTATCACAAGGAGCTCGAACAGGCGCTGTGCGGCTATCTCGGAGTGCCTTACATCAGCCTCTTCACCAACGGCACGCTGCCTCTGATAACGGCGCTTCAGGCGCTGCGCATCACCGGAGAGGTGATAACGACTCCGTTCAGCTTCGTGGCCACGACCCACTCGCTGTGGTGGAACGGCATCAAGCCGGTGTTCGTCGACATAGATCCTGTCACCTGCAATCTTGACCCGGACAAGATCGAGGCGGCTATAACTCCACATACGACGGCGATAATGCCGGTGCATGTCTATGGGCAGCCGTGCGACACGGTGCGCATTCAGGAGATAGCCGACAAATACGGGCTGAAGGTCATCTATGACGCCGCCCATGCCTTCGGTGTGAAAGTAAACGGAGAAAGTGTACTGAATGCCGGTGACATGTCCACACTGAGCTTCCATGCGACGAAAGTCTACAATACAGTTGAGGGCGGGGCTCTGGTGGTGCATGACGAGCAGACGAAGAAGCGGATTGACTATCTCAAGAACTTCGGCTTTGCAGGAGAGACGACGGTGGTAGCCCCCGGCATCAACAGCAAGATGGACGAAGTCCGCGCCGCATACGGTCTGGTCAATCTGAAGCAGGTGGACAAGGCCATCGAGGCGCGTCATCATGTGGCTGACAGATACCGTGAGGCTCTGAAGGACATTCCGGGCATCACATTCATGAACGATGTCCCGGGCGTGACCCACAACTACTCATATTTCCCGATATTCGTGGACGAGGAGCAGTACGGCATGTCCCGCGACGCGCTCTATGAGGAGATGAAGAGGCACAACATTTACGGCCGCCGCTACTTCTACCCTCTGATCAGCACTTTCAGTACCTATAGGGGCCTTGAATCAGCCACTAAGGAAAATCTTCCAGTGGCTACAGAAAAGGCTGAGCAGGTCATCTGCCTGCCGATGTATTACGGGCTGACGGATGAGGATGTAGACAGGATTATTGAGCAGATAGCAAGATGATGAAGCAGAAGAGACTTATGTTGCTCGGAGGTCTGAGGTATCTCATTCCTGTGATAGAGGCAGCGCATAAACATGGCTATTATGTGATCACATGTGATTATCTGCCGGATAATGTCGCCCACAGATATTCAGATGAATATTGTAATGTGAGCATAGTTGACAAGGAAGCGGTACTGGCCGTCGCAAAGGAAAAGAAGATTGACGGAATAATGTCGTTTGCAGTTGACCCGGGTGTAGTTACAGCTGCTTATGTCCAAGAAAAGCTGGGCCTTCCACAAGCTGGACCTTATGAGTCGGTATGTATACTGCAGAACAAGGACAGGTTCAGGAAATTCTTGTCAGACAATGGTTTCAATGCTCCGAAAGCAAAAGGCTATGATAACGCGAAAGACGCGTTGAATGATCTTGCCGGATACAGGTTTCCTATCATAGTAAAGCCAGTGGATTCAGCCGGCAGCAAGGGTGTGACGAAAGTGGATTCGGCAGACGGATTTGAGTCCGCATTTGAATATGCGAAAAAGCATTCCATATCAGGCCGAGTGATAGTCGAGGAGTTTATAGAAAAACAAGGCTGTTCCTCTGACTCTGAATGCTTTTCCGTGGACGGGAAGCTGGTGTATGTTTCTTTTTCGGCGCAGAGATTTGATGACAAGGCACCGAATCCTTATACACCTGCCGCATTCAGTTGGCCATCTACATTTACTCATGCTCAGGAAGAGGAATTGACATCAGAACTGCAGCGGCTGCTGTCCCTTCTCAATATGGGCACCTCAATATATAATGTTGAGACGCGCATTGGCCTTGACGGAAAGCCATATATAATGGAAGTTTCGCCTCGTGGCGGCGGAAATCGTTTGGCAGAAATGATTCGTTTTTCAACAGGAACGGATTTGATTGATGCGGCAGTGTGTGCTGCGGTTGGGGATGAGCATCAGCATATTGAGCAGAAACCTTATAAAGGCTATTGGGCTGAACTGATCCTTCATTCCGAGGGGGAAGGTATATTCCAGGGAATGAGAGTCGACGATGAAGTGAAAGAATATGTAGTCGAAACAGATTTGTGGGTAAACAAGGGTGACATAATTCATGGATTTAAAGGTGCCAATAACACTATCGGCACACTTGTCATGAAATTTGACTCAGAGAAGGAGCTTTACTATGCTCTTGAACATCAATCGACAATATTCAAACTTTTGGACGATGTTCAATTCTGTTGACGATATTAATGAGATGATGGATAGATATGAATTGCCCTGAAAAATCATCTCATGGACGAAGAGCCATAGGCGGGTATTTTGAGCTGGAACTCAGGCGCGGAAGACATTATCATGAAGGTGCCATGCGTCTTAACACTGCACGCAACTGTTTTGAGTATGTCCTTCTGGCTCGGAAATACAGGAAAGTTTATATCCCGTATTATACTTGCGAAGTAATGCTGCAGCCGCTCCATAGACATGGCGTCGAATATGAGTTCTATCATATAAATGAAAGGCTTGAGCCGGTAACGCTTCCGGCACTGAAAGAAGGAGAGGCCTTTCTGTATACAAATTATTTCGGCATCAAGCAGGCTTATGTGAGAAATCTGGTTCAAGTTTATGGAGATCAGCTGATTGTAGATGACTCACAGGCGTTTTATGCGCCGAGACCTGATGGAGTTGACACATTTTATTCTCCGAGAAAATTTTTCGGAGTCCCGGACGGAGGCTATCTGTATACTGACTGTGAGTGTGAACTGGAACTGCAGCAGGATAAGTCTGTGGCAAGAATGAAGCATCTGATGCAGAGAATAGAGGATGGTCCAGAGCAAGGATATTCTACATTTCATAGTGATGAGGAGATGCTTGACAATCTCCCGGTAATGAGAATGTCTGAACTGACAGAAAGATTGCTGGAAAATATTGACTATGAGATGGTAAAAGAGCGGCGCAGGGACAATTTCTCGTTTCTGCAGACGAATCTTTCCGGAATGATGACATTTGAACTGGCATCGGACGATGTGCCGCTAATATACCCTTATTATACCGAAAGACGGGACAGTGTGTATGAGTCGTTGATTTTGCAAAGAATATATGTCCCTACGTATTGGAGCAATGTTAAAAATTGGTGCGACGACACTTCGGTCGAGGGCTCTCTCATGTCACACATGATCTTTTTGCCGGTGGATCAGCGATATGACGAGTCTGATATGGAAAGAATGGTGAAAATCATCCGAAGCAAATGAAGAAGCTGCTGATATTGGGAGGAATAGCGCTGTCCAGAGAAATTATTGAGCAGGCAAGGCGCATGGGTATTCATGTCGATGTGACGGACTATCTTGCGGATTCTCCTGCCAAGCCTTTTGCGGACAATAGTTTCATGGTAAGTGCAACGGATGTTGATTCCGTTGTTAAGCTGATTGAGGACGAGAAGGTGGATGGAATCCTGACGGGATATGTGGATCTGCTGCTTCCTTATTATGTCAGAATCTGCGAAAAGGCGGGACTTCCATGCTATGCGACAGAGGAACAGATAGCTGCCACGACGGACAAATTCAGATTCAAGTCTTTGTGCAGAAATCACTCGGTATCGGTAGTAGAAGAATATGGGTACGAGGAAGTAATGAGCGGAAGCGTCAGGTATCCTCTGCTGGTCAAGCCTGTGGACAACAGCGGCGCACGCGGAGTGTTCATTTGCCGAAATGAAGAGGAGTTTGTCGAGAGATATGCACAGGCTTTGGCATATTCATCATCGGGAAGAGTCCTCATTGAAAGATATGTAAACGGGAAAGAATCCACGATTTTTTATTTCTTCCACAAAGGAAAGGCATATCTCATGGGCGTAGGCGACCGCATCATGCTGAGATTCAATCAGAATAAGCTTCCGCTTCCTGTAGGATATGTGTTCCCTTCGGCTTCTCTTCCTGAATTTGAAAGTCGCACAGATGGGAGGCTCAGAGAGATGTTCAGGTCGATTGGCATTAATGAAGGTATGGCCTTCATACAGTCTTTTGTTGAAGACGGTGAATATGTGATTTACGAGATGGGGTACAGATTGACCGGCTCATTGGAGCATCATCTTATAGCTCATGCCACAGGTTTCAATCCGATGGAAACTATGGTGAACTTTGCGGTCGGGAATGAGATTGACGATGCTGCATTCAATCTGATAGATCCACAGAAAGGAGCACTCGCCAATGTCACTCTCCTTCTTACTCCGGGCGTTATCGAAGAATACCGCGGATTGGATGATGTCAGAAGTCTCGATGGAGTTCTGCATGTGTTCACATCATATCCGGTAGGCACAGAGATTCGGGAAAATGTTGTCGGGACTTTGGCGCAGGTTGCAGTTAGAGTCTTGCTGACTGCGGACAATAGGCGTGGTCTGATAGAGAAAATGGATCGTGTCAAGGAACTGATTCAGGTGATTGATGCATGTGGTAAGGATATGCTGATAAAGGATTATGCTTACTCGGATCTCATAAATTGAGAATAGAATCAGATGAGGAACATTATCATTACAGGTGCGGGCGGCATGGTCGCCACTGAACTTGCCTTCAATCTTTTGAAATGTGAGGACATCTCGCTATATCTCCTGTCGACTGATCCGCAGAGACTTGAGCCGAGATATGAAGACAGGAGGCGTGTCAGGTGTTTCTCACTTGAGGATTTCTCAAGTTTTGCAGGACAAAGGAATCTGGAGTTTGATGCTTTGATTCATACTGCTTTTGCTCGAAGTGAGGACGGGAAATCTCTGATGAGTTCACTTGAGTATCAGAAATCTGTGTTGGAACTTGTCCTGAACTATCATATACATTCTTTTGTGAACATTTCATCACAAGGTGTATACGGGATGAAGAATCCGCCTCTCTGGAATGAAGATTCTCCAGTTACGCCTGAGTCTATGTATGCGTTGGCGAAGTCAGCATCGGAGGTTATCACTGAGGCTGCACTTAATCAGAAGTCAGATGTGAATTATACCAGCATACGTCTGTCTTCCGTGTGTGAAAATGCGAGATTCCTCAGTATATTTGTCAAGAATGCCCTTGCAGGGATTCCTATAAAGGTCTTCGGCGGCAGTCAGAAGTGCTCGTTTATTGATGTCCGTGATGCGGCTGAGGCCCTTACAGCTCTGATTGACAGTGCTTCTGAAGTGAAGTTCGCTCCTGTCTACAATCTCGGTACGGGCAAGATGCATTCGGTGCAGGAACTTGCTGAAATTGTGAAGAAGGTAGGGACGGAGCGTTACGGACTGGATGTGAAACTGGAACAGGTGCCGTCGGATCTGAGTTATGAAGTTGGTATGGACAGCGGCAGGTTCATGGAGACTTTTTCGTGGTCGCCGCGCATGTCGATTGAAGACATGGTCATTTCTCTTTTCGAATTGCATCTTGGGGGGGGGATTTACCTATAAGTTTTACTTTCGTGTATTAGATTGAGAATGAACTTCAGGCGGTTGAGACAAGTGCTGCATTATGGCTGGCTTCACTCAGCTGAGATTGCGCTTTCAGAAAAGAGAGGGCTTTTGAGCCGTATGCGTATCTTTGCGGACATGTTGTATTGCTGGCGCACTTACAGGATGTGGACGAATCAGTATCTGAAGGAACATTTCCATTCTCTTCCGAAGGAAAGAAGACTTGAACTTGGACAGAAATATAGAGAGGCCGGCATCAAGAGGGACTTGTGGTATGAGGACTTCATGGAGAACAGAAAGTTTCTGGTGAAATACGGAGATGTGAAATATGAAGTCGGTCGAAAGCGGGACGAAAGGATGAGAGCTTATCAGCGTCGTTACAATGCCGGCAAGAACCTCATGGTGGAATACGATGTCAACATAAGTCGGCAGCATTATCTTGAGGGGACAATAAGCATCGGAGACAATGTACTGCTGGCGAAGCATGTGTTCATTGACTATTCCGGTGGCGTAGTGCTCAAGGATAATGTTCAGCTTACGCATAGTGTTGTTATAGAAACACATGCACATGCTCAGCATAGCGACTACAGACGGTCACGGTCAGAGATATTTCCTTCCGATCTTGTTGTAGAGGAGGGTGTTGTCATTGGAGTAGGGGCGGTGATTCTTGCCTCTTGCAACCGCATCGGTAGATATGCCAGAGTAGGTGCCGGAGCCGTTGTTACTAAGGATGTTCCGGATTATGCGGTAGTGCTTGGAGTTCCCGCAAAAGTGGCCAGATATCAAAACGATTGAAGAAGATGGAAGATTCCGGTCTGAAGGTTACCATACAATGTACGGTTTATAATCACGAGTCGTTTCTGAGGCAATGTATGGACGGCTTCGTGATGCAGAAAACCAATTTCAGGTTTGAGGCGATTGTGCATGATGACGCATCGACTGACGGCTCGGCGGCGATAATTCGGGAATATGCCGAGAAATACCCGGAAATCATAAAGCCGATATTTGAGAAGGAGAACCTGTATTCCAAGCGGGATGGCTCGCTCAGACGGGTCATGTATGCGAATACTCATGGAAAGTATGTCGCCATCTGCGAGGGCGACGACTACTGGACGGACCCGTACAAACTTCAGAAGCAGGTGGATTTTCTGGAGAGCCATCCGGGCTATGTGATGTGTTCGCACAGGTGGCGTGAGTATATGCAGACTGAAGATGCATTTTCTGAAATTGCTGAGTTTCCTGAGTCTGGCGTGGAGTATGACTTGAACACACTGGTGCATGGCAAATGGTTTTTTCAGCCTTTGACAGTCGTCTATAGACGAGATGCGTTAGATCTGGATCGGTTCACCTATAAGTACGCCATAGATGTCGTGCTGTTCTATGAGTTGCTGAAGCAGGGTAAAGGATATTGTCTTCCGGATGTGATGGCGGTCTATCGGATTCACTCTGGCGGAGTATGGTCAAAGATAGCGCTGGACAGGCAGAGGAAGATGGAGTTTGACATAAGGCTCGACATTTATGACAGAGAGAAAAGTGATGAGGCGGCGACCTTCATCTTGTCGGAATTCGCGAGAAACATCGGCAGGAGATGGATGCTGAAGCACATAGGAATGATGTGTGAAGTCTCTCGAATCCTGTCGAGGCATTTCGGCTTCTCGTTTACAACCAAGATGATGCTGAATAAGTTTCTTTTTAACAAGTTGCTGGACAGCAGCCAGTTGAATAGATATGACTCTTGACATGGAAAATAGTGTCATAGACATGGTTTCTGTCATCGTTCCGGTGTATAATGCGGAAGGAGTCCTTGCACGCTGCATTGAAAGTGTACTGCGGCAGACTTATCAGAATTTCGAACTGCTGCTGATTGATGACGGGAGTACCGACGGCTCTGTCGGGATATGCGATGATTATGCTTTGACGGACGACAGAGTGAAAGTGTTTCACAAACAGAACGGCGGGGTAAGTTCGGCGAGAAATGCCGGACTTGACAAGGCATCAGGATTTTGGGTGATGTTTCTTGACGCTGACGACTGGATAGAGCCGGATACGCTCAGTATTTGTCTTCAGGATCGTTTCGCACACAACGACATGGATCTGCTGATGTTTTCGTGTGTCTGGGCGGAAGATTCGAGGCTGCCGGACAGGATGTGCACGAAGAGAGAGGATTTTCAGGAGATTCTGCCTGTTTATCTGGATAAGATAACGTTTGTGGTGCCGTATTGTAAACTGTTCAGGCGAGAGATTATACAGACTCGGCATCTGAGGTTCGATGAGGCATTGTCCTCCGGTGAGGACACCCTGTTCTCATTTGAATATCTGCTTCATGTGCGGACGATGCGTCTGATTTCAGCAGAGATGTACCACCATACGGTAGGAGATAATCCCGACGCCCTGTCCGTAAAGAAGGGGACGGATTGGGAAAGAGACCACCATTATCTGCTTTCTCGGGTCTGCTCTGTCGTGGACAGTCTTGAGAATACCTTTGGAGTCTCACTGATGAAATTCCGCTGCCTGCTCTGTGAGAGCCGTGTCAATAAATATCTGTCGTATTTGAGAGGGCAGTCCTGGTCTTTTGTGAAGAAAGGTTTAGAACCTCTTGTAAAAGACGGATGTCTGAAATATTTGTGGGACGACAGAAAGAACATGAATAAGGGTGAACGCAGGCACATATTCGATTTTCTGGCGAAAGCAGGTGCGACAGGATTATTAGCTTTGTATGTCAAGTATTTTAGGGCAGAATATTAATAAGAGGCCGACAGACGGACTGCGTGGAATTTTTGCCTTGCTGATTGTCTGGCATCATCTGGCTCCGATGTACGGAATACCTTATGATTTCAGTTTCGGCAACACAGTCGTGCTGTTCTTCTTCGTACTGAGCGGTTTCGGCATAACACTGTCCTGGAAAGACCGGATTTCCGGCTCGGCAAAGCGGTTTATGGCTGAAAGATGCGTAAAGATATTTCCGCTCCAGTGGCTTACTGTCCTGCTGTGTCTTGTGTTCGGAATATCCGTTGTCACGATGTGGGCAGTTCCGTTTCACCTCACTCTGACACAGTCGTTCGTGCCCAAATGGCAGATATTTTTCTCGATGAACACTCCTTCATGGTTTTTGTCAAGTCTGTTCGTCTGCTACTTGTGTACCCCTCTTCTTCTGGGATTTGCCAGAAGGCACAGAGGGCTTTTCGCAGTCCTGCTCGCTCTTCTGACGTCATGTTTCGTCGTGTTTCTCCTGATTCTGCCGGACACGATCGGAAGAACCTGGCTCACATATATAAATCCGGCGGCAAGACTGCTGGACTATTCGGCGGGAATGGTTCTCGGATTGTATTGGGGAGAGATAAAGACTTGGACACAGGGAAAGAAGGGATTGTCCCCTGCTCTCTATACGGCGGCGGAAATAGTGCTTCTCGGGCTGATGTTCCTGTTCATGATGTGGCATCCGCTGATCAGGCTGAATGATTATATGATGCCCCGTTATCCTGTGATTTTAGGCGCAGTGGCCATATTTTCTCTCGCAAAGGGACATGTGTCGCAATTCCTGACGAACAGATGGCTGCTCATGCTCGGGAAACTGTCGATGTCCGTATATATGTTTCATGGTCTTATACTGCACTTCACGTCAAAAGTGACGGTTTTGCCGACATGGCTGAATGTCATCCTTTCTATAGTTCTGATAATTGTGTGTGCATATTTTGTGGAGATGCTTATGGCGCGGCTTTCAGTTCCCTTGCGCAAGGCGGCATTCAGAATTTTCCGCATTTCAGTGGAACCGGTGAAGTGAAGACAGGCTTTTTATCATGGTTTCAATCATAATACCGGTATATAACGCTGAGGCTTATCTCGATCGCTGCATCGGCAGCGTAGTGGCGCAGACTTATCCCGATATAGAGATAATTCTCGTCAACGACGGTTCGACAGACGGCAGTCTGCGGATATGTGAAGATTGGCAGAAAAAGGACGGACGGATTGTGCTGATAAGCCAGCAGAACAGAGGGGTCTCGGCAGCACGGAACGCCGGACTTGCCGTGGCGCGCGGCAGCCATGTGATGATGCTGGACAGCGATGATTATTTTGATCCGGATGCGTGTGACCTCATGCTCGGCACTATGCGGGAGAAAGACGCAGACTGCGTCATCTGCGGTCTGAATCAGACTCATGGATTCATCTGGAGGCCTCAGAAAAATGCGGACTATGCCTCTGCTGAGGATTTCAGACGGGATTTTGCCTATTGGCTGAATACGGAACTGTTGAGCACGTCGGTGAACAAGATATATAAAAAGTCTAAGATTCTTTCATGCTATCCTGAGGGACAGTCCTTCGGCGAAGATCTCATTTTCTCGCTGAATTACCTCAAAGGCTGCGACCGGATATCGTTTATAACTGCTGCTCCATACCGTCATGAGGTGTTCAACATGCACTCCCTGACGCATGGCTTTAATGTCAGACGCTTTGATGATCTTGAGCGCATACAGGAGTGTGTCAGGGATTTTGCCGGAGGGCAGGATGTTCCGTATGCCAAGTATGTCAAGGACGCAGTGCATCTTATACGTGGCCTCTACAAGGCGGACGGATATTCATCCGGAGACAAGAAGAAGATTCTGGGAGAGTGGTTCAGCCGCTCGTTTCTGAAGAATCTGAAGATTAAGGACATGTCTTTGGGATGGCGGGACAGGATCCTGTTGGGCTGTCTGTACGGCGGATTTTATCTTGGCGTCAACCTTGTCGTGAACGGCAAGTCGATGATCAGACTCTGATGCTGATGGAATATACGGCTGTCATAAGGACTTTGGGCAAGGGCGGTGAGATGTATCGCAAGATGCTTGTCTCGCTGCTGGAGCAGACCTTGACGCCAGCTGAAATCGTCGTCTACATCGCGGAGTCTTATCCTCTGCCTCAGGAGACTGTCGGAAAAGAGCGCTATGTCTATGTCAAGAAAGGCATGGTGGCTCAGAGGGCTTTGAGATACGACGAGGTGAAGACCGAGTATTGCCTTTTCCTTGACGATGACGTCTATCTCCCTCCGAAGGCTGTTGAGACCTTGTACAGGGAATTGTCGGAGAATGACGCGCAGGTGATCTCGCCTTCAGTGTTCGCCAACCATGCGGTGCCGCTCAAAGACAAGGTGCGTCTGACCCTGCTCGGGCGGGAAGTGTGTCGTCCGTTCGGCCGGAGATGGGGCTACAAGGTGATGCGCAACGGAGGATTTTCGTACAACAATCACCCGGTGAAGCCTGTGTATGAGTCGCAGACCAACGGAGGCCCATGTTTCTTCTGTAGGAAAGAGGACTTTCTGAAGATCCATTATGAGGACGAGATGTGGCTCGACAAGGCTTATTACGCTTTCCCTGACGATCAGGTGATGTTCTATAAGATGTTCAGGTGCGGACTGAAGATTCTGACTTCGTTCGATTCCGGCATAGTCCACATGGACGCCAGTTCGACGGTAAGCGACTCGGAGGAAAAGACCGTAAGGATAGTGTACTCGGAATACAGGAACAAGCTGATATTCTGGCACAGGTTCATTTTCCTTCCTGAGAGGAATCCGCTTGTGAAGGCATGGAGCATCGTTGCGCTTGCATATACTTATGGAGTACAGGCAATTAAATATGGCATGATGTTTCTGCTCGGAAAGAAGGACAAGGCGAGGGCCTTCAAGGACGGACTTTCTTCAGGGCTCAGTTTTATAAGAACTCCTGAGTATCAGTTGCTTCCAAAGGTAAGATGAAGAAGAGCATACTTTTCATAATGCCATATCTTCCCGGCGGCGGCGCCGAAAAGGTGCTGATCGACGTGCTGAGGAATTTCGACTATTCGAGATACGACGTCTCCCTGTTTCTCGAATTTCGTGACGGCGTGTATGTCGACAGCATTCCGGAAAATGTCAGTGTTCATTCCATGTGGGGCCGCCTTGCCATGCGTCATGAACGCCTCTTCCGCCTCCTGCGGATGTTCCGTCTGTATGGACTTTTTCATTCGCTGTTCTGTCGTCGGGCAATATCTTCCGTAGTGAGAGGAAAGTCGTTTGACGCGATTGTCTCCTTTATGGAAGGAAATGCGTTGAAATATCATTCTTATGTGGCGGGAAACGCGAAGAAGAATGTTTCGTGGGTACACATCGACCTCAAAAAGAAGCACTGGTCTCTGGACTTTTTCAAGGATGCCGAGGAGGAGAAGAAAGCGTATCATCTGATGAACAGGATAGTCTGCGTGTCGGAAGATGTCAGGAGTGCGTTCGAAGATCTCTATCCGGAACTGGCTGACAGATGTGCCGTAATATACAATCCCATTGACAGGGAAAAGATTGTCAGGCTGTCTGAGAGCGGTCAGAAGCGCGAGAAAAGGAAATTCACAGTCTGTATGGTCGGAAGACTGAATGCTCAAAAGCGGTATGACAGGGCATTGGAGGTAGCCGTCAGATTGAAGAGAGATGGATATGATATTGACTTCTGGGTGTTGGGCGAGGGAGAATTGCAGACAGAACTCACACGGAAGGCGAAAGAGCTTCATATTGAAGACTCATTCCTGTTTCTTGGGTTTGTAAAGTCGCCTTACGCCATAATGAGGTCTTCAGACATCTATTTGAGCACTTCAGATGCAGAAGGCTTTTCATTGACCTTATGCGAGGCGTTCTGTCTTGGTGTCCCTGCGGTAAGTACGGCGACTGCAGGCCCGACGGAGCTTATCGGCCAGTCTGGCGGCGGATTGCTTGCAGGAGACGATGTTGAAGACATTTATCGGAAAGTCAGGCAGATGATAGACGATGAAACCTTGCGGAAAAGGTGTTCCGAAAGGGCGTTGGAATATTCCCGAGGATTTGATGTGGCGAATGCGATGTCGCAGATTTACGAAGTTTTAGGCTGATGGGGCAGAGTAATCTCAGAACACAGAGTCTGGATCTGCTGCGTTTCCCGCTGGCGGTAATTGTCGTGACGGTACATGTCTTCAATTCCGGCGGCATGGCTTTCGGCGGCGAGCAGTTTGATCCCGCATCCAGTCCGATGTTCATGTCGGTCAGCAGGTTCATAGACGCGTTCCTCCGGGGGATAAGTGTGCCGATATACTTTTTCATTTCCGGATATGTGTTCTTTGTGAATGTGGACGACTTCACGCCGGCCGTATGGCTCAAGAAGCTGAAGAACAGGACAAAGACTCTGCTTATCCCGTATCTGATATGGATTACGCTGGAACTGGTGCTCATTCTCGTGAGATCACTTCCGGCATTCAGCGATTTCGTTGCCTATCCGGACACGCGGGTCAATCTGGATTTCAAGACGATTCTGTCGTGCTACTGGGTTTATCACGGAGGGCTTCTTGTCGGTCCGGGAGAGCCGGACTATGCCGGATCTCCGTATCCTCTGGTCATCCCGCTGTGGTTTTTAAGGGATCTCATGACTGTAGTCCTGACTACTCCGCTGCTGTATTGGATGCTCAAGAGGGCGAAATGATGGCCGCTGCTGATCATGGGCGTGTGTCTCATCCTGCCGTTGAACTGGAGGTTCAATCTGCTCGCAAACGCATTCTTCTTCTTTTCGTGGGGAGCGTATATGAGCATAAACAGGAAGGACATCTTCACATCTTTCAGTCCGTATTTCAAATGGACTCTGATATTGTATCCGCTTCTCGGCATCGCGCACATGTGTTTTCATGACAATGTAGAGCTGGTGAAAATCATCAAATTGGCCAATGTGTTCGTGTCGCTGCTTCTGGCATACAATCTGGCAGCCTGGCTGCTGAAGAAGTCGTATGTGTCCGTGAGTCCGTTTCTCGCTTCAGCGAGCTTCTTCATATATGTCTCGCACGCTTTGATATGCAACCGAATGGTCAAAATCTTCTTCATGATTTTGCGGCCTGATACGGATTTAGAGATCATATTCACATATATTGGGGCCGAGGTATTTATAGTCATTTCCCTGCTCGGGGCTTTCTGGCTGCTGCGCAGGTATTTCCCGGGGCTCCTCAAGGTAGTGGCGGGAAGAAAGTGAGGCTGTCGGCAGAATGCGGATGAAGGCATGAAAGCATGAAAGTGTCAGTTGTCATACCGGTGTACAATGTGGCTCCTTACATAGTGAGGTGTCTGGAGTCCGTGTCCGGACAGTCGGGTGTAGATATGGAGGTGATTCTCGTGGACGACTGCGGAACGGACGAAAGCGTCGCACTTGCCAGGGAATATGTCGCCACACATGATTTTCCGGAATGCAGGATAATCGCGCATGAGCGCAACAGAGGGCTGTCCGCCGCGAGAAATACCGGCCTGTCCGCCGCGACTGGAGAATATGTGTATTTCCTTGACAGTGACGACGAGATGGTGCCGGACTCATTGAAAAGCGCGGTGGCTCCGCTGTCGGAGTGCAGGTATGATTTCGTCATCTCGGATTACGGGACGGTCGGCAGCGACAGGGAATATCCGTCGCTTTCACTGCCGGAGGGCGCGGTGCTCGGTAATGCTGGCATACTTCATTCGTATGCCGAGGGGAAATGGTATATGATGGCGTGGAACAAGTTGTGCCGCAGGCAGTTTCTTCTCGATAACGACCTCTTCTTTGAAGAGGGGCTTCTGCACGAGGACGTCATCTGGAGCTTCAGGCTGGCCTGCAGGGCGGCTACGATGTATGTGAACAGAAAATATGTATATCGCTATCATGTCCGCGAGTCCTCGATAATGACGGCGATGACGATAAGACATGATGTCGACGCCTACCTCAAGGCTTTCAGAGCGATGACAGACTTTGTCGTCAGCGACGGACGAGCCTTCGGACATGATGAGTATGAGATACTTGAGGGCAGGAAGAACACTCTGCTGCTGTCTCTGCTGGAAAAGGGAGAGACAGAGCTTCACAGAGAAGCCTACCGCGTGATCCGGCAGATGCGCCGCATATCTCCGTTTTCGGCTCTCAGTCATCATGTTACGGGATTCAGTCATTTTGTCAGAGACTTTCACTATTGTCTCCCGCTCGGGCCTGGAAGGGCTTTCAACCGGGCTTATTACCTTGTGTTTTATCGGCTTGCGCACAGAAAGGTGCAGGGAGCGCTGTTATAGGTCATGAATTACAGACTTTCAGTCATAACTCCTGTATATAAAGCGGAAGGGTATCTTCAGCAGTGCTGCCGCTCGCTCTTTGCCTCTGATATGGAGGGCATTGAGTTCATATTCGTCGACGACTGCTCTCCGGACGCTTCGATGGAGGTGCTTTCTAAGGCCGTAGCGGAGTACCCGTCAAGGGCGGCGGATGTGCGGATTCTCAGGCATGAGACGAACAGGGGTGTGGCGGCGGCCCGCAATACGGGACTTTCCGCAGCATCCGGAGAGTATGTCGCCTTCGCTGATGCTGACGACTGGGTGGAGCCGGACATGTTCAGCAGGATGTATTCGCTTGCGGAATCCGGCAATCTGGACTTTGTCGGCTGCGACTGGCATCTGGAGTTCGGAAAGAGCAGCCGCGTGCTGAGGCAGCCTGCCTGCACAAGTTCCGAGGCCGCCCTTGAGGCTATGTTCTGCGGAAGCATGAGGTGGTATCTCTGGGCGTTCATGATACGCAGAAGTCTGTTTGCAGACAATGGCGTGACGTTTATTGAGGGAGCGGACATAGGAGAGGATATGGCGGCTCTGGTGAAGTGCCTTGCGTTTGCCCGGTCATACGGGCACATTTCAGAGCCCTTGTATCACCATGTGAAATATAATGTCGCGTCTTTGACCAATATGGCGCAGCAGACGCAGCTGGACATGGTGCGCCGGAATGTGGATTCGGTGTCGGATTTCTTCCGCAGCCGTTTCGGTGACAAGTACGAGCTTGGACTGGATTTCCTTAAGCTTAACGTGAAGTTCCCGCTGCTTGTGACGGACGATTCCCGCTGCTACGACCTGTGGCGCGAGACTTTTCCTGAGGCCGACCGGTCCGTATGGATGAATCCTCGGCAGCCGCTCAGGAACAAGATGCTCCAGTCGTTCGCAAGGCATCATTGTGACATTCTGCTGAAGCTCTACTACAGAGTCCTGTTCAAATTCGTCTACGGAGTGCTGTACAGATGATCAATCTTCTGAAAGCCATATTCGTGGGAATAGTGTTCAGCATGTACTATTTCCCGTTCGAGCTCGTCGCGCTGCCCGGGCTCAACACCAAGATGGTGCTTGCCGTGTTCGGAGCCGTGTGCTTCGTATGGAACAGGATCAAAAACGGCAGGAAACTGACCATGGACAGCGGCTTTGTCTGGATATATTGCTGGGCGCTGCTGTTCTCTCTCGTCTCATTCGCTTCGGTGGCATACAACACTACGGACGACTATGCCTATGCCACTTATATCGTGAGTATGATTGTCTGGCTATCAGGTGCATACGCGATAGTCTCCCTGATTCGGGCCGTTCACGGCTCTGCCGGGATGAGGCTCATCTTCCATTACATGGCCTGGGTGTGTGCCGTCCAGTCCGTGCTCGGGATAATGATAGACAATATTCCGTCTCTGCAGATGTTTGTCGACAGCGTCGTGTCGCAGAATGTTGAGTATCTTCATAAAACGCACAGGCTTTATGGCATAGGCGCATATTTTGACACTGCGGGAATACGTTTCTCATGCGCCCTTCTCGGACTTGGCTGGCTTCTGACCCACGGAGTCTCATCGATGTGGCGCAAATGGTACTGGCTTCTCTTCGCCGTCATAGTGATTCTCGGCAGCGTCATGTCAAGGACCACCGTTGTGGGTCTGGGTCTGTCTCTGGTCTACATGCTTATTCAGAGATTCAGAGATTCGGATACGGCTCTGGTTGACGACATGAAGAAAGTCATGCCTGTCGTCGTCTCCCTTGCGGTGCTGGCGATAGTCGTCTATTCGGCATATTCGGCCATGCCGGGATTCAGACGTTACTTCGAATATGGTTTCGAAGGATTCATCAACTTCTTTGAGACCGGTGACTGGTCGACTTCCTCGACCGACCGATTGCAGTCAATGGTCGTCTTCCCTGACAATGCCAAGACATGGCTCATCGGAGACGGATGGTTCGACGATCCTTTGGGCAGGGGATTCTATATGTTCACCGACGTCGGCTATCTGCGCTTCATTTTCTATTGCGGGCTTATGGGCCTGTCCATGTTCATCATCTTTTTCATGACATGCACATGGACGCTGATGAAAAGATACCGGTCAGACAGAATGCTTTTCGTGCTCATGTTTATTCTTGTGCTGGCTGTATGGGTGAAGATTTCTACTGACATTTTCCTCGTCTACGCGCTGCTTCTCCTGCTGGATGTGGAGGACAATGTGGTGACGGAAAGCATATTTGATGAAATCGGAGATGATACCGAAAGTGATACATTACTGCTGGCTGAGCGGTGACCCGTACCCGGAGAAGATCCGCGACTGCATGGCTTCATGGAAAGAGGTCATGCCGGACTACGAGATAAAGCTGTGGTCGACGGAAAATTTTGACATAGAGGGAAGTGTGCCTTATGTCAAGGAGGCGTTCGCCCAGAGGAAATGGGCTTTCGTGGCGGACTACATAAGGCTCTATGCTCTCTACACCGAGGGCGGAATCTATCTGGACTCCGATGTGAAGGTGCTGAAGAGGTTTGACCGTTTTCTCGGCTCGCGTTTCTTCTCTTGCGTTGAGCATCACCCTTTTGAGGTGGAGCAGGAGGGGACTGCATCAAAGATCGACGCAGAGGGACACAGGCTTGTGGACGGCTATGTCTCAGGGATTCAGATACAGGCGGCGGTCATGGGCGCGGAAAAGGGATGCGGATTCGTGAAGGACATCCTCGACTCATACGCCGACAGGCATTTCGTCCGGGACGGGCAGATGGTCGGCATGAAGGTGATCGCCCCTCAGATATACGCGAGGGCGGCGGAAAAGTACGGATTCCTGTACAAGGATGAGGATCAGGCTCTTGATGACGGAGTCATGATCTATCGCTCCGAAATCTTCGCCGGCAACAGGCGTGAAGCCACACCTGCATCGTATGCGATACACTATTGTGAGAACAGCTGGGTCAGGAAGTCTCCTGTCGAGAAGCTGATCCATTATATGAAGTTTCTTCTTTTCCTGATGAAGAAATGAAAAAGATCGTCGTTTCAGCCGTAAATCTGCGCAAGGGCGGCACCCTGACGATATTGCGCGACTGTCTGGAATATCTCTCCGGGCTGGCTCGGACAGGGGAGTATGAGGTCATCGCCCTGGTCCACAGGAAGGACCTGACCCCGTTCGAGGGCATTGAGTTCATTGAGATGCCCGATGTCGCGTCGAGCTGGCTGAAGAGACTTTGGTGCGAATATGTGACTATGAACAGCATCTCAAAGCGTCTGTCGCCGGTATATCTGTGGCTTTCGCTGCATGACGCCACACCCAATGTGAAGGCGGCGAAGAGAGCCGTCTACTGTCACAATCCGTTCCCGTTCTATAAATTGAAGGTGAAGGATATCTTCTTGAATTACAGGATATTCTGTTTTGCCTGCTTCTCGCGGTACATCTACAGGATAAACATCCGTAAGAATGACCTCGTGCTGGTGCAGCAGCAGTGGATCAGAAATGCGTTCGTCTCCATGTTCCGTCTGGACCCGTCCAGGATAGCCGTGGCGCTTCCTGCGTCATCATCCGCCGTGGCGGGACAGTCCGTGAATGCGGAACGGTCTGGCCGCTACACTTTCATCTTCCCGTCCTACTGCGACGTGCACAAGAACTTCGAGACTGTGTGCAAGGCGGCTGAATGCCTTGAGCGGGAGGTCGGAACCGGGAAATTCAGGGTAGTCATGACAGTCTCCCGAGACGAGAACAGATACACGAGATGGCTCTGCAGCAGGTGGGGAGGAGTCTCTTCGATAGATTTCGCCGGATTCATGCCTAAGGAGAAGCTTTATGAACTTTACGGCAGGTCCGACTGTCTGATATTCCCGTCTTTAGTGGAGACATGGGGACTGCCGATCTCGGAATTTGCGGCGTTCGGGAAGCCGATGCTTCTGGCGGATCTGCCTTATGCGCATGAGACGGCGGCAGGAAGCCGGATGACGGCCTTTTTCTCCCCGGATGACCATATGGAACTGAAAAACATGATGAAAAGACTGATTCAGAACGACGGATCTTTCCTGCATCCTGTGCCTTGCCTCGACATAGAGCCGCCGGTGACGAGGTCGTGGAAAGAGCTGTTCGACCTGATCCTTGCCTGATTGTCTTGTCTACATCTGAACATTTTTCATATTAATCCTTATATCTGACTATTCTGACAAGTTATGAAGATACTCCAGCTTGGAAAATTCTATCCCGTCAAGGGAGGAGTTGAAAAGGTGATGTATGACCTTATGAAAGGACTGTCTGAGATGGGCGTCGACTGCGACATGATGTGCGCCTGTGCCGACGGGGGGGGCACTCGTGTGATACGGCAGAACGGCCATGCGGAGCTGATATGCTGCAGGACTCTCTGCACTCTGGCTTCGACTACAATCTCTCCTTCCCTGCTTTCGACTCTCAGGAGCAGATGCGGTGATTACGACATAATCCATGTCCACCATCCCGATCCGATGGCATGCCTTGCCCTGCGCCGTTCAGGCTACAGGGGCAGGGTGGTGCTGCACTGGCACAGCGATATCCTCAGACAGAGGATTCTCGGAACGCTGTACCGTCCGCTGCAGTCCTGGCTCATAGACAGGGCCGACGTCATCATCGGAACATCTCCGGTATACATAGAGCAATCCCCGGACCTCAAGAAGGCCCGCGCCAAATCGCGCTGCATCCCGATCGGGGTGCTGCCCCTCCCTTATGACCGTGATGCTGCCGCGGCGGTCAGGGCGAGGTATCCCGGAAAAAAGATAGTCTTTTCGCTTGGCCGTCTGGTTAAGTACAAGGGACACAGTACGCTCATAGAGGCCGCGAGGCATCTCGGGGACGACTATGTGGTGCTCATCGGCGGTGAGGGACCGCTCAGGACAGGTCTCGAGGCCCAGATCAGGGAATCCGGCCTTCAGGACAAGGTGAAGCTGCTCGGCTTCATCAGCGACTGCGACCTGCCGTCGGTGTTCCATGCGTGCGACGTCTTCTGTCTGAGTTCAATACAGAAGACAGAGGCGTTCGGAATCGCCCAGATTGAGGCCATGTCATGCGGAAAGCCGGTCGTAGCCACCAACATACCGGGCTCCGGCACCTCATGGGTCAACGAGCATGGCGTCTCCGGCCTGAATGCCGATCCCGGTGACGCTGATGCGCTTGCCGGAGCAATCCGTGCGGTGACTAAAGATGCGGAGACTTATGCAAGATATTCAGAAAATGCCTTGAGCCGCTACAAGGCATTGTTTACCAGACAGAAAATGTTGAACGATAGTTTAAGAGTATATGAAAAATTGTGTCAGTGTTGAAACTGAATCCGTCGCAATGGATTTACCTCTGAGGCAGAAAGACATTACTATGAAAGAGATGGCATCATCAGACATTTACCGTATATCGCCGTTCGAGGCTTGTGTCAAAAGGATTTTTGACATCGTTTGCTCGATTATCGGCATGCTGGTCTTTTCTCCTCTTTTCGCGTGGATAGCATTTAAGATCAAGAGAGAAGACGGTGGCCCGATAATTTTTTCGCAGGAAAGAGTCGGCTACAGAGGCAGACCCTTCACCATCTACAAGTTCCGCTCGATGGCGATTGATGCGGAGAAGGACGGTGTGCCTCAGCTCTGCCAGGAGGATGACGACAGGCTCACCCGCATAGGGAAATTCCTCAGGGAGCATCATGTCGATGAGCTGCCGCAGCTGTGGAACGTCCTGAAGGGAGATATGTCCTTTGTTGGATACAGACCTGAGAGACAGTGCTTCGTGGATATGATTATGGAGCATAACCCCGACTATGAGTATCTGTACGGGATGAGACCCGGGCTGTTTTCAGAGGCGACTCTATTCAACGGCTATACGGACACGATGGACAAGATGCTGGAGCGTCTGAGGCTTGATCTGAAGTATATCAGAGAATATTCGCTGAGGTTTGACGTCAAGATAATCTGGATGACGGCCGTCAGCATAATTTCCGGCAGGAAATTCTGATTCCGGACAGGTAGTCTGCCCCGAAGGGAAGATTTTGAGAATGGGGAATCTTGCAATGAAGAAGATGAAAACGAATCCGGGCCTCAGACTGAGGACGGTCGGACGTCGCCACATGATAGTCAAAGTGGACGACACGAGAGTGAACATGACCGATGTTTTCACTCTGAACGATACGGCTGCGGCGCTCTGGCGTCACGCCGAGACGTCCTGCTTTACGGAGGAGACGCTCGCGGCATGGCTCAGTGACGAATATGGCATAGGATCGGACATGGCCCTGGCCGACGTCAGGGAGATTCTCGCCCGTTGGATGGAGTATGGTCTTGTGTCTGAGAAAGACAATGAAAAGGACTGACGGAAATATCGATATGCTTTTTTCTCTGCTTCGGTCGGGACTCTGGGGACGTCCTGATGCCTCGCTGCCTGCCGCCCGACCTCTGTCTGGGAAGGCTTGGGAAGAGGTGCTTGCTCTGGCTGAAAGGCAGACAGTGACAGGAGTCGCATATCTCGGACTTCATCACCTGCCAGAGCCTATGGAGCCGCCTGTGGGGATTCTCGTCAGATGGGCAGCCAAGGCCGACGCTATTGAGCGCAGGAATGCGAGAATGGGCGAAGCTCTCGGCGAGTTGTGTCTGCTGTTCCGTCAGAACGGCATTTCTCCCGTGCTCCAGAAGGGACATGACGTGGCTGCGATGTATGCTCATCCGATGTTGCGCGAGTGCGGCGACATAGATTTCTACTTTACCTCTGAGGAAGAGCAGGCCGAGGCTTCAGCCATTGTTTCCGGACACGGATGCCGGGTGAGACGCGCTCCCGACGGAAGTGACTGCTATTCGTGGAATGGCATTCCGGTAGAGCATCACAGGCGGCTTCTCGACATATACAGCCCGTTCAGAAAGAAAGTTGCTGAGAGGCTTGAGTCTGAATACGGATTTGAGGACAGTCAGATCGTAGCGGGGGCTGCATCCGGATCGAGAGTGCTTGTCAGAGTGCCGAGCCCGATGCTTAAGCTTCTGATGCTCAATCTGCATATACTCAAGCACGCGGTAGGTAGGGGAGTAGGGCTGAGACAGGTGTGCGACATGGCCGTGGCCTGCGCCTTCCTGCACGATGAGATAGACGGGAATGAGGCTGAGTCTCTGATCCGCCGGGCCGGAATACGGAAATGGACCCGTGTGCTGCAGTCGTTCATGGTCGGCTGTCTCGGCCTTGACCCCGGGCTGCTTCCGTATCAGGACTTCTCGGCAAGTCCTGACGCTCTTCTCGACCTGATAATCAGCGGAGGAAATTTCGGGAGGTTCGTTCCGGAGGCGGCAGACGGAGAGGCGTCTTCGCTCAGACGCAAGATCAATACCGCTGCGTCATTTCTTCGCAACAGCGGCTTTTCGATGACTGTGGCTCCGGAAGAGACCCTGTCGGTCTTTCTGGAACTCCTGTCCGGACAGAGAAGAAGCGCCGACTGACACAATGGCATCTGCTGACAACATACATTTTTACAGAGTGGCCGGATTCCTGTTCGGAGTGGCTCTGGCGGACGGATTCAGCCGGGCGGAAGGAGCGTCTTTGCCGGGCTATGCCGTGATCGACAGACTGCTGCCCTCGTTCGTCCCGTTCAGGGCCGTCCCGGAAGAGGGGGAGAAGCCTCTCTTTGTCGCGGATGTAGCTGCCTCGGCAGAGCCAGCTGTCGGGACAGCCTCCCGGGAGGCTGTAGTTCTTGAGGAGACGAGCAACGACATGGGCAGGGCTACGCTCTTCGCCGACGGAGACCGCTATACGGTGGAGCTGACCTCGAGACCGGGTGCTGCGGCCTGTGTGATGACGGCCGACAGAAGGTTTGAGTCGGTCGTGATATCGACGGATATGGCCGACGTCTTTGCCGGACAGACTCTTTCCTCGATGCTCAGGATAGCGTGCTCGCAGGCTGTGCTTCCGCATGGCGCTGTGTCAATTCATGCCTCGGCTGTGCTCTGCGGAGGCAGGGCGTATCTCTTCACCGGCAGAAGCGGCATCGGCAAGAGTACGCATTCATCGCTTTGGCTCAGGACTGTGCCCGGCGCGACGCTGCTGAACGACGATAACCCGTTTCTGCGCATTGAGAATGGCCGGGCAGTGGCCTTCGGAACACCATGGAGCGGAAAGACTCCCTGTTATCGAAATGAGAAGGCTCCCGTGGCGGGGCTCGTCCGTCTCAGGCAGGCGTCGGAGAACCGGTTTGTCCCCAAAAGTGACGTTGAGGCCTTCTCGGTGCTTCTCCCGGGATGTTCTGTCATAAGAAAAGACAGGAGGCTGTACGACTGTCTCTGCGATACCCTTGTGGAGATGTCGGAGATGATCCCTGTCGGGATTCTCGAATGCCGTCCTGATGCCGATGCCGTGGCCGTCTGCCGCAAGGGGCTTGGCTTGCCGGAAGAGCCCTGCGGGGCTTGTGCCGGGAATGCCGGTGACTTAGATTGAAAAAACGATATTTTTGATATGGTAAAAGGTTTGATTTTCAAAATTTTAGTAGTATCTTTGCTGCTCAGTTCGTGCGCATCGCCGAAGACATTTCTGTACCTTCAGGACATGGTTCCGGGTGAGCCGTATCCTGTCGACATAAAGCACGAGGCGGTGATCATGAGCGACGACAGGCTGAAGATAACGGTCAACAGTAAGAATCCGGAGCTCGCCATCCCTTTCAACATCCATGAGGGGAGTTTCCGGGTGGGTGCGGACGGGAGCATCAGCACCTATTCCAATGCCTCTTCGCTCAGGGAGGAAGGCTACCGTGTGGATGTCGACGGCAACATCGACTTTCCCATTCTCGGCAAGCTTCATCTCGGCGGCATGACCGTAGGACAGGCCATCGCTTTCATCAGAGACAGGATCGTGCAGGGCAACTATATGAAGGACCCGCTTGTGTCCATCGAGTTCCTCAACTTCAAGTACACGGTTCTGGGGGCCGTCGGGAGCGAGGGCAACTATAACGTGTCCGGCGACAGGGTGACTCTGTTCGAGGCCATAGCCAGGGCCGGGGGGCTGACTCAGAAGGCAAAGCTCGACAGAGTGGCGGTGATCCGGGAAGTTGGAGACAGCAGGCAGATGTATGTGGCGGACCTCCGTACGAAGGAAGTGTTCAACTCGCCATGCTACTATCTGCAGCAGAACGACATAGTATATGTGGAGCCTAAGTATCTCAAGAAAGACGCGGAAGACCGCGGATGGCAGATCGGCACGACTGTGCTGTCCGTCGTCACGGCCGTATGTTCGGTGCTCTGGGCGATAAATTCATACAAATGACGGACAGGCAGCTGCCGATCCTCAATCTGACCTTCAAAAATCCAAGTTGAGATGCAGTCAAAGAATCAGTCGGGAAAAAACGAGATCAACATAATTGACCTTTTCATGTACCTCCTCTCCAAGTGGAGGTGGTTCGTCCTGTCTCTTGTGGTGTTCGTGGGCCTGGCATGGATAGTCTATGCGAGCCGTCCTTTCGTGTATTTTGCTTCTGCTACGGTGATCATCAAGGATCCGTCCAACAAGACCTCCACGGCAGGACTTGACCGTTATGACAATTTCATCAACAAGGTCAATGTCGCCAACGAGATACTTCAGTTCCGTTCGAAGAAGCTGCTTCGGGATGTGGTCGAAAGGGTACACGCCGACGTCAGCTACAAGGTGGAGGACAGGCTTCGCGAGCGTGAGCTCTATACCCAGTCTCCGCTGGCGGTCAACTTCATCGACGCCATCCCGGGAAGATGGGTGTCGATGACAGTCACTCCTCTGACGGCCGACTCAGTGAGAGTCTCCATCCCTCAGGGCAAGAAGAGCATTGCCATGACAGCCGCCGTCAGCGACACTCTCAGCATAGGAGACGGCGTGCGTGCGGTTGTGACACGCACCAACTACTACAACAGCTCATGGAAAGGCCGGGACATCTTTGTGACCAAGATGCCGGTCGAGTCGATGGTGGCTTACTACCGGGGCGCTATCGGCATCAGACAGGAAGGGGAGGAATCTTCCATCCTCAACCTTTCAATCAGAGACGCATCCCCGATGCGCGCCCGGGATGTGCTCAACATGCTCATCACGGTCTACAACGAGGACGCGATCAACGACAAGAACCAGGTGGCCATCAATACTGCCAATTTCATCAACGACAGGCTCATCATCATCGAGCGCGAACTCGGCTCCGTGGAGACCGACCTCGAGTCATTCAAGAAGGACAATCAGGTCGTCGACATCTCATCGACAGCCGGAATGTATATGCAGGAGACGCAGAAATACACCTCCAGCGTGCTTGAGCTCGAGACACAGCTCGAACTTGCCGACTACATCAAGAGCTATCTGACCGACCCGACGAAGGAAGTTGACCTGATTCCGGCCAACACCGGCATCAGCGACATGAACATTGAGTCGCAGATCAACCAGTACAACGCCATCAAGCTCCGCCGCGACAAGCTGATAGACGACAGCAGCGAGATGAACCCAGTGGTGCAGGAGCTCAACAATTCGCTCAGGGCCATGAAGCAGACCATCATCCGCGCCGTGGACAATATGATAGTGAGTCTCAACGTGCGGCTCAACGATGTGCGCAGCCGTGAGCAGAGGGCGCAGGAGCGCATGACCTCCATCCCGACTCAGCAGAGAGAGATGCTCTCGATAGAGCGTCAGCAGAAGATAAAGGAGAGCCTCTACATGTTCCTCCTCAACAGGCGTGAGGAGAATGCGCTCTCGCAGGCGATGGCCGACAACAACGCGAGGGTTATCGACGAGGCGGACGGAAGCATGTCGCCCGTATCTCCGAGCCGCAACAAGATTCTGATTCTGGGGGCGCTCGCTGGCCTCGCCGTGCCGGGAATCATCTTCCTGATGATGCTCTTTCTCGACACGAGGGTGCACACGCGCAAGGACATAGAGGATGCCGTGGACATACCTTTCCTCGGAGAGATACCTCTGGACAGGCATCTGAAGCGAAAAAGGGATCAGGCGGGCCCCGCAGTGGAAGAGAAGAGCCGCGACGTGCTTTCCGAGGCGTTCCGGATTCTGCGCACCAACATGTCGTTCATGACCGACAGGGACGGCCGTTCGCAGGTGTTCACCCTCACTTCGATTAACGAGGGTGCGGGAAAGACGTTCATCTCCGTCAATCTTGCCGCGAGCCTTGCCTATACGGGCAAGAAGGTGGTGATGGTGGATCTTGACATCCGCAAGGGTACGCTCTCAAAGAGCTTCGGGCACCGGGGCACGGGCCTGACCGACTACCTCGCCAACCCTAAGCTCACGGCTGACGACATACTCCACAAGAGCGATGTACACGGCGTTCCTGACATGGTGACGGCAGGATCTTCGGCTCCGAATCCTACCGAGCTGCTTCTGTCCTCCCGTCTCGACGACCTTTTCGCCGAGCTCAAGCGACGATATGACTATATCATAGCAGACGGTGTACCTGTCGGACTGGTGGCGGATGCCATGGTCACCAACAGGGTGGCCGATCTCACGATATTCGTAGTGCGTGCAGGGCGCCTCGACCGCCGTGCCCTTCCTGACATCGGGAAGATGTACAGTGAGAAGAAGCTTGTCAACATGGCGCTCGTACTTAACGGCGCCGACTTGAGCCGCAATGGCTACGGCTATGGGTACGGTTACGGCTATGGTTATGGCTACGGTTATGGTTATGGCTACGGCGCAGAGAAGAAGAGCGCATGGAAGCGTATCAGACATTTCTTCAGAAAGAAAAGACACAATTAAAATCAACAATAAAAACAATATGCGTATGAAAAAGAATCATTATGAAAAGCCTCAGACCTTCCGCACGGAAGTCGAGGTGGAGAACGGGTTTATGGCCGCCTCCGTGTATGAGAAGCCGGAAAACACCGAGTCGCTGAAAATACAAGATCAGCAGGTGGACACGGAAAACATTTTTGATTTTTCCAATGAGCAAGAGTGGAACTGAAAATTTTGCAGAGATGATGAAAAGAATCGGAATATGCTTGGCTTCAAGCCTTGCGCTTGTTCTCTCCGGCTGCGTAGAGGAGCAGCTGGAGCAGAAGGTCGTCACGCCTCCGACCGTCAATGAAGGCGAGGTCGCGTTCGGAGCAGTTGTCAATGAGGACACCTCCGACACTCCGCAGACGCGCACGATTTATGGTGATCCGGGAGATTATCAGAATTACTCTTCATTGGAGATAAACTGGCTCGCAAATCAGGATCAGGTGAGGGTGTACAGCCCTCAGGCTTCAGAGGAGTGCAAGTCGGCAGACTACACGGTGATGAGCACTGGTGAGAATACGGGATATTATCTCCAGAAGAACGGTGAAGTCGGCGTCCGTTGGGGCGATGTCTCTCAGCAGCATGAGTTCTATGCCTTCTATCCGCTTACCGTGGACGACGCTACAGGAGGAATGAGCTCAATCAGCGGCCTCACAGAGAATACCGTTGTTTCTGCTACCATCCCTGTGGCTCAGGAAAGAGGAAATATACAAACAAAGACGAATGGTGGCGTGACTTGGAAAATAGTCGCTCCGAACATGACTTATGCCATGATGGCCGGACACGGAACATGGTCTCCGACTACGGCGGATGTAGATCAGTCGCCGAGAAATGTCTCCCTGACTTTCGAGCCCATCGTACTTGTGCTTGATGTCGTGGTCAATGCCGGAGGTACGAAGTATGACATTCTTGGCGTATCTGTAAGAAGCGATAGTCAGCCTATTGTCGGAAGTTTTAACTATGATGTTGCAAACGGTGACTTCACATACACGTCACCTGGTTCTGACAGCAACAGGCTGGCGTGGGTAGACTGCCAGGAGAACGGAGTGGCTCTGGAACTTAATCCTGGAGAGAAGCTCAACGTAAAGTTTTTCCTCCTTCCTCAGGACATTAAAGCGAGTGAACTTACGGTATCGGTGCTTCTTGAGAACGGGCAGACCATTAGTCAGCGACTCGTGCCTGCAGGCAATCAAGAAGATCCCACTCTTGTCCATGGAAAGATCATCAAAGTGCGTACGCCGAAGATTAATCCTGCTCAGACATCCAACTGGATGAGCATGATTGACAACGATGTCCTCTTCGCTTCGCAGCTCTCTCTCCCTGGCACAAAACATTCCTACACTTACCAGCTTTATAATGATGAAGCAGGCTCGTATGATCCGGCAACAGATCGGATGCAGACATTTCAGACTATTGATATTGATCAGCAGTTCGATGCTGGCGTAAGAGCTTTTGATGTTAAACTGGACAATATTACTAGGGATGACCTGAGAAATGTCAGAGACTATGGCATAGATACCCCTGGACTTTATATTTATATTGCCGGTCATCCGGTTAATATTACATTTTCTCAAATGTTGACAACAATTAAGGACAAACTTGACAGCGCGCCTACAGAGTTTGTCATAATCGGTGTCAATTATGTGCAGCGCCATAGCGCTCAGGACTGGCTTAACGCGGTATGCTCAGCAGTAAATGCATGGAGTCCTACGAGAACTGATACAGTAGCGGACGGTTCAACTGAGAATGATGGAGATACTGACTATTTTCGAGAAATCGTTTCCACTACAACAGTCGGTGCCATGAGACATGGTATCGGCGTCATGATACATTGTCCAACTGATTTGGGGGATTCGCCGACAGTAAGCTCAAATCATGTGAATGTCCTTACAAATTATGGGACGAGCGTCCAGAATTTGACTTTGCATGAAATGAATATCGGCAGCAATAGAGGTAGTGGACATGTCACTCTGCAAGATCTGCAGCAGATGAACAATCCGACTCTGTCCGGATATGATGGTGTAGGCTTGTGTCCGTATTTCATTACAGAGGCTTACGCCTTGGATAACGATGTAAGTCTGGATCTGATTCGGACCAAGCAGGGTTTGATTGCAGAATTGTTCGAAAGATCCAGGACCAATAATGCCACAACTGGAGATCAGCGGACCAATAATCTTTATATTAATGACTTGGGCGGATTTTGCGTTGTCAACGATTCAGAACATTTAAGTACTGGATATGCAACTGTTACAAGATATGAATATACGTGGATATTCGGTGGGTATTGGCGGAATAGAGGGTCCTTTGACATAATCGATTATCAGACTGCCGTCAATACAAAACATGACTATTTGACAATAAATGGTTCTGAACCAAGTGGCAGTGATGGTCAGATTTGGCTGAATGTTGATCCCGGTTCAGGATCGTCGAGAGGTGAAGGTGGTAACAACGCTTTGCTTGCGCAGTATATTAATCCGTATGCCGCTAATTTGATATATAATCTGGTGAACGAAGGCCGTACTCCGCTCGGGGTCGTCTATATGAATTTCGCGGGAGTGGATCAAGTCACATTTAATGGTACCACATACAATGTTGAAGGAACTCGGCTCCCGTCGCTCATCATGACCAACAACTTCAAGTTTGCGTTGGCAACTTCAAGTAACCGTAGTAACGCTTCGGGATATGATTCCGAAGGCTCGGCAATCCAGTAAAGGTATGAAGAACAGGTTACTGCTTCTGGCGGCCGTTTCCCTGCTTGCGGCGGGATGCTCCAAAAACGGGTCTGCGGATATGCGAGTGGTGAGGATCACCGCTTCCGCAGAGACCTCCCCGGACTCGCGCTCCCAGATAGGGGAGATTTCTTCCGGAGAGCTTTTCATGGAGTGGTCAGTCGGAGACCGCATAGGGGTGTTCGGCGGTTCGGCGTCAAATGCCGTCATGGCCAATACGGCCACTGTGCCGTCCTATCAGGCTGTGTTTCAGGGAGAGATCGGCCTGTCGGATGTCCCGGCCTATGCCTACTATCCATACGATGAGACGGTGACGGACATTTCGTCCGTCCCTGTCTCCATTCCGCAGGATCAGGAGTATGTCAACGTGACTTCCGTGTCGGAGTATGACGTCAAGGCTTCTGTGAGCATCTCTCAGACTTCTGAGAATGAATATGTGATGAAACTGAGGCAGATGGCGTCAATGCTCAGATTCGAGGTGGACATTGACGAGGTGGAGGGCATCTCGCCGGATGAGAAGGTCATGAGCATCACTCTCGAGTCGACTGGTGACCCGGTCACCGGGGAGTGGCTCTACAGCCTCACCGATCTTGACGCGGGGCTGCGTATGGCGTCCGGGACTTCAGTGTCCAATGCGCTCAACCTGACTTTTTATCACACTCCTGAGGTCACGGACATTATCACGGCCTATGCCGTGGTCGCTCCGGGCAGCCATAAGGACAAGGACTTCTCTATAAGCATCCGGACGGACCGTCATGAGATCTCTTTCGTGACCAGGTCTCTCGTGGATTTCAATGCAGGAAAATTCCTTACCTTCCCGCTGAACGCCTCAGTATTGCAGAACAACGACGCTGTGGTCACTCAGCTGTGACAGCGGCTTTTATGTCCGGGCGGCATTTCGGCCGGGCAGTCAGATTTGATTTAACAAATGACAAATACAAGTTTACCGATGATTCCTAAGACATTTCTGGCGGCAGCATTGCTGTTTGCCGCCGGTTCAGCCTTCGCTCAGACGGCTGAGCCTAAAGACACTCTCGCGGCATACACTGATGAGGTAGTGTATGACGAGAACAAGCATAAGGTCGTCACCAACACATTTTGGGACAACTGGTTCATCAGCGTCGGAGGCGGCGGACAGCTGTATTTCGGCGACCATGACCGTCAGCTCACTCTGGGGCAGTGGATTTCCCCTGCTTTTGACGTCGCTGTCGGCAAATGGTTCTCTCCTGAGGTCGGCGTACGGCTCATGTACAGCGGCGGAGCTCTTCGCGGCGCATCCCAGAACGGGGCGCACACCCTCTCCTCTCCTATAAAAGGCAAGCCGTGGTATGGCTATTGGCTGACCAACTCGCGCTTCGGATTCTTCCATGTCCATGCCGACGTGATGCTGAATCTCAACAACACCATCGCGGGATATAAGGAAGACCGCATCTACACCATTTCTCCTTACATAGGTCTGGGAGTGATGAGGGCATACAAGGCTCCTACATCAACTGAATTTGCTGTCAATGCCGGTCTCTTCAATTCGTTCAGGGTGGCGAAGGCTCTCGATGTCAATCTCGATATCCGAGGGACTATCGTCAACGACCGTTTTGACGGAGAATTCGGCGGCCGTTCAGGCGAGGGACTTCTGACGGCGTCCGTAGGCGTCACCTACCGCTTCAAGGAGCGCGGCTGGGAGCGTCCGAAGACCGTCATCCGTCATGACAACAGGGCAATCAATGACCTGAAGGATCAGATCGAGGCTCTCAAGGCTGAGAACGAGCGTCTGCAGGCTGCTCTCGCCGAGGGCAATGAGGCCAAGGCCGACACCATCATCCAGAAGATCAATGTGGCCGCTCCGGTCATGATCACATTCAAGATAGGAAAGAGCAATCTTGCCCGCAGGGACCGTGCGGCTCTCGGAATGCTTGCCGAGGTCATCAGCGAGTCTGATCCGAGCGTAGTCTATACTATCACCGGCTATGCTGACGCCGGCACGGGAACGCCTGCCATCAACGAGCGTCTGAGCCGCGAGCGCGCCGAGGCTGTGTATGACTGTCTCGTCAATGAGTATCATGTCGATGCGGAAAGACTCAAGGTAGAATATAAGGGCGGAGTGGAAAACATGTTCTACGATGATCCTGAGCTGAGCAGGGCAGCCATCACCGTTGGCCGGTGACGAAATCCTGACTCTTAATTTCTGAGTTTCTTTTCTGGGCCGTCCGGGGCATTTCCGGACGGCCTTTTTTATTGCCCGCAGGCAGAAGACGGTCTTGTTTCCGTGTGTCTTGTGTCTCAAAACAGTTTTCGAAGGTCCGTCAAAAGGAAGTCCTCCGCACTGATGCCTCCGTCGCCTACTATGAAGGCAGACTGCGGATTGAAGAGACTGCGGAAAGACTCCAGTCCTTTTGTCCGTTTCTCTGCATTGCTTTTTACTTCGATGGCGATGACCGAATTATTTTTGCGCAGAATGAAGTCCACTTCATTATTCTTTTCTCGCCAGTAGAGCACTTCAAACCGATGGACAAAAGCCTGACTGACTATATATGCCCCGATGCCAGACTCGAATATGCGCCCCCATTCTTTACGGTTGAGGACAGCCTGTTCAAAAGACAATGGGCAGTATACCATCTTCAGCGCATTGTTGTAGACCTGTAGCTTGGGAATGCTGGCTCGCCGTCTTGCGATGTCCATGCTGAACTTCTGAAGCCCGCAGAGCAATCCGCTCTGCCCAAGCAGGTTGATATATCCGGCCAGAGTCACCGTATTCCCTGCGTCCTGAAGAGCGCCGAGCATCTTGTTCAATGACAGCAGCTCCCCTGAATAGGCGGCACCCAATTCGAAAGTCTGTCGAAGCAGTGCCGGTTTGCTTATCGGTGTGTCCATCAGAATGTCTTTATTGATGGTAGCCTCGATGATGGCTGACTGGATGTATTGCCTAAAGCGCTCTTCATCCTCAATCAATGCAGCTGCGCCGGGATAGCCTCCGTAAAACAGATATTGGTTGAGTGAAATGCCGAAACAGTCCCTCATTTCACCATAACTCCAATGGCCCATGGGTATTATTTCGAACCTACCATCCTATTGGTAATCGTCTGATATTCTGCTCGTTTGTGCATGGTTTTACATTTTACTCAGTGCATTGAGTATTTTTACTCAGTGCAAAGATAATGATTTTCGCCGGGCTTTGTCCGGACGGCCTTTTTTATTGCCCGCAGGCAGAAGACGTCATCGGGCGAGGTGGATACGGTCGCGGCAGGAGGCGGTGACGGCTTCGCTGTGGCTGACGATGATGAAGGTCTTTCCGGAGTTGTGTTCCGAGAGGCGGCTCAGGAGGGTGCTTTCGGTCTCGTGGTCGAGAGCGGAGGTCGGCTCGTCGAGCAGGATGATTCCGCCGGACTTCAGAAGTCCTCTGGCTATAGCGATTCTCTGGGCCTGTCCTTCGCTCATTCCTGCTCCGGTCTCTCCGCACGGAGTGTCGAGCCCGTCCGGCATCTGGAGCACGAAGTCGGCTGCCGCTGTGTGCAGAGCCTGCCGCATCTCGTCTTCACCGGCTTCAGGATTGCCGAGCAGGAGATTGCTCCTGACCGTGCCGCTGATGAGAGTATTGCCCTGAGGCACATATATTATGTTGCATCTGGTCATCGGCGAGGCTTCGGCGCTGATGCTTCCGTCGTAGAAGACGATCTTTCCGCTGACAGGCTTGACTAAGGCCAGCATCAGCCTTATCAGGGTGCTTTTCCCGGCGCCTGTGGCCCCCGTAACGGCTGTGATGCTTCCAGGCTTGAAGTCGTGGCTGAAATTACTGATGATGTCGTGCTCTCCTTCGCTATATGAGAAGGTGACGTTTTCCATTCTTATGCCTGTGCTGCGGCTGTTCATCTTCACCGGTTCGCCCTTTTCTTCCGCAGGCAGGCGCGAGAGCTCGGCGAGCCTGTCGATTGAGGCGGTGGAGTGGATGAACGACGGCAGGAGACGGCTCATGCTGACTATCGGCCGCTGCACCTGAGCCACGAGCTGTAGAAATGCCGTCATCACTCCGAATGTCAGGCTTCCCCTCATGAGTCCGTACACGCTCCAGAGGAACACGGTCAGATACCCGGCTGAAAACCCTGCCTGAATCATGGTCTTGGAGAAGAGCGCATAGTCCGTCCTCTTGAGCACCTTCTTCTGTAGTCCGCTCTGCATCTCGTCAAGAGCCCCGGTGACTTCCTGGACCCTTTCCATCGTGGCAATCAGGGTCTTGTGCTGTATATTTTCCTGCAGATGCGACTGGACCCGGCTGTCATCGTCGCGGATCTCCCTCGTGAGTCTGCGCATCTTCCGCATGATGCTCTTGCTTATGAGCAGGGCTGCAGGCATTATAAGTATCACACAGGCTGCCAGCCTGATGTCGAGGCTTGCGAGCAGGGCAGTGGCAGCTACGAACTGCACGCTTGTGGATACAGACGCAGGTACTGTCCTGCACATCAGGTCCGCGACTATCCTCACGTCGTCTTCCAGCCTGTTGAGGATGTCTCCCGTGTGCATCGACTCCCTTCCGGCCCACCTGCTTTCCATAATGGTGGTGAACAGCCTGTTGCGCAGCCTGTTCTTCATGCTTGTCTCAGTGGAGGTGTTGAGTCTTGTGCTGATGACGGACAGGAGTATCTGTACCAGCAGGCAGCCTGACATGATGCCCACATGCAGAGCAAGCGAGGCATGAGAGTGGCCTGTGGCTATGTCGACGAGAGTCTTGCTGCTCCAGATGAAGAGGAGGGATGCTCCTATGCCGAGAATGCTCGTCAGGCTGTTCGCGAATATGCGCAGTCTGAATCCATCTGAAGCCTTCCACAGCCATGTGCCGTATTTCATGATGCCGTATTTCATGTCATTTCATCTTTCTCATGACAGCGAGCAGCACTCTTCTCAGAGGCAGCATTGCCATCCATACGCCTGCCCGGAATCTTTCGGAGGTGGTGGCGCATCCGCGCGTCTTACCCTCTCTTGTTATCGCTATGACAGTTCCAGCTATGTCCGACCGCAGGCAGAGTTCAGTCTTGCGCAGGTTGGCATCTCCCATCAGGGCGATCCTTTCTCCCTTCATTGCCAGAACGCGGTGCATAACAAGCTTTCCCTCCTCTGTGCGTGCCAGCACGACATCTCCACGGCGCACTTCCCCGCATCGCTGAAGAAGTACGGTGTCTCCGTCACGGATGAACGGATACATGCTCGAGCCTTTGGCTTTAAGCAGTACGCTCCTTCCCTCGTGCAGTATCCTGATGCACTCACCGAGCAGGTCTTCCTGCGGCAGCTGTATCGTATCTTTGCGAATCGGCATAATACGCAAAGTTAATCATTCCTTCAGAACTTCGTGTCCGCTTGAAAAAGTAAGGTTCAAAAAGTCGGCTTGAAAAGGTAAGGTTGGAAAGTCCTGCTCTTTAAATGAAAAAAGAAACGCCGGAGGATTGTCCTGCCGGCGTTCCTTCTATGTTAGTCCGGCTCATGCCGGAATTGTCTGCTGCAGAATTGTCTGCTGCATATCGTGCATTTCTACAGATTGTTCATCGCCTTCTGGTACTCTTCCATAGGAGCGACGAGGATTTCCTGAAACTCCTTCTGTCCTGTTCCAGCCGGAATGGCGTGTCCGCAGATGACGTTTTCCTTCAGACCTTCGAGGTAGTCTACGCGGCCTCTGATGGCGGCCTCGCTGAGCACTTTCGTCGTCTCCTGGAATGAAGCCGCAGATATGAAGCTGTTGGTCTTCAGCGCAGCTCTCGTGATGCCCTGAAGCACCTGGCTGGCTGTCGCCGGCTTGGCCTCGCGCACAACCATCATCTTCAGACCCTGTCTTTCGAGGGAGGAGTTCTCGCTCCTCATCTCACGGACTGAGAGGATCTGTCCTTCAGTGTATTTCTGCGAATCGCCCTGGTCAATCACATAGAACTTGCCGTAGATCTTATCGTTGGTGTCCATAAACTGCCACTTGTCGATAAGCTCCTCCGGAAGGAAATCCGTGTCTCCCGGATCGTTGATCTGCACTTTCCTCATCATCTGTCTGACGATGATCTCGAAGTGCTTGTCGTTGATCTTCACGCCCTGAAGCCTGTAGACCTCCTGTATCTCGTTCACGATGTACTCCTGTACCTTGATCGGTCCGAGGATGTTGAGGATGTCCGTAGGCGAGACTGCTCCGTCGGAAAGTCTCATGCCGGCCTTCACATAGTCGTTCTCCTGCACGAGGATCTGCTTGGTGAGAGGAACGAGGTAGCGCTTCTCCTGTCCGGACTTGCTCCTGATGATGATCTCCCTGTTTCCTCTCTTGATCTTGCCCATTGCGACCTCTCCGTTGATCTCTGATACGATCGCAGGATTTGACGGGTTGCGGGCCTCGAAGAGCTCAGTGACGCGAGGAAGACCTCCCGTGATGTCGCTCGACTTGCCGATCGCTCTCGGAATCTTGATGATGATGTCTCCGACCTTCACCTTGTCACCGTCATTCACCATGACATGGGCGCCGACAGGCAGGTTGTACTGCTTCTTGCTTTCCCCGTTTTCGTCGATGATGTTGATGGTAGGGTTCTTCGACTTGTCTCGTGACTCGATGATGACCTTGTCTCTGTTGAGGGAGTACTCGTCGGCCACTTCCTCGCGGAATGTCACTCCGTCAATCATGCTGTCGAAGCGCACCGTGCCGGCAGTCTCGATGATCGTGATGGCGTTGTAGGCGTCCCATTCACAGATCATGTCGCCCTTCTCGACCTTGTCGCCGTCCTTCTTGAAGAGGACTGAACCGTAAGGCACGTCATACTGCGAGAAGGTTATGCCCGTGTTCTCGTCCACGATGCGGACCTCCGTCGTGCGGCTTACGACCACCTCGTGAGAAGTGCCGTCATCTTCGATTCTCTCGATTGTCCTGAGCTCTTCAAATTCAAGCTTACCGTTGTACTTGGACTGGATGGAGCTTTCGGCGGCCGTGCTCGATGCTGTACCTCCCACATGGAACGTACGGAGGGTAAGCTGTGTTCCCGGCTCTCCGATGGACTGTGCCGCGATGACTCCGACGACTTCTCCCTTCTCGACCATGCGGCCTGATGCGAGGTTGCGTCCGTAGCACTTCGCGCAGACTCCCTTGCGTGACTCGCAGGTGAGCACTGAGCGTATCTCAACCTGTTCGATAGGCAGTGACTCGATCAGGGCGGCAATGTTCTCGGTGATCTCCTCTCCGGCCGGTAGTATGAGCTCTCCGGTGAGCGGGTTGAAGATGTCGTGAACAGACGTCCTTCCGAGGATTCTCTCTCCGAGCGACTCTACCACTTCGTCCTTGCTCTTGATGGCAGTAGCTATCAGGCCTCTGAGCGTTCCGCAGTCCTCCTCGTTGATGATGACGTCGTGCGAGACGTCTACGAGTCGGCGGGTGAGGTATCCGGCGTCCGCCGTCTTGAGGGCGGTATCGGCAAGACCCTTACGTGCTCCGTGCGTCGAGATGAAGTATTCGAGCACCGTCATTCCCTCCTTGAGGTTGGATATGATAGGGTTCTCGATGATCTCCGCTCCCTGTGCTCCGGACTTCTGCGGCTTGGCCATGAGGCCTCGCATTCCGCAGAGCTGCTTGATCTGCTGTGTGGAGCCTCGTGCTCCCGAGTCGAGCATCATGTATACAGGGTTGAATCCCTGCTGGTCGCTGGAGATCTGCTTCTCCACGATTCCGGTGATCTGGTTGTCTATTGACGTCCAGAGGTCGATGACCTTGTTGTATCGCTCGTTGTTGGTGATGAAGCCCATCGCAAAGTTGTTCTTGATGTCTTCCACCGTCTTGTATCCGTTCTCGATGAGGGATACCTTCTCCTCCGGAATGATCACGTCTCCGAGGTTGAACGAGAGTCCTCCCTTGAAGGCCATCGTGTATCCGAGGTTCTTGATGTCATCGAGGAAGTGCGCAGTGCGGGCGACTCCGGTGTTCTTGATAACTACCGAGATGATTTTCCTGAGCGACTTCTTTCCGAGCACCTCGTTGACATACGGCACCTCCTGAGGCACATACTGGTTGACGATGATGCGTCCCGGCGTGGTCTCTACCATCACAGTGCCTTCCTCCGGCTTCATCTTGTCCTTAGGAAGACGTACCTGTATCTTGGCATGGATGTCGATTGCCTTCTCGTTGAGGGCGATGATCACTTCCTCTGGCCCGTAGAACTTCATTCCCTCTCCTTTCGCTCCCGGTCTGATCTTGGTGATGTAGTACAGACCGAGCACCATGTCCTGTGAAGGGACGGTGATAGGCGTACCGTTGGCCGGGTTGAGGATGTTGTGCGAGCCGAGCATGAGGAGCTGTGCCTCCATGATGGCCGCATTGCCGAGTGGAAGGTGAACCGCCATCTGGTCTCCGTCGAAGTCGGCGTTGAATGCCGTACATGCGAGCGGGTGGAGCTGGATTGCCTTTCCTTCGATCATCTTCGGCTGGAATGCCTGTATACCGAGCCTGTGAAGTGTAGGGGCACGGTTCAGAAGCACCGGATGTCCCTTCATCACGTTCTCGAGGATGTCCCAGATGACAGGGTCCTTGCGGTCGACTATCTTCTTTGCGGACTTTACGGTCTTGACTATGCCTCTCTCGATAAGTTTCCTTATGATGAACGGCTTATAGAGTTCGGCCGCCATGAACTTAGGCAGACCGCATTCGTGCATGTTGAGCTCTGGACCTACGACGATCACCGAACGGGCCGAATAGTCGACACGCTTTCCGAGCAGGTTCTGGCGGAAGCGTCCCTGCTTTCCCTTCAGACTGTCGGACAGTGACTTGAGCGCCCTGTTGGCTTCGCTCTTGACTGCGTTCGACTTCTTGGAATTGTCGAAGAGCGAGTCAACAGCCTCCTGAAGCATGCGCTTCTCGTTGCGGAGGATGACTTCCGGAGCCTTTATCTCGATGAGCCTCTTGAGACGGTTGTTTCTTATGATCACCCTTCTGTAGAGGTCGTTGAGGTCAGATGTGGCGAAGCGTCCGCCGTCGAGCGGCACCAGAGGCCTGAGGTCAGGCGGAATCACCGGAATGACCTTCAGGATCATCCATTCAGGCTTGTTGATGCCTTTGGACTCCTGGAACCACTTCACGATGCTGAGTCTCTTGAGCGCCTCTGCCTTCCTCTGCTGGGAGGTCTCGGTGTTCATCTTCGTGCGGAGCTCCTTGGCGAGAGCGTCTATGTCGATCTCCCTGAGGAGTTCGTATATGGCCTCGGCCCCCATCCCGGCCCTGAACTTCTCCGGGTCGTCGTTAGGAAGGTTCTGGTTCTCCGGCATGCTGTCGATCAGGTCGAGGTACTCTTCTTCAGAGAGGAGCTCCTTCTTCTCTATGCCGGTTGTGCCAGGGTTGATGACAATGTATTTCTCATAATAGATCACCGCCTCGAGCTTCTTTGCGGCGATGCCGAGAAGGGCGGCAATCTTGTTCGGAGCAGACTTGAAATACCAGATGTGGGCCACAGGCACGGTGAGCTCGATGTGTCCCATCCTTTCCCTGCGGACCTTCTTCTCGGTCACTTCCACTCCGCATCGATCACAGACGATTCCGCGGTATCTGATCCTCTTGTACTTTCCGCAGTGGCACTCGTAGTCCTTTGTCGGGCCGAAGATCTTTTCGCAGAAGAGGCCGTCTCTCTCAGGCTTGTAGGTCCTGTAGTTGACCGTCTCAGGCTTCAGGACCTCTCCGGAAGACCTCTGCTTGATGTCCTCCGGAGAAGCGAGGGAGATGCTGATCCTCTCGAAATTGCTTTTAACCTTGTTTTCTTTATTAAAAGTCGGCATATTCCTAAAATTTCAAATTGTCTGTAAATTAATCCAGCGTCACCTTCAGTCCGAGTCCCCTCAGCTCGTGGAGAAGCACGTTGAGCGACTCCGGAATGCCAGGGGTAGGCATGAGGTCTCCCTTGACGATGGCCTCGTAGGCCTTTGACCTGCCCGTCACGTCGTCCGACTTCACGGTCAGAATCTCCTGCAGCACATTGGATGCTCCGAACGCCTCGAGCGCCCATACCTCCATCTCTCCGAATCTCTGACCACCGAACTGAGCCTTACCTCCGAGCGGCTGCTGAGTGATGAGCGAGTATGGTCCGATGGATCTCGCGTGCATCTTGTCGTCGACCATGTGACCGAGCTTGATCATGTAGATCACTCCCACTGTAGCAGGCTGGTCAAACCAGTCTCCAGTGCCTCCGTCGCGCAGATAAGTCTTTCCGAAGCGCGGCAGACCGGCCTTGTCGGTGTATGCGCAGATGTCATCCATGCTGGCACCGTCGAAGATAGGTGTGCTGAACTTCACTCCGAGCTCTTCACCGGCCCATCCGAGTACCGTCTCATAGATCTGGCCGAGGTTCATTCGTGAAGGCACGCCGAGAGGGTTGAGGACTATGTCTACCGGAGTACCGTCCTCAAGGAACGGCATGTCCTCGTCTCTCACCACCTTTGCCACGATACCCTTGTTTCCATGACGACCAGCCATCTTGTCTCCCACACGGATCTTTCTCTTCTTGGCTACATATACTTTCGCAAGCTGCATCACTCCGTTAGGAAGCTCGTCGCCGACCTTGATCTTGTCAAGCACACGCTTGTGCCTTGCCGCGAGTTCCTTGTGGGCTATGCAGTAGTTGTTGATCAGGTCACGGATGAGCAGGTTGACATTCTTGTCCGCTGTCCACTTCGCGGAGTTGATGTTGGCATAGTCGATGAGGCTGATCGCGTCTGACGTGATCGTCTTGCCCTTGGCTATAATCTCGACTCCGTAGAGGTCGCTGATTCCTGCGCTCTCCTTGCCTACGGCCAGCACGGTGAGCTTCTCGATGAACTTGGCCCTTAGAGCTGCGGACTTCTTTGCGAATTCGTCCTCAGCCATGTCTATCTTGGCCTTCTGGTCGGCCTTGGCCTCCTTCCTGTTGCTCTCCTTGGCAACTTTGGAGTAGAGCGCTGTGCCGATCACCGTTCCGCTGAGCGATGGCGTCGCCTTGAGCGACGCGTCCTTCACGTCGCCGGCCTTGTCGCCGAAGATGGCTCTCAGGAGTTTCTCTTCAGGTGACGGGTCGCTCTCGCCCTTAGGGGTGATCTTGCCTATCATTATGTCGCCCGGCTCGATGTGTGCGCCGATGCGGATGATTCCGTTCTCGTCGAGGTCCTTGGTCGCGTCCTCGCTTACATTAGGGATGTCGGAAGTGAGCTCCTCCATGCCGCGCTTGGTGTCGCGGACTTCGGTGATGTATTCATCCACATGGACGGAGGTCAGGATGTCCCAGCGTATCATCCTCTCGGAGAGCACGATGGCATCCTCGTAGTTGTATCCCTTCCATGGCATGAAGGCCACTTTGAGGTTGCGTCCGAGGGCGAGTTCGCCGTTCTGTGTGGCGTAGCCTTCCGTCATTATCTGGCCTTTCTCGACTATGTCTCCCTTCCTGACGATAGGCTTGAGGAGAATCGTGGTGCTCTGGTTCGTCCTTCTGTATATAGGAAGCTTGTACACAGTGACTTCAGGCGAGAAGCTTACGAATTTCTCGTCCTCGGTCCTGTCATATTTCACATGTATCTCGTTGGCGTCCACATATACGACTTCTCCCTTCCTTTCGGCGGTCACCTGAGTCCTTGAGTCGAGGCAGACTCTTTCCTCGAGGCCTGTGCCGACGATAGGCGACTCCGGATTGAGGAGAGGCACTGCCTGTCTCATCATGTTCGCTCCCATCAGCGCCCTGTGCGCATCGTCATGCTCCAGGAACGGGATGAGTGAGGCTGCGACCGATGCGATCTGGTTTGGCGCGACGTCCATGAGGTTGACCTCGTCTCTCGTGACGACAGGGAAGTCCGCGCCGAGACGGCACTGGATTCTGTCTTCGAGGATGTTTCCTTCCTCGTCGAGCTTGACGTTGGCCAGGGAGATCATCTTGTTCTCCTCCTCCTCTGCGCTCATGTAGAGCCAGCCCTTGTCGCTAAGATCCACCTTGCCTCCCTCGACCTTGCGGTACGGAGTCTCGATGAAGCCGAGATCGCTGATTCTCGCATATACGCAGAGGGACGATATGAGTCCGATGTTCGGACCTTCAGGCGTCTCGATAGGGCAGAGTCGGCCGTAATGCGTGTAATGCACGTCGCGCACTTCGAATCCCGCCCTGTCTCTTGAAAGACCTCCCGGACCGAGGGCCGAAAGACGGCGCTTGTGCGTCATTTCGGACAGAGGGTTGGTCTGGTCCATGAACTGAGAGAGCTGGCTGGTTCCGAAGAACGAGTTGATCACTGAAGAGAGCGTCTTCGCGTTGATCAGGTCGATAGGGGAGAACTGCTCGCTGTCCCTCACGTTCATTCTCTCCCTGATGGTTCTCGCCATTCTTGAGAGTCCTACGCTGAACTGGTTGGCAAGCTGTTCGCCGACAGTCCTGATCCTTCTGTTGCTCAGGTGGTCGATGTCGTCGACCGTAGCCTTTGAGTTGATCAGCTGGATCAGGTATTTGATGATTTCGATGATGTCGGTGTTCGTGAGAACCCTCGTGTCATCCGAAATCGTAAGATTGAGCTTCTTGTTGAGGCGGTATCTTCCGACGTCTCCGAGGTCGTACCTCTTCTCCGAGAAGAAGAGCTTGTCGATGACGTCCCTTGCAGTCGCCTCATCAGGCGGTTCGGAATTCCTCAGCTGTTTGTAGATGTAGTTGATGGCTTCCGTCTCCGTATTCGTCGGGTCTTTCTGAAGGGTGTTGTAGATGATGGCGTATTCATTGACGCTGGCCTCATCCTTCTGAAGCAGAATGGTCTTTGCCTCGGACTCCTCGAGTCTCGCTATCGTGTCTTCGTTGAGCACCTCACCTCTTTCTACGATAGGCGTAGTCCTCTCGACCGGAATCACCTCACCGGTGTCCTCATCCACGAAGTCCTCGATCCATGTCTTGAGCACCTTTGCGGCAAGTTTCCTCCCTTCGTTCTGCTTAAGGTTTTCCGGAGTGGCCTCAATTTCGTCCGCCAGTCCGAAAATATCAATGATGTCCTTGTCTCCGTTGAATCCGATGGCTCTGAGAAGTGTGGTCACAGGCAGCTTCTTCTTACGGTCGATGTATGCGTACATGACATTGTTGATGTCTGTGGCAAACTCTATCCATGAGCCTTTGAACGGGATGATTCTGGCTGAGTAGAGCTTCGTTCCGTTGGCGTGGACGCTCTGTCCGAAGAACACGCCCGGCGACCTGTGCAGCTGTGATACGATGATTCTTTCTGATCCGTTGATGACGAAGGTCCCTCCCGGGGTCATGTAAGGAATGTTGCCGAGGTATACGTCCTGTACGCTGATGTCGAAGTCCTCGTGCTCGGGATCACTGCAGGAAAGGCGGAGCTTCGCCTTGAGAGGCACGTTGTAGGTAAGGCCTCTCTCGAGACATTCGTCGATCGAATACTGCGGCGGATCGATGAAGTAGTCGATGAACTCGAGCTTGTAGTTGTTCCTTGTGTCCTCAATCGGAAATATCTCCTGAAATACCTGGTACAGACCTTCGTTCTTCCTGTTCTCAGGCGTAGTGTCAAGCTGGAAGAAGTCACGGAATGACTTGAGCTGCACTTCCAGCAGGTCCGGGTACTCAAGGAGAATCTTTGATGATGCGAAAGAAATTCGCTGTGTTTTAGCCTTTTGTGACATCTGTCTACCTTTAGTATGGAGAAAAACTTTAATACGACAAAAAGGTTTAGGGTCTGAGTTAGGCCCTAAACCTGAATCTGTTTCCCATCTCGGGGAGGTTGAAGTTATTTAACCTCAACTTCTGCTCCAGCCTCTTCGAGGGTAGCCTTGATCTGCTCAGCCTCGGCTTTTGACACTTTCTCCTTGATGATAGCGTCAGGTGCCTTGTCAACGAGGTCCTTTGCTTCCTTGAGTCCGAGACCTGTAAGCTCCTTAACGGCCTTAACGACTCCGAGCTTTGCCTGACCTGCTGACTTGAGAATTACATTGAACTCAGTCTGCTCAGCTGCGGCTGCCTCACCGGCGCCGGCAGCAGGAGCTGCAACTGCAACAGCTGCGGCTGCTGGTTCGATTCCATACTCATCCTTGAGGATCTGAGCCAATTCCTGAACATCTTTTACAGACAGGTTAACCAACTCTTCTGCAAGTGCTTTAATATCTGCCATAATTGTACTTATTTAGTTTGTTACTATTGATCTTGTTATTCTCCTCTCTCTGAAAGGGTTTTGACGATGCCTGCGAGTTTGCCGCCTGCGGACTGAAGTGCGGAGATGACGTTGCGTGCCGGTGACTGGAGGAGTCCGACGATATCGCCGATGAGTTCCTCGCGAGACTTGATGTTGCACAGCTCATTGAGCTTGTCTGCGCCGACGAATGCGCATTCCTGCACATAAGCGCCTTTCAGGGCCGGTTTCTCGGCTCCGGAGTCAGCATACTTCTTGATGAGTTTTGCCGGGGCGTTCGGAGTCGTCGTGTACATCACTGCCGTAGGACCCTCAAGAATTGGGAAGAGATTTGTCATCTCCTCGTTACCCATGTCTTTAAGTGCCTTCTTGAGAAGGGTATTCTTCACTACGACGAGCTTGATGTTCTGTTCAAAGCAATCGCGACGGAGTTTCGTAGTCTGTTCAGCATTCAGTCCGGAAATGTCCGTTACATAGAAGTTCGGAGTTTCCTGGATTTGTGCTGCGATTGATTCAAGTATCTGGGCTTTTTCTTCTTTTCTCATAACTTTGAATTTGATTATTCAGCAGCACTGAATGTTTTAATGTCTACTCTGACGCCTGGGCTCATGGTCGAGCAGATGGAGATGCTCTTGAGGTATGTTCCCTTCAGCGTCTGCGGCTTCAGCTTCATGATTGCTGAGAGAAGCTCCTGAGCATTCTCAGCGATCTGCTGCTGAGTGAAGGATACTTTTCCTATTGCGGCATGGACGATTCCTGTCTTGTCGACCTTGAAGTCGATCTTACCTGCCTTGACCTCCTTGACTGCGTTGCCGATCTCCATCGTCACCGTTCCGGTCTTAGGGTTAGGCATGAGTCCTCTCGGACCGAGGATACGGCCGATCGCTCCGACCTTTGCCATCACTGAAGGCGTACAGATGATGACGTCAACGTCTGTCCAGCCCCCCTTGATCTTGTCGATGTACTCGTCAAGTCCAACATAGTCTGCTCCTGCTTCCTTGGCTTCAGTCTCCTTGTCAGGGGTGCAGAGAACGAGCACTCTCGTCTGCTTTCCTGTTCCGTGAGGAAGGGTGACAACGCCGCGGACCATCTGATTGGCCTTTCTCGGGTCAACTCCGAGGTTGACTGAGAGCTCTACAGAAGCGTCGAACTTAGTGAAGGTAATGTCCTTGACAATTCCACATGCGTCCACCAACTTGTACTCTTTGGCCGGATCATATTTGGCCATTACAATCTTCTGGTTTTTAGTAAGTTTACTCATTTCGCACGTGTTTTTTATATGTCAGCTGGAAATTCTCCCTCTACCTTGATGCCCATGCTTCGCGCTGTGCCGGCAACCATAGTCATGGCTGACTTGAGCGTAAAAGCGTTCATGTCCGGCATTTTGGACTCTGCAATGGCCTTGACCTGATCCCAGGTGATTGTAGCCACCTTCTTTCTGTTCGGCTCAGCTGAACCTGAGGATATCTTGGCTGCCTCCTTGAGCTGAACAGCCACTGGCGGCTGCTTTACCTCAAATGAGAACGACTTGTCACTGTAGACTGTTATGACCACAGGCAATACCTTCCCGGCGCTGTCCTGAGTACGGGCATTGAACTGCTTGCAGAAATCCATTATGTTCAGTCCCTTCGAACCGAGTGCCGGTCCTACTGGAGGTGATGGATTGGCTGCGCCACCTTTGATCTGGAGTTTGATAAACCCGGTAACTTCTTTTGCCATAATTCTGATTATTCTTTAGTTACTTGCGTAAAGTTGAGTTCAAGCAGAGTTTTTCTGCCGAAGATCACAACCATCACTTTGAGTTTGCTTCTGTCTTCCACTATCTCTTCAACCGTACCGTCGAAACCGCTGAAAGGTCCGTCAGTTATCTTGACTGCCTCGCCTACGGTGTAGTCCACGATTGTCTCTCCTTCGCTGTCGGCTACTTCATCCTGTTCTCCGAGAATCCTCTTCACCTCAGAATCTCTGAGCGGAACAGGGATCCTCTCTTCCTGGGATTTACCGTTGCCTTTGCTGACGTCTCTCTTTTCTGTAAGGAAACCTGACATGTGCGGAACCTCATTTCTGATTATATACTGAAGCTCGCCTGTAAGCTCTGCTTCAATGAGCACATATCCTGGATAGAACAATCTTTCCGAGCTGTACCTTTTTCCGTCGCGGATCTTGTATACTTTCTCGGAAGGGACAAGAACCTGGGAGACAAGATCCTGAAGACCATATCTCTCAATTTCTTTCTCGAGGTACTCTTTGGCTTTCTTTTCCTTTCCTCCTGCTGCCCTGAGAACATACCATTTTTTGTTGCCTTCGCTCATAGATGTACTCAGATTATAATGTATAGATGGCTGACATCAGATTCTGGAAAGCATAATCCATAATGAAGATGACAACGGCAAAAATCACAGAAGCAACCATAACGAGAATGGCTGAACTCTGCAATTTGTCCCATGTAGGCCACGAAACCTTCTTGGTCATCTCAAAATAGGACTCCTTAAGATAGTTTATGAATCTTCTCATCTTTACTTTTAATGGATGCCAATGTTGGAAGCTTGCTATGGCATCTGTTAAACAATTACCAAATCGTAACCTTTGATATTTGCAGGGGAAGCAGGATTCGAACCCACATCGACGGTTTTGGAGACCGCTGAACTACCCTTGTTCTATTCCCCTTTAAAAAGAGGGTGTCCGGTTGTAATGACACCCTCTCTGTATCATTTGTGCAGTTTTGTACTACTCAAGAATCTTGGTAACCTGTCCTGCACCTACCGTACGGCCACCCTCGCGGATTGCGAAACGGAGTCCTTCGTTCAGAGCCACTGGGTAGATGAGCTCTACTGTGATAGTCACATTGTCGCCCGGCATAACCATCTCAACTCCCTCTGGAAGAGAAATCTCTCCGGTGATGTCAAGAGTACGGATGAAGAACTGAGGACGATAGTGGTTGTGGAATGGAGTATGACGGCCACCCTCGTCTTT
>CALVDO010000005.1 GCA_944326355.1 uncultured Bacteroidales bacterium | reverse complement strand
ACGCCTTTTTTCTTTACCTCCAAATTTTTTCGCGACTTTTTTTCATCTTTTTTCCGCCGACTCCGCCCGGAAAGCCGCCGGAGAAGGCCGGAACTCCCTGCATGACACGATGTTGAACCGCAAAAAATTTTTTCGCCCGGAATCGCGTTTTTTATGGCGTCTTCGCGAGAGAGCTGAGCTCTGTCGGAAAGGCACGGCGAGACACGATGGCCCGATGGCGGACTGTACCGGAATCCGGCCGCGGAGACCGACCATGAAAGACGATAAGACCGACAGGAAAACCGAGGCGGGAGGACGGAAGGTTCAGTCGGCGTACTTCGGAGAAGCAGTCACCGCCTGCTGAAAAAGGAACGTGACTGCGGAGGGATACTCAGGTCCAGTTCTGGAAGAAGGTCAAGACACGCCTCGGAGGAAGATGTGGAGAAGCCGAGTCCGGTCAGTCCGGTCTGGACATCCTCATTCCTCATGAAACAATCCCGAAGAAGTCCAGAACGCCAATCCGCTATCATCACTACTATCGGCCCCTGATCTATGGCTATATATGAGGTAGCGAACCAACGGTCATCAAGGCTGAAGGCATCACAGAAGGCACGCACCCCGCTCTCTGACCAGATGAAATTTCCCAGCCCCCTGCGCAAAGCCCGCCAGACATGCACAGAAAAAAATGTCAGAAGAAATCAGACTCAGGATGCTGAAAACGCAAAAAGGGAGCCGCCACAAAGGCAGCCCCCCCTTCTACATCTGTTCTGAAGTTCAGAACGGCACCACTACATCATTCCGCCCATTCCGCCTGCAGGCATTGCCGGGGCCGGCTCCTTCTCAGGAATCTCGGCGATGGCGCACTCTGTGGTGAGGAACATGCCAGCTACTGAAGCGGCATTCTCAAGAGCAACACGTGACACCTTAGTCGGGTCGATGACACCGGCCTCGTACATATTGACGAATTCGTCCGTCCTGGCGTTGTAGCCGAAGTCATCCTTGCCCTCACGAATCTTCTGGATGATAACGCTTCCCTCTACGCCTGCATTCGCAGCGATCTGACGAAGAGGCTCCTCAAGAGCGCGAGCCACGATATGGATACCGGTAGTCTCATCCTCATTGTCACCCTTCATGTTCCTCAGGATCTCAGCCGCGCGGACGTATGCCACTCCGCCGCCCGGGACAAAGCCTTCCTCGACCGCGGCACGGGTTGCATTGAGCGCATCCTCTACCCTGTCCTTCTTCTCCTTCATCTCAACCTCAGTTGCGGCGCCGACATAGAGTACGGCCACGCCGCCTGCAAGCTTGCCGAGGCGTTCCTGAAGCTTCTCCCTGTCATAGTCGGAAGTCGTGGTCGAAATCTGCTTCCTGATGAGATCAGCACGCTCTGCGATGGCAGCCTTGTCTCCGGAACCATTCACGATGGTAGTGTTCTCCTTCGTGATGACAACCTTCTCCGCATGACCGAGCATATCAGGAGTGGTGTTCTCAAGGGTGAAGCCTCTCTCCTCGGAAACTACGATCGCGCCCGTCAGAGTGGCGATATCCTGAAGCATCTCCTTGCGGCGGTCGCCGAAACCCGGAGCCTTTACGGCAGCAATCTTCAGTGTCCCGCGAAGCTTATTGACAACAAGGGTAGTAAGCGCCTCTCCATCGACATCCTCAGCGATTATGAGGAGCGAACGGCCCTCCCTTGCGATAGGCTCGAGGATAGGAAGAAGATCCTTCATAGTAGAAATCTTCTTGTCAGTGATAAGGATCTGCGGATCCTCAAGCACAGACTCCATCTTCTCCCCATTTGTCATGAAGTACGGAGAAATGTAACCTCTGTCGAACTGCATTCCCTCTACGACCTTCACTTCAGTTTCAGTGCCCTTGGCCTCCTCTACTGTGATGACACCGTCAGTCTTCACCTTTGACATGGCGTCTGCGATGAGTTTGCCAATGTAGCCGTCGTTGTTGGCTGAAATGGTACCAACCTGCTCAATCTTCGAATAGTCATCACCCACAGCCTGGCTGTGATTCTTGAGCTCAGCAACAACAGCGGCTACAGCCTTGTCGATACCGCGCTTGAGATCCATCGGATTGGCTCCTGCAGTCACATTCTTGAGACCCACATTGATGATGGCCTGAGCGAGGACAGTGGCAGTCGTCGTACCGTCACCTGCCTGCTCATTAGTCTTGGAAGCCACTTCCTTGACCATCTGGGCACCCATGTTGGCGAACTTGTCCTCAAGCTCCACCTCTTTTGCGACAGTGACTCCGTCCTTGGTCACCTGAGGTGCACCGAACTTCTTGTCGATTACCACATTCCGTCCTTTAGGTCCAAGTGTGACCTTTACTGCGTTAGCAAGAGCGTCCGCTCCTTCCTTCATCTGAGCGCGCGCATCTACATTGAATTTTATCTCTTTTGCCATAATGTCATTCTCCTTTGATTTGTTCTTCTATTCACCCTTACGGGCATCTTCATGAATCAGCTGTTTACTCAAGTAGTTACTGAAGTACGGCAAAAACGTCGGACTGCTTCATGATGAGATACTTCTTGTCTTCTACAGTGACCTCAGTGCCGGCATATTTGCCATAGAGGACCACATCACCGACCTTCAGCTCCATAGGCTCGTCCTTCTTGCCCGGGCCTACCGCCAATACCGTTCCCTGCTGTGGTTTCTCCTTTGCCGTGTCAGGAATGTAAAGTCCTGCCGCTGTCTTGGTCTCAGCCTCTTTAGGCTCAACCAGCACTCTGTCTGCCAATGGTTTGATCATGATTCTATAAATTTAAAAATCCTATCTGTTTTATCTGGAGTCCTGAGCCGCAGCCCCCAGCCGATGGGGAATCTGCCTCAGAAGACCGCGGGAGGATAAAACAAAACGAATGCCAGCGCATTGAGGCTGACATTTTGTCACCCCTGGGAAGTGACACTGCATAGTTTTCCCGGCAAGACGAAGACACCTGACATATCGAGACGCAGGGGCGAAGACATCGAGACGGAGAGACGGAGATAGAGAGAGACGCCATATTTATGAAAAAGGGGAAATACACCTATTAATTAAAATAAAATACACCTATAATATAATAAGAGAAGTCGCTTATGGCATAGACGCCGAGGCCATGTTTTGTAACAAACAGAAAGAGGGAGACGAGAAAAAGAAACAGGAAAGGGCTCTGAGAAGCCTCTGAAGGCGTTTACGGGAGAATGAAAAAGCCTCAGATTAAAAAATTTAGACAATACGCACAATTTTGTCATTTGCAAACGATTTTTTGCGAGCCGTTACACTTTATCAATTTTACGACATCTTCACTTACTGATTGATACGCAAAGTTTAGCCAGAAGTTAATTTGAATCTGAATTATAACTTTGGGAACATTTGGAATACTGATTTATTATTATCATCTTTGTTGGCAATTGCTGTGAAAAACGCCCATTTAAAAGTGCAGCGCCGGGGGTGCGGCACGGACGGCAAGACGCCGCAAAAACCGAACTGCGGACGCCGCAATGGGAACGCAAAAAATCATTCAATATTTATGTTTAATTAAAAGGTTCAACAATGGGAAAAATCAAATTCTTTTTCTCTCTGCTGTCAGTTCTGGCTGTGACCACGCTGTACGCCCAGGACGTCAACGTGACCGGAACTGTGACGGATGCCGAGACCGGAGAACCGGTGCCTTTCGCATCCATCCAGATCAAGGGGACACTGACTGGCGGCAGCTCCGACGCGGACGGAAAGTACTCCATTCTCGTACATGAGGATGCCGTTCTCATCTTCTCTTCAATCGGATACCAGACCATGGAAATCGGCGTGGACGGGAAGTCGACGCTCAACGTCAGCCTCAGTCCGGACACGGAAATGCTGGACGAGACGATTGTGGTCGCATTCGGAACCTCCACAAGGGAATCATTCACCGGGTCTGCGACAGTGGTCAACTCCGGAGACATCGCGAAGGTACAGTCCTCCGACGTCACGAGAGCTCTCGAAGGAGTCGTTGCCGGTGTGCAGATGACTACCTCATCAGGATCTCTCGGGCAGTCTCCGTCCATAATGATTCGAGGCGTCAGCTCGATCAATGCCGGCAACTCGCCTCTGTATGTGATTGACGGAGTTCCGTATAGCGGAGACATGAACAACATAAACCCGAACGACATCGAGTCAATGACCGTCCTCAAGGATGCCGCATCAAACGCACTCTACGGTGCCCGCGGAGCCAACGGAGTCATCATGATAACCACCAAGAAAGCCAAGTCGGGAGACGCGATAGTCAACATAGACGCAAAGTGGGGATGGAACACGAAGGCTCTTCAGGAGTACGACTACATCACGAACCCTGCCGAGTACTATGAGGCTCACTATAGCGCACTTTACAACTACTACCGCTACGGAAGAGGCATGTCGGCAGCTGAGGCTCATCTCACCGCCAACAACAATGTGGCAGGCTCTTCCAGCAACGGAGGTCTCGGATATCAGGTATTCACCGTGCCTGAGGGACAGGCGTTCATCGGAACCAACGGAAAGGTCAATCCTAACGCCACTCTCGGAAGAAGGGTGACCTACGGCGGACAGGAATACTACCTCTACCCTGACAACTGGGTGGACGAGACATACACCCAGTCGCTCAGACAGGAATACAATGTGAGCGTGTCGGGAACCACAGGCAAGGCGTCGATCTTCGCCTCATTCGGCTACCTGAACAACAAGGGTATCATAGACGGCTCTGACATGTACCGTTACTCAGCACGACTCAAGGCTGACTATCAGGCAAAGAGCTGGCTGAAAGTGGGTGCAAACGCAGCCTACACCAAATTCAACTGGAACAACGGAAACTCAGACGAAGGATCGAGTTCAAGTACCGGAAACGTGTTCGCATTCGCATCGGCCATCGCTCCGATCTATCCGGTGTACATGCGTGACGGAAACGGCAACATCATGGTGGACGACAGAGGCAACATCAGGTACGACTATGGTGCCGGCGCAAACGCAGGACAGGTCCGTCCGGTGATGAACAACGCCAACCCGCTCCAGTCGCTCACCCTCGACAAGAGCAACTCTGAAGGAAACGCTCTCAACGGAACCGCATACGCCGAAGTGAATTTCCTCAAGGACTTCAAGTTCACTTTCAATGTGGGAATGGGACTCGACGAGACGAGGAGCACATCGGTGCAGAACCCTTACTACGGACAGTTTGCCTCTATGGGCGGCATCATCTCCAAGAATCATGCGAGGACTTACTACTTCAACATGCAGCAGCTCATCAGCTGGGACAGGACATTCGCCGACATACACCATGTGTCAGTCCTCCTCGGTCATGAGAACTACTCGACTTCAAGCTACGATCTCGGTGCCGCCAAGTCAAACATGTTCTCCATCGACAACACCGAGCTCAACGGAGCAGTCAGCGACATGCAAAGCGCATCGTCGGCATACGACAGCTACAACAACGAGGGCTACTTCGTGAGAGCTCAGTATGACTACGCTGAAAAGCTCTTCCTTAGCGCCTCATACCGTAGGGACGCATCCTCGAGATTCCATCCGGACCACCGCTGGGGAAACTTCTGGTCTCTCGGAGCAGGCTGGCTGATCAACAAGGAGCCGTGGTTCAACGCATCATGGATCGACATGCTCAAGCTCAAGGCTTCCATAGGATCCCAGGGTAACGACAACATCGGAAACTACAGATACCTCGACACATATACGATCGAGAGCGGAGCCGGCGACATAGCCGTCATCTTCAACTCGAAGGGTAATCCGGAGATCACATGGGAGACCAACACCAACTTCAACGCAGGAGCCGACTTCGACTTCTGGGGAGGAAGGCTCACCGGTACAGTAGAATATTTCTACCGCCTGACTTCGGACATGCTCTTCTACTTCTACACCCCTGACTCCATCGGATACAGCGGATACTACGACAATGTGGGAGACATGAGAAACTCCGGTATCGAGGTTTCACTCAACGGAGTGCTGATGCAGAGAAAGAACTTCAGATGGGATGCCTACCTGAACTTCACTCACTACACCAACAAGATTCTCCGCATTCCTGACGACAACAAGACCGCAAAATTCGAAGGACATGAAGGATACAGAAGCGGAACTTCCTTCTATGGCGAAGGTCTCCCTATCTACACATTCCTCATGCCTAAGTATGCGGGCGTTGACCACAGCACGGGTGAACCGCTCTGGTATAGAGATATTACGAACGAGGCAGGAGAAGTAGTGGGCACAACCACCACGAAGACCTACTCCGAGGCGACGGACTACCTCTGCGGAGACCCTACTCCGGATCTTTACGGAGGTTTCGGTACAAGCCTCTCATTCTACGGTTTCGACGTGTCGGCATCGTTCACATACTCAATCGGAGGTCTCACCTATGACTCAGGCTATGCAGGCCTCGTGTCATCTCCTGTCGGAACTTCCACGGGCGGCAACATCCACAAGGACGTCATCGAACAGGCATGGACTCCGGAAAATCCTGACAGCGACTTCCCGAGATGGCAGTTCGGCGATCAGTACACATCGTCAAAATCAGACAGATTCCTCGTTCCGGCAAGCTATCTCAACTTCCAGAACGCCCAGATAGGATACACTTTCCCTGAGAGACTTACTCAGAAGATCAAGGTAAGCAGACTCAGACTCTACGTCTCCTGCGACAACATAGTGTACTGGTCATACCGCAAGGGGCTCGATCCTCGATACAGCTTCAGCGGCAGCACCAACAACGCCGTAAACTCTCCAGTAAGAACGCTCTCAGGCGGAATCAACATTACTTTCTGACAAGCAGTAAAATCAGAATTGACGAAAAATGAAGACTAGAATAATCAGCATAATACTTGCGGGCCTTGCAGCCTCAAGTGTAATGACCGGATGTATTGAAGAGACCTACCCGATGGGAAGCACGCAGAGGGAGGATCAGGTGGTGAACTCCGATCTCGCGCTCGCCGGCATGGCCAATGGCATACCCGCATCAATGATGAAGATGAACACCAGCGGATACTTTGCTCAGTACGGCACACAGATAGACTTCGGGATTCCGGCTCTTCACATAGCGACAGACCTGATGCTTGAGGACATAGCCTTTGCCGGCAACTTCAACGCGCTGCAGTTCTACTTCTATCCGTACAACATCGGACAGGGAGACGACGAATGGCCTGTGGCATACTTCTGGTCCTGTTACTACACATGGATCAAGCTCTGCAATGACGTGATCGGCGCAATCGACCCGGATAGCGAGGAGACCACCGACACCATGCTCGGATATCTCGGACAGGCATACGCATACAGAGCGATGTGCTACCTCGACCTCGCGAGACTCTATGAGCCGAAAGTCGTGACTACAGGACAAAGCGTAGTCGGAAGCTACGAAGTGCCTCAGAGCATTCTCGGTCTGACCGTGGCGATAGTCACTGAAAATACCACCGAGGACGAAGCGATGAATAATCCTCGCGCAACGAGAGAGGATCTCTACAACTTCATCTTTGAAGACCTCAAGAAAGCGGAGACTTATCTCGCCACCGCCGGTACGAACTATTCAAGTCCGACTCTTGGTGCAGTATATGGACTCTATGCAAGAGCCTATCTCGAGCAGGGCTACTGGGGTGAAAACAACTCCACGGTGGCAGCTAATGATCCAGGCGACAGGGCTGCATTCGAGCAGGCTGCGACATACGCGCGCAGGGCGATCAGCCAGAGCGGCAAGACCCCTCTCACGCAGGCAGAGTGGACAGATTCATCCAACGGATTCAACAACGGTTCATCAAACAACTCGTGGATCTGGGGGCTCACAGTATCATCCGAACAGATCAACAACCTTCTGCAGTTCAATGCACACATGAGCACGGAAGCCCTCTGGGGATACGCTCCTATGTGCCAGCCGGCAATCAACGTAAGACTCTTTGAGCAGATTCCTGACAATGACTTCAGAAAGCTCTCCTGGCTTGACCCTGCGTGGACACAGTTCGGCGGAACAAAGGAGATCGACTACGAATTCGCAGGCAGCGAGACAGACCACAATACCTTCATCAACGGAAATGTCAATGAAGGAGGAAATGTATATCCTGCCGTTGCATACGAATCCATCAAATTCAGGCCTGTCATGGGCGAGATGAATGACAACGTGACAGGTGGTCCGGCAGACCACCCGCTGATGAGAGTGGAGGAGATGTACTTTATCGAGATGGAAGCAATAGCTCACTACGACATCTCTCAGGCAGTCAGCCTTCTCAACACTTTCATGCAGAGCTACAGGACTACCGACGGACAGTATGACTGCTCAACAGATGTTCAGGGCGACCTCAGACTGTTCATTGACGAGATGATGCTCCAGAAGAGAATCGAATTCTGGGGAGAAGGCATCCTCTTCTATGACTACAAGAGGCTTGACAAAGGCATAACAAGGGCCTATACGAAATCGAACCATCCGTCGATATGGCAGTTCAACACTACCGGCAGATCGCCTCAGTGGAACCTGGCAATCAACACGGTGAGCGAAATGCAGTCCAACGCAGGCATAACCAATGAGGTCAACAATCCGGACCCGTCAGGCATGCTTGAGGTTCAAGAGTAAATACATGAAAATCTCAGACGACATGAAAATCACAAAATATCTTTCATTTGTATCAGCATCGGCTCTCCTGCTGACGGCCGTCGCCTGCGGCAATGACGAATACCAGCCGGGACAGAGCGATTCTGCGGACAGCTACAACATCTACTTCACGGCAGGGCAGTCAGGCGACTACGCCTACCAGATAGGAACAAAGTCAATCGAGATTGAGTTCACGGCACAGAGAGATGACGCGACCAGAGAAGTGGTCGTACCTCTCAATGTGACGGGAAACAATACGACCAGCATGGAAGTGTCGCCACTCGCTTTCGCAGCAGGGCAGAGTTCAGCCACATTTACGGTGACGATAGACCCGGATATGCTTGAAATTCAGAAGGAATACGAATACCAAATCTCGATTCCCGCTCCGGAATACGCTCTGATATATGGTATGAACGAGACCTCCGTCACTTTCACCGTCATCCGTGAGGACTATCAGAGATATGCGACGGGCTCATACACCTGTGACATGTTCACGCGTCCCGTGTCGGCGACACTGGAGTACTCACCGACGCTCAAGACTTACAGGATAGCTAAGCTCTGGGATAATTCGGCAGATCCTATAGTGTTTGAGTGGGCCGGTGAAGAGAGTGAAGTAGTGACGTTCGCTTCAGGCGCGTCATTCGCAACCGGAGTCGACTTCGGAGAGGGACTGATCTATGCCACTCCGGAGGACGGAAGCAACTTCAACACGGAGACCCGGACTTTCACTTTTGACCTGTATTACAACATTCCGGGACTCGGAGGCTACCTGTTCGACCCCGACACGTTCCAGCTGAACTAATTAGCGAAACGATAATAAATTTTGTTGTAAATGTTGAACAGAAACATCAGGGCCGCATCTGCGGTCATGGCGTCAGTTGTTCTCTGTGCGGCCCTCACGGGTTGCGCAGAGGACAATCTGAGTACGGGGCAGTCTGAAAGCCAGTCTGTCCAGAGCAAGATCATCAACACCACCATGGACGCGATTCCTGGCGGACTCATCGTCAGGGTGAACGCCGAGGCTGCCTCAGAGGCAGGACCGGCCGTCACCAAGAGCGGCGGAGTCCTCGTCAGCGGAATGGCGAAAATGGACAAGGTGTTCAGCGAACTGAATGCCTCCGGCTTCAAGAGGCTGTTCCCGGACTACGACGAGAGGACGGCAGCCATCAACAGGAAGTACGGCCTCGACCAGTGGTATGTGCTCAGCATCCCGGAGAACAAGGATCTGGAGACGGCCGCAATGAAGGTTGCAGCACTTGACTATGTCACCGGCGTGCAGTACAACACCGCATGGGTAAAGGCCTCCGACGGCGTTTCCAGAAAGTATGTACCGACAGCTGCTGTGAAGAGCGCGGCCTCTGAGTATTTCAATGACGAGATGCTCGCATCTCAGTGGCACTATTCCAACATGGGAGACATCAGCCTCGGATCTACGGCACGCTCGGGGGCAGACATCAACGTAGCCGACGCATGGAGACTCACCGGCGGCAACAATGGCGTCATCGTAGCCGTGCTGGACGAAGGAGTGCAGTGGAATCATCCGGATCTTGAGGCCAACATGTGGACTAATCCTGATGAGACAGCTGGGAACAACACTGACGACGATGACAACGGCATCGTGGACGACATCCATGGAGCCAACTTCGCCAACGCGCCGACCATCACCGGAGAAATCACCTGGGACAACTACGGTGATTCAGGCCACGGCACCCATGTAGCCGGAACAGTGGCAGCAGTCAGCAACAACGGGCAGGGCGTGGCCGGAGTTGCAGGTGGAAGCGGCAACGGTGACGGAGTGCGCATCATGAGCCTTCAGGTGATGAAGGGCACAGGAGGAGGAAGCGATGCAGCCACCTCGGCCGCGATCCATTATGCTCTTGCCAAAGGTGCGCACATCATACAGTGCTCATGGGGCTACAATGCCGGTGTGATGCAGTCAGACTATATGTTCTCCAGAACTGCGACAGCGGCAGCTATTGACGCTTTCGTGGAAGAGCCGAACGACATCCTTGACGGAGGTCTCGCGATCTTCGCCGCCGGCAACGAGGCAAGAAACATGGCCGGATACCCTGCGGCATACAGGAAGTGCATAGCCGTGACAGCGTTTGCAATTGACAACAAGCCGGCCTACTACACCAACTACGGCCCGGGATGCAACATCGCGGCTCCGGGAGGAGAGGAAATCTGCAACGGACAGTCTTATCCGACAGCAGAGATACTCTCCACCATGCCTACAGTCGCGCTTCAGATAACCGACAGCGACGGCAACCCGACAGGGGAATATTCCTCTACCGACTACGGATACATGGCCGGAACTTCGATGGCCTGTCCGCATGTCTCAGGAGTTGCCGCTCTCGGACTCTCATACGCAAAGGATCTCGGCAAGACATTCACGCGAGACGAGTTTACAGCAATGCTGTACGGCTCGGTCAACGACATAGACCAGTTCCTGACGGGAACGAAGTACACGCTCCTCTACTATCAGGGACAGCTCGGCAACCTCAATCTCGCCAACTATAGAGGCCATATGGGAACAGGCTACATCGACGCGTGGAGACTTCTCATGAATGTGGAAGGCACGCCTTGCGTTACGGTCAAGGTCGGAGAGCAGCAGACCGTGTCCATGGAGGACTTCTTCGGCGCAGGGGCGACGAGACTCACTTATACAGGGGTCGAAATGAGCTCCGATGACAGGGCCGCACTTGGCCTTGACTCAACGCCGTCAGTCGTGAACGGATACCTCGTATTCACTCCGGTGCTTGCAGGCTCGGCAAAACTGACAGTGTCAGCAATCGCGGGCGGTGACACCGTCGGAAGCAGCTCCGGCATGGGAGGAACTGAGATCTCAAGAGAGATATCAATTCTCGCGAGAAACGTGGCATCCGACAACGGAGGCTGGCTCTGACAATATCGTGAAACCACTCCGCGCGGCTTCCGTCCGGGCGGAGGATATGAGAAGAGAAAAGAACAGACAGTCATAAAGACATTTAACAGCTATTAAAAACATATTGACATGAAAAGAACCTACAGTTTAATGTCATTGGGAGCTGCAATGCTTGCCATGACTTTCACAGGCTGCAAGACAGAGGAGCAAGGAGGGAACGGCGCCATAACCGACGCAACCTTCACCGTGTCCGTGATCTCTGCAGAGAGCAACAGCGCAACTGCAGCTGTGACAAGCACCAATTCGGAAGCTACATGGTACTGCTTCTACACAGAGGACCTCACAGGCAACGTGAATGACATCGTGGCTGCTGAAGTCGCAGGCCTGAGCGACGTGGCTTCAGTCCTCCGCTCCGGAAACAGAGCCGTTACCTTTGAGGGGCTTCAGCCGAAGACGAACTACAGGGCCATCGTCACCGGCCTCACCAGCGACGGCACTGTCTACGGGACTCCTGCTGTGGACGAATTCACTTCAGGCAGAGTAGTTGGTGAAATCGAGGAGAATACCGCCTGGGAAATGAGCTACGGCGGAAGAATCGTGTATGATCAGACACTCTCCATCAGCGACATCGTAAGATGTACTACGACCGACACTCAGGAGGGTTACTTCACTATGGCCATCGACAAGGCTACATTTGACGAGTACTATTCCGGCACCAACGGCACGGAAGAATTCATCCAGAGCTGCGTTCAGCAGTATCAGGACCTGATCGACTCTTATGAGGGCCAGATCGGCTGGGACGACATCCTCATCTACGGAAGCACTGAGGACCCATATAGTGCACTCGCTGCAGGCGACTGGTATTTATACGCCATCGGCGCCAACACTGACGGAAACTACACCGGACTCTGGGCAAGAGCCGAGGTCAACATCGCCGCACCTGCGGAGAACGGTGACTACCTGAATTACGCGGGAACATGGGCATACACTCTGGAAGGAGAGCAGAACCCTGTCATTATAACTCCACTGGGCACTACAGGCTCAGAAATCGACGGTAATCAGATCCTTAACGACGGTCTCGGCATCTATCAGGTCGACGGATATCAGGGCTGGATTGACGGCGAACCATTCTTCCCGAGCATCATCGCACTGTATGACTCTACAGAAGGACTGGCATTCATGTGCCATGACGTCGGCATGAGCGTAAACACCGATGCCGGGGTAGGAAGCCTCGGCATCTTCGGAACCTTCACTTACCAGGGACAGTCGACAGCGACAGACTACGGCATGGGAATCGCGACTGGCGAGCTTTCCGGCAATCAGATCACTGTGAGCGGCGCCCAGCTGTACGACAACGCAGGAACTCCTGTAGCTACTGTCGAGGCCATGCAGTTCATGGTGTTTGTGCAGAACAGCGGATACTACTCATTCAATAATCCCGCCCCTACATTCCCGTTCACTTTGAGCGAGTATCAGGGCGGAACGTCCTCTGCAAAAGCCGCTGCGCCAAAGACTGTCTCAAGGGAACTTGACGGCAAGACTCTCAACGGAGGCATCGTTACTGTCGCCGAGTCGTACAAATCATTCAGAAAGTAATCCAGCCACCGGTACAGAATGATGAGAAGACTTTTGAAAGCAGCTGCAGCTCTCATGCTCATGGTCAGCGCGATCGCCTGCAAGAAAGACGGCGGTGATCCTGCCATGGTGGACATGAGCGGAGAATGGAAGCTGTCGACGCTCAACGGGACCGGCACCGACTCAATGTTCGGAGGAGAGGGGCTCGACATATATCTCTACTTCGGGAGCGACGGATCGTTCGAGACCTTCGAGCGGCTTCAGGACAGCGAGATGTATGCCCATTACTCCGGCACCTACAGCATCTCAGGCTATACGGCGTCAGGGACCTACTCTGACGGAACCTCCTGGGGCGCTTCATACACGGTGTCGCTCTCTGAAGACGGTGCGACTCTCACAATGACCGCAGGGTCTGAGGAATGCGTCTATGCAAAGACAGCCATTCCGAGCGAGGTGAGAGACAACATCTCACACAGGGCGGCACTCAAGTCCACGGAAAACGCAGAAGCATATCCGGGCAAATTCCTGTAGGAAATGCGCTCGCGAAGTCTTATGAAGGGAACGGTCAAAGGATGGCCGTTCCCTTTTTTGCTTAATCCGCAAGTTCTTCGTAAATTTGCAGCATCAGGCATTTCGTGTCTGCTTCCGAAAACAATGCAGACAATCTGCATTATTCCGATATTTTCTATTGACCATTTAAATGAATTAAAGCTTTTCTTATGAAGCACCACTTCAAGATCGCAATGATTCTGTCTGCGGCACTACTTGCAGCCGCATCATGCCAAAAAGAAGCTGATGATACCGACAACGGAGGCCTTACTCCTCCGGACGGCGGATTCCAGGAGGCGGTTCCCCAGCGGCCGGACTATGTCAACGCCAATCTCATCTACTATGGCAACGGAGGCGACGAGGAAGCACCCGACGAGTGGATCCTCAACCTCTACACTGACATGGATGTTGTGGACGGATATCCGGTGGGAGCGGGACAGTATCTCTGCATCAATTTCTACAGTCCTGTCAATCAGGCACAGGAACCGTCGCTCAACTATCTGAAGGGAGAATATTCCATGCCGAGCGCGATGGGGCTGTCCGAATATACCTACATCCAGGGGGAGATATTCAACTACGACACTCCGCTCGGCAGCATCACGATGCCCGTCGGAACATTCTTCGGTGACATCCCCGAAGGACAGACCGAATTTGAGGCTGACCTCATCCGTGAAGGATCATTCTCCATTGCAGACAACGGAGACGGCACATTCACTGCAGATGGCGTGCTGGTGGGAAGACAATACGTCAAACGCTACTTCAGCTACACCGGCGACTTCGATCCCGTGGACAGGTCAGACTCCGGAAGCTCGGGACAGGAAATTCCGAACACCAATCTTACTGAAGACGTCGACCTGAGCGGACTCACTGAGGCGAGACTTATCGACATGGGCGACTTTTTCGCAACAGGTGAGCAGAATTACCGGATGTTCCTGCTGTATCTTGCAGAGCAGGGAGTCGACATTTCAAAGAACTACCCTACCGGCACCGGACGGCTGCTTCATCTTGAGCTCTTCGTTCCGTGGGAGTCGGATCCAGCTGACGGAATACCGGCAGGAGAATATGTGATGGCCAACAGGATATCCAACGGCTCCTACATGCCTAAAGAGAACATTGTGCCTTTCCGCGTGGTGGAAGGCCGGGCAAACGTATTCAGCGACAATACAGGCACCTGGTATCAGGAACTGAAAGAAGACGAATGGCTGAACTACGGGCGCATCACCGGCGGAACCGTGACGGTAGAGCGTGACGGAGACGCGCACAAAATCACAATCGCGCTCACGGACTGCGGAGATCCCGCACATAAGGTGAGCGGAGTATGGACTACCGAAGGGCCGATTGCCCTGTAATGGAACGCACGGACGCAGCTGCCGTTCAAATGCGATCCTGATAGCACGAAAATGATCAATTAAACCAATCACTGAGAAAATGAACAAGACTATGAAATTCATGAGGCTGGCAGCAGCTACGCTTGCTGTGGCCGCTTTCGCTTCATGCGAAAGGGAAAACACGTCCGGACCTGACCACACGGATCCTGAGCCACTCGAAAACGCCATCTACTTCGACGGCACCGTGACGGACATCAAGACGGTGCTTGAGGACGAGGCTACAGGAACATTATGGCTCTGCGCCGAAGAAGGCGTAACCACACTCGGAGAGATTGAAGGAACGGAATACGTCAGAATCATAATGGGAGGAGGAGAGTCGGACGACAATACCTACAGAATAGATCTGAAGGCTGCTCCGGCCGGATTCAGCCTGCTGTATTCAAAAGAAGGCGAGACAGCGGTGGAGGTGAGCGCCGAAGACAACAGCGCGATAACCGAAGGCAGCCTGTCGCTCACTCTGAATGGAGAGAACTCCGCGACAATAGACTTCAGGATGACGCTCACTGACGGCAAGGCTTTCTCCGGCAATGCCCTGTGGTCAGGGCTGACAATGGCGCCGGAAGAACTTTCGTACCCCGAAAAAGCCAACACTATCGTCGTGAACGGCACGGAAACCGCAGTGGGAACGGCATTCGCGGACTCGTACGAGGGAAGCGTGCTGGTTACGGCAGGTCTGACGGTGACGGATTCGTATGACGAGCTGCTCGCAGGCGACTTCGTCCAGACAATGATGCTGCCTCAGTTCCTCAATCAGGAAATCAACCTCAAGGAAGAGCTCATCACCATCTACTACACGCTGCAGAATCTGACGGCATCACCGCTCACAAGCGATATGCTCGATGAGGGCAAGGTAAGAATCGATATGGACGAGGAGAGCGGAGAATGCTCTCTGCTTCTCGCCATAAGGCTCAACGACGGCACTGAAATCGGAGTAAACGCCACTGCGACACTCTCGGATCCTACCCCGGAGGAAGGAAATACCATAACCGTAGACAATGCCTCCGAACCTGTCAGGGCCGCATTCTACATGGACATGCCGATGGAGGGCACGAACTATGTCTATCTGTATTTCACTGCGAGCGAAGTATATTATCTGGACGAGATGCTTGAACTCGCGACAGGATATTTCTGCCTGGCGATGAATGAGGACGACCTCACGGGCAATGAGATTGACCTCACCTCTACAGACAAATACTTCTATCTCGCTTATATGGACCAGATGACAGGAGAGATGTCCTACGCGATGCAGGGAGACTCTGAAGGGACTACCGGGACCATGAGCGTAAGCAGAAGCGGCTCAGACCCTGCGTCTTTCACGGCAGAAATCTCGGTGACTTTCGGTGACGGGAAAGAAGTTGCCGTCAGCTTTGACGGAACGGCCGTATCAGGAGACTATGTGCCCGAAGAGCCAAATGAGTTCACATACGACGGGACTACTGAAGCCATCCAGTCTGTGCTTGTCGACAAGAGTGACGCCGTGCTCTGGCATATCTATGTCAGCGAGGTCGGAGGACTGGAATACGTCAGCGAATTTGAGGACATGGGGGCAATTCATATCTCCATCCCGGCTGAAGCAGTCAACGGAGAAGCCGCAGGGTTCTCGACCTACAAAGACATGAAGATCGAATTTTCAGGCAACACATGGCAGTTCCCTGACATGGGGACAGTGACAGTCTCTCTTGAGGGCGATCAGATTGCGCTCGATTTCACAACTTACGGCGATCTCATCGGACATTACTCCGGAACTGCAGTAGTGGTTGAATAGCATAAGAACCATGATCAGAAGATTTATCAAAACCGCCGCCGCGGCACTGTCCGCGGCGACACTTCTGCTTCCTGCCGGATGCCAGAAAGAGACACCGGACAACGGACAGACAGGAGGAAACGGAGGGCAGACGACCGTGCCTTCGGAAGTCTTCGGCACATACTCATTCGGGAAGGAGACGCATGACATACTGACGGCCACCTGCGACGAGAACGACTACTACTACACCTTCACGTTCTCTCCTCTGGCTCCGGACTCGGAATCTCTTACCACCTTCATAATATTCGGACTGCAGAAATATTTTGCCGACGGCGAGACACATGACGTCAATGACAACATGAATCCGCTCGGAAACAACGGTGAATACATCTTCGTATATGAGGATCCCGTCTGGTACTATTCCATGTACAGGGACTTTCAGCAGGGCACGTTCAGAGTCACTCCGAAAGGAGGAGACTCATTCTCTGTCAGTCTGGATGTGAATCTGATTGACGGCACACCGTTCACGCTTGAATACGACGGAGAGTTGTAGCGCGGCGGCCAAAGGGCCGCGACATAACGGGAAGGAGGGAGTCCGGCGAACTGCCGAACTCCCTCCTTTTTGCATTTCCGCATTCAGACCGTGGCCTGCTCAGTCATCGTATCCCTCAGTCATCGTATCCGATGAGGTTGAACGAGGCGTCGAACTTGATCTCGAGGCCTCCCGAGAGGTCAATCTCCCATGAATAGGCATTTCTTGAAATGCTCTTGACATACTGCCCCTGAAAATTGCCCTTCGCCACGAAATCTTCAATCTTATCCGGAATCACGGATGAAGGGACCGGGCTGTATTTGCGCTCGACGCTTTTCCATGTGCCGTCCGAAGCAAAATCCACTTCAGTACGGTCTGTATATGTCACTTCGTACTCAGATCCCGTCATCTTCGGATCCTCAACCACGAATGCTATGGTGAGATCCTTGAAATGCTCATTGAGGAACTGCTGCGCCGGAGCAGGAAGTTTGTCCACTGTGGTAGGACGTTCGCGGTCATCCGCATTTGCACTTATGAAGCCTCCGATGAGGACAAGGGCTGAAATGATGATCTTCTTCATGATTATTATGCTTTTAATTTGTTTCCGGTGCAAAATTGCGCCGGGAATCTGAACTGAAAATGAAATTCATGAAAATCTCAGCACATAAAAGCAGGAAGTCGAGAAAAAGTCCCTCAGATACGGAATTGCGGCCACAATCGGCGGCAGACGGCGAGGCTTCAGCCCGAATTTGCTCTCATAATGAGGATTGACGAGATACAGGGTCCGGTCGAGGACATTGACTTTCTGACCGGACTTCCCGAGATCGTCAAGGAGGCGTTCGAAAAGCTCGATCGGCAGTCGGGTGTCCTTTATCTCAAGAAGTTCCCGCACACGGTATTCCTCTTCGCCTCCGGCTCTGAGCACCATGGCATAGAGTCTCCGTGGCAAAAGATGGAAAAACGGAAGATGGGAGAGAATGCGGCTCCGGCAGATCTGCTGATGCCCTCCGAAAGGCATCTGCCATGCCGGGAACGCCATGAACACTATCCCGTCGGGCTTGAGATAACGGGCAAGCCCCGAGAGAAAGCCACGCTTGTCTCCGATGTGCTCAAGCACGTCGTGACAGATGACGAGATCGAAGGTCTCTTCCAGCTCCCTGAGAGCAAAGATGTCCGAGTCGATGAAACGCCCTTCCGCACCGGCTTCATCGAAGAAGCGCCTCGCGTTGGCTATCTTTCCCGACGCGAGGTCAACTCCTGTGACCCGGCACCCCATGCGTGCGAACGGGAGCAGGTTGCCGCCTTCTCCACAGCCGATTTCAAGAACATTCATCCCGCTCTCTATACGAGTGAACGCGGAGAGATACGGGATGAAATGTCTCTGACTTGTGTCTGCAAGTTCACGGAAATACCGTGCCCTGTCTGTCTGCCTTGTCTGCATCTGGATATCGGTGTCCGCAAGAGGTCACTTGCCGAGACGCTCATGCAGAGCCTCGGCCTGCGCCTCATACCCAGGCTTTCCGAGCAGGGCAAACATATTTTTCTTATAGGCCTCTACTCCAGGCTGATTGAACGGATTGACGCCAAGGATATAGGCGCTTATGCCGCATGACTTCTCGAAGAAATAGAAGAGCGACCCGAGATTGTATTCGTCGATCTTCTCTATGGCGACTGAAAGCTGCGGCACTCCGCCGTCGATGTGAGCGAGCCTCGTGCCGAGCTCAGCCATGGCGTTGCATTCCTCAATATGCTTTCCGGTGAGGAAGTTGAGCCCGTCCAGATTCTGCGGGTCGCTGGATATGGTGACGCTGCGTCTGCTCTTCTCGACAGTGACGACCGTCTCCATGAGGATACGCTCCCCCTCCTGAATATACTGTCCCATTGAGTGGAGGTCGGTAGTGAAGCTTACCGAAGCCGGGAAAATGCCTTTTCCGTCCTTGCCCTCAGACTCGCCGAAGAGCTGCTTCCACCATTCTCCGAGATACTGGAGCTTAGGATTGTAGGAGACGAGAATCTCTATCTTTTTACCGTTATCATACAGAAGGTTACGCATTGCGGCATACTCGACCGCCGGATTAGAGGCGTCTCTGCGGGACGTGGCTTCCTCCATTTCTGCGGCGCCCCTGAGCATGGCCCTCATGTCGAAGCCCGCCAGAACAATAGGCAGGATGCCGACAGGAGTGAGCACCGAGAAGCGGCCTCCGACATTGTCTTCAATCACGAATGTCCTGTAGCCTTCCTGAGTGGCGAGAGACTTGAGCGCTCCCCTGTGGGCATCTGTGACGGCCACGATGCGCTCTGCGGCCTCGGACGATCCATAGCGCGTCTCGATGTACTGCTTGATGAGTCGGAATGCAACCGCAGGCTCAGTCGTCGTTCCAGACTTGGATATCACAACGGCTGCGACATTGCGCTCCTGCATCAGATCCATGAGCTCCGCGGCATATTCTTCTGAAAGATTGTGTCCTGCGAAGACCACTTCCGGCGCGTTTCTGACGGTCGAAAGCCTCGAAGCGAACGAATGCGAAAGAGCTTCAACTGCGCATTTGGCTCCGAGATATGAGCCTCCTATGCCTATCACGACCACGAGATCGACTCCCTTTGCCTTCCACGAGTCGCGGATGGCCTCACATTCCGAGATAAGGGAATCCGGCGTGCGTGTCGGGAGGTGCTTCCAGCCGAGAAAATCGTTTCCGGCTCCGGTCTCGTTCTCAAGGACATCCAGCGCAGCAAGCGCCTTATCCACATATTTCTGATATTCTGCATCTTTTACGAAGGAGCTGCATCCTTCCAAATCTACCTTTACCATAATGAAGATTTTATTTTTGGATGACGCAAATTTAACTTTTTCGCTTCAAATGTCAACCTTTTAAATGTCAAAGATTACGGCAATCCGGCCATTGACTGCGGAACGGCCCTACTTCACTTCTATTATCTCGTCGAGAGCAGTGGAATAACGTCTCGAACGGTAGTCGCACCTGATGCCGTCAGTATAGTCTCCTGATCTCTGGGCCGCCAGCCGGACAAGATTGCGCCCGGAAGAATTGACCTTGTCCATCACCTCGGAAATGCGGTCTTGCCTGCGCCGGAGGTCCATATCGTAATCGAAAATGGGAATCTGCACCGAATCCGAATCCACCAGATCGTCCACGATGACCCCGGCCTTCTTGTACATATATTCCGGCCTGAATATGGTATCCAGACCCCGACGGGCGGCAGAAACTATCTCCTGCGCACTGTTCGCGGCCACGGGAAGGACGACGGATGCACACGGGCTGTACTGGGGAAGATCGTCCCGGAAGCGGTTGGTATACAGGAAGACAGACACTTTCCCTGCCGCCGAATGTTCCTGTCTCAGCTTCTGGGCGCATTTGGCCGCGAAGTCGGACACTCTGGACGCGATTTCCGCAGCGTCCGAGGTCATTTCAGCAAAAGACCTTGACGTGCAGATGGACTTGCGTTTCTCCGGAAGCTCCTCTCCCACGCCGATTCTGCCGTTGAGCTCCGTCCATGTCCTGACTCCGGAGAGCATATATTCGCGTTTCACCCAATCGAAAGGCCGTTCCGCGAAATCGAGAGCCGTGCGGATACCCTGCCTCTCCATTCTGGGCGACAATTTTCTTCCGATTCCCCACACATCGCTTATGGGTGTGAGAGACAGTGCTTTCAGCCGCTTTTCATCCGTATCGACATAACATACGCCTCTGTAGCCGGGGTATCGCTTGGCGAAATGGCTCGCCACTTTGGCCAGGGTCTTGGTGGGAGCGACGCCGATGCTCACGGGGATGCCGACCCACTTTTTCACGCGGGACACCAAATCGCGGCAGATGACGGCAATCCTGTCCATCTCCATGCCGGACATGCAGAGGAAGGCCTCGTCGACGGAATAGATCTCGATCTTGGGGACGGCGTCGGCCAGAATTGACATGACTCTCGAGGAGAGGTCGCCATAGAGGGTATAATTTGAGGAACAGGCAATGAGGACACCGCTGCGGACCATGTCCCTTATCTGGTAGAACGGGGTGCCCATCTTAATGCCCATAGCCTTGCTCTCGTTGCTTCGTGCCACCACACAGCCGTCGTTGTTGGACAGCACGACAACGGCCTTGCCTTCGAGCCCGGGCCGGAACACTCGCTCACAGGAGACGAAAAAATTGTTGCAGTCGACCAGAGCGTACATGACCGGCTCACCTCCTGTATGTCTTTTTTATGACATATGTGACTACGCCCCAGACGATGAACGAATCGGGATTCTCGATACGGATCGGGGGATAGCTGTCGTTTGCGGGAAGCAGCCAGACGGCAGAGGCGGTGCGGACTGCGGAGGTGGCGGAGGCTGACGGCGAAGGGTCTCTGAAAGAGATGTATTTGAGGGTGAACTCACCGTCCACGAAACAGACGCACATATCGCCTTCCGAGGCTTCTATCGACTTGTCAATCACAAGAATGTCTCCTTCCTCAACGCCTGCGTCAATCATGGAGTCGCCGACCACGCGGCCGTAGAAGGTCGCGGCGGGATGCCTGACCAGCTCACGATTGAGGTCTATGCAGGGACGCATATAATCCTGAGCCGGAGATGGAAATCCGGCCCTGATGCCGTCGAAAGCCATCGGCGGCAGCTGTGCGGAGTCCTGAGATCCTGTCTGACTCTGTCCGAAACCGTCCGACGCAGCATACGGCATTTCTTCCGTACCGGCAGGAACGGCTGGTGACTCAATTCCATATTTTCTTGACATGACGCCTCGATTCTGAACCGGCGCGTCCCACTTGCCACCCGTACCGCTACCATGCGGCAGCCATGACCGGACGCCCGGAAGACAAATGTAGCAATTGTCCGCCAAAAGAAAAAAAATGCCTATCTTCGCGAGGTTGAAAAACACGGTCAATCATGAGAGATTTTCTTATTTCGGACTCACTTTCGAGAAAGAAGGAACTGTTCGTCCCGGTGCAGCCCGGACATGTGGGACTTTATGTGTGCGGACCTACGGTGTACGGAGACGCGCATCTCGGACACGCGAGGCCCGGCGTGACATATGACACACTGGTGAGATTTCTGAGACACCTCGGATACAAGGTGCGCTATGTGAGAAACATAACGGACGTCGGTCATCTGGAGCACGACTCCGACGACGGGGAAGACAAGATAGCGAAGAAGGCCCGGCTGGAGGAGCTTGAGCCGATGGAGGTCGTGCAGACCTATACACTGAGATACCACGAGGCCATGCGGATGCTCAATGTGGCTCCCCCGTCCATCGAGCCGAGAGCCTCTGGACATATTATAGAGCAGATCGAGCTCGTCAAGAAGATTCTGGACGCGGGCTACGCATACGTGAGCAACGGCTCCGTGTATTTCGACGTCAGAAAATATGACGCCGGGCACAGATACGGCGCACTCTCCGGCAGGTCGCTCGATGAGACCCGCGAGGGGACGCGCTCTCTGGACGGGCAGGACGACAAGAGGGCCCCGTACGACTTCGCCCTGTGGAAGAAGGCTTCACCGGAACACATAATGAAGTGGCCTTCTCCGTGGAGCGAGGGATTCCCGGGATGGCATCTCGAATGTTCGGCCATGAGCGAGAAATACCTCGGCAAGGTGTTCGACATCCACGGAGGAGGGATGGACCTGATGTTTCCTCATCATGAATGCGAACTCGCCCAGAACACGGCTTCCAGAGGGACAGGCGGAGTGAAATACTGGATGCACAACAACATGATCACCATCAACGGCAAGAAGATGGGCAAGTCGCTGGGCAACTTCATCACGCTGCAGGAGCTGTTCACCGGAAGACACAGGCTGCTCGAACAGGCCTACTCTCCGATGACAATCCGCTTCTTCATCCTTCAGGCTCACTACCGCAGCACGCTGGACTTCAGCAATGAGGCTCTGCAGGCTGCCGAAAAGGGACTCAGAAGGGTGATGCAGGCCGCGAAGGATCTCCGCGAGATGGCCGCAGCAGCAGGTGTCGAATCTGTCGTGAGGGGCACGGAAGGGCATAAGGCGAATGAACTGGCCTACGGGGAATTCATCACTGACATCGCTCCCGAGACCGGGATCTCCGCGATAAGCGAGGGGGTCTACTCCGCCCTGTGCGACGACCTCAACACCCCTATCGCGCTTTCGCACATCTTCGACGCCGTGAGACTCATCAATTCCGCGAAGGAGAAGAAGACCGTACTCGGCAGGGAAGATCTCGCCTCCCTGCTCAGACTGTTCGACGACATAGTCTTCGGAGTGCTCGGGCTGCGCGATGAGGAAGCTGCCGGAGGAAAGGCAGAGAAAATCATCGACGGACTGATGAAAATGGTGACGGAAGAGCGCAGGGCCGCAAAAGAAGCGAAGGACTGGGCAACGAGCGACAGAATCAGGGACAGCCTCAAGGAACTCGGGATACAGCTCAAGGACACGAAGGACGGCACGGAGTGGTCCTTCTGACATAGACAGAGCGGCGGAATCGAACCGAATAAAAATCGAACCGAATAAAACAAGATTAAGACAGAACCGGGATGAAATTCATATCGTGGAACGTGAACGGGCTGAGAGCATGCGCCGAAAAGGGATTCAGAGAGAGCTTCAAGGCTCTGGACGCCGACTTCTTCTGCCTGCAGGAGACCAAGATGCAGGCCGGACAGCTGGACATGGAGTTTGAGGGCTACCGTTCATATTGGAACTACGCCGACCGCAAGGGATATTCCGGCACGGCCATATTCTCAAGGCATGAGCCACTGTCGGTGTCATACGGCATCGGCATTGACGAGCATGACCATGAGGGAAGGGTCATAACGCTTGAGATGCAGGACTTCCACCTTGTGAATGTCTATGTGCCGAACTCGCAGGATGAACTCGCCAGACTGGACTACAGGATGAGATGGGAGGACGATTTCAGGGGCTATCTCCTGAATCTCGAGCAGACAAAGCCTGTGATCGTCTGCGGAGACCTCAATGTGGCGCACAAGGAGATCGATCTGAAGAATCCGAAGACCAACCGCAGGAACGCCGGTTTCACCGATGAGGAAAGAGGCAAATTCACCGAACTTCTCGAGAGCGGATTTATCGACACCTTCCGGCATTTCTATCCGGATGCGACCGGCATATATTCCTGGTGGTCATACAGATTCAGATCCAGAGAGAAGAACGCCGGGTGGCGTATCGACTATTTTCTCATATCCGAGGGACTGAAGGACAGGCTTCAGGGAGCATCAATCCACAACGAGATCTTCGGCTCTGACCACTGTCCTGTGGAACTGGACCTCCTCTAAAATAGAGTCCCGGCCGGGATGCCATGGCATCGAAGAAGTCGGGGACGGCGGAATCAGCAGGGAAAACGCCGGAGAGGACGCAGTCCGGAATGTCAAGAACGACATAGTGAAAAACAGGAGAGAGCTGCCTTGTCAGAGGCGGCTCTCTTCGTCAAGTGTACCTACATTGCGCCTCTGCTGCTGGCTGCCCCCCTTGCCGAAACGCCATGTGAAGCCGATGGAGAATCCCCTTGTGCTCTGCTCCTGCATGATCCTGTAGGTGACTACACCGCCATTTGTCATTTCCAGATCGGAAGAAGCGGAATTGAACAGGTCATTCAGGTAAAAGGAAAGGATGCCCCTGCCATCCATGAAAGTCTTGTTGAGGCTCAGGTTGACTGACCACATGGCCCTCACGTCAAAATATCCTATACTCTGCGGAGTGGCGACAAAACCGTCCATGCCGAGTCTGAAATCCTTAGGGAGGAAAAACGTCGTGCTCAGATATGCCATGAAGCTGTCCCCGTCATTGCTGAATGAGCCGCCGAAGGAATCCGTGGCTATGGATGGATAGGCCTGGAAATCCTGATGATAATAATAGACATTGGCAGTGAGATTCCACCATTTCGTCAGAGGCAGTTCGGAAAGGGATGCCCCGGCAAAGACGTTCTGCTGGTTGCCGGCATTCATGTAGAGAAGCCCCATCACTCCGTTCTCATCCATAATCGGAGTCTGGACGTCATTGAAATTGCGGGTCATGGAATACCCCGCCGTGAGGGAAAGCCTGCTGAAAAGCACTGCGGTAAGAGAGACGTTATGATTGTATGACGGTTCCAGCTCAATGTCGCCCTGGCTATATGAGAAGGCAGAGGCATACTGGCGGAAAGGATTGAGCTGCCAATATTTCGGACGGCTTATCCTGTAGGAGTAATTGGCCGTGAGGATGACCTTCTGCGAAGGCGTCCAGCTTACGAAAGCGCTCGGGAAGATGTCGAAATAGTCCTTGTAGCTAGTCCGGCTGCCCTCGGAAGACTTCAGCCAGTCGCCGGTCTGGACGGTGTATTCTCCCCTGACTCCCAGCTGGGCGTTCCATTTGTCGGAGAATTTCTTGGCGACATTCACATAGGCGGCATACACCTGCTCGTTATAAGTGAAGTCGTTTCTCTCCGTCAGCTCTCCGGAGGCCTGAGCCGCAAAGTCGTAGGCGTATTTGCCGTAACTGTTGCGGGTATTGGATATGGCGAGCTTTGCTCCGGCCTCCAGACGACCGGTCTGATTCCAGAACGACTGGGAATAGTCCGCCTTGAAGGAATACAGGTCGAGGATTCGCCTCATGGAGTCGTCAAAGCCGAAATTCACCGGCGGCTCGGCGGAGGATAAGGCGGCGTCCGAGACATATGTATATATGTTGCGCTGCATGCTGGAGTTGCCGTTCTGACTCCTGTAATAGTCTGCATTCAGCGTAAGCTCCTGGCTTTTGGACTCATCAAAAGTCCTGGTATAGTTGAGGTTGAGGGAATAGTCCCGGCTTGAGGACTCGGAACTGAGGTTGCCCTCAAGCTCGCTATAAAGAGCCTCTGCTGCTGTCCCGGCACCGGAAATGTCCCTGACAGAGTTCGGCCGATAGTAACCGTCGTCATCATCGGAGAGGCTTGTTCTGAATATCACGCCAAATATGTCCTTGGAGGATATGTGCCAGTCATTCCCGAGCCTTATGGTATGGGACATGTATGTGCTCCTGGACCCTGACATGCTCTCCTGCCTGAAGGAATTGTCCTGGCCGTAGAGCTTCATCTCCTGAGCCGCATACACCCACTGGTCATAGCTCGGAGTGTACTGGAAGAAGGTGTTTGTCCTGTCGGTTCGGTACATGAGATTGGCGGAGAGGTTGCCGCCGTATGTCGTCTTCGGGCCGAAGCGCATCCTGTATCGCGCCCCGAGCGTGCCGCTGAAGCCGCGCATGAAGCCCTTTCTGGTCTTGATGTTGATGATACCGCCGCTGCCCTCCGCATCATATTTTGAGGACGGGTTGGTGATGAGCTCCACTTTCTCTATGGAAGAGCCGTCGCTGCCTTTGAGATAGGCCTCCAGATCAGTTCCTGACATATTGGAAGGGCGGCCGTCTATCCATACTGCCACTGTGGAGCCGTTGAGCTTGATGTTGCCGTCCTGGTCCACGGTCACTCCCGGAGAGCTCTTGAGCACATCCATCGCGTCTCCGGTCTGGGCGACCGCAAGTTCAGAGACATTCAGCACGAGTCTGTCGAACTGATGCTCAATCAGCGGCCGCTCGCCCGAAACTTTCGCTCCCTCGAGCATCTCGCTGTCCTCTTCAAGGGAGACGGTGAGAAATTCCACCACATTTCCGGAGCGGCTGCCGACAAGCTCCGATGCGGCGCAGGTCTTTTCCCTGTAGCCTACGAATGAGAAGAGGGCTCTGCAGTCTGCCAGCCTGATCCCGCTTCCCGATAAATTCAGTGCGTATCTGCCGAGGGAATCAGTGACGGTTCCCGCCAGAACAGTGCCCGAAGTGTCGGCAAGAGCCACCGTGACATACTCGAGAGGGGCTGAAGAAGCATCGGTCACCACTCCACTTACGAGAAGCGTCCTGTCGCCCTGCACCCTGCCGAACGCTGACAATGGAAGAAGTGACAACAATGAGGCGACAATGACCGCACTTCTCAGAAACATAGTCGTAACGCTATGAAGCATAATCTTTTTCATAAATAATCCAACTCTGTGCTCCCCGAGGAGAGCACCGGCCGCTTCATAATGCGTTAGCTTACCCTCCTCGTGTACTAAATCAGTAATACACCACAAATATATGCCTTTTATTTTAAACTCCAAAAAAATCCTAAATCAGATGAATGGGAAAGCCTGCGGGACCAGAAAAGCGTCAGTCCTGACGCAGCGTCTCGCAGAGATAGGAGGCACCGCCGCACAGCGCCATCGTGATGGCTTGAGACTCATGGGAAAGCGTGGCGAATATGATGCCCTGCTCAAAGGGTATCCCGTAGATGACGGACAGGGCGAGCGACACTATATAATGGAATGAGCCGAATCCTCCCGGCACAGGCACAAGCCAGCCGACACTGCCTGCCATCATGAGAAAGAATGAGTCGGCGAGGCCGAGAGAATCAAGTGCAGGAAGCGCCTTCATGGTAGACGCGCTCATAAGCCAGTACATTGACCAGATGAGGACAGTGTAGAGAAGGAAGAGCCACTTGTGCCTCATTTTCATGAAGCTGCCCATGCCCTGGACAAGACCGGAAAACACTCCGCAGATCTTTCTGGAGACCGGATTGACTTCGCGGGAGGCGGTAATGCGCCATACGGCCAGACAGACAAGGATGATGAGGCCGAGAACAATCCACCAGATGCTGAAATCCACCGTCCGCGCAATCGGACGCCACATGTTCTCGAGGAAAAAGTCTCCGAACTCTTCCCAGCGAAGGAGGAGAATCAGCACAAGGAGCGCAAACATGACGATCATGTCCCAGACACGTTCAAGGGCCACAGTGCCAAGAACCTTGTCGTAAGAGGCCTTCTTCCGGACTATGCCGTCATGAGAAGGCCTGCAGGCGGAGTCCGTCGGTCCCGGCCGGGAATCACAGGCGCCATCTTGCGCCGCCGACGGGGCGTCCTCCGGCATGGAATTGCGGGTGATGAAACCGCAGCGGACGAACTCTCCGATGCGCGGGAAGACGAAATTAGCGATATAGCCTATGTTGACGGCATTGAAAGTGGCGCGACGGCTGATGCTCGGATCTATCGGGAGGAGAATCTGCCTCCAGCGCAGTCCCCTGAGCCAGAATGCGAGGATGCCGGCGGCCATAGACAGAACGATGAATCCCCAGCGGCAAGACTTCAGGCCGCGGACAAAGTCGTCCCACTTCACTTCTCTGAACGAAAAATACAGCAGAACGGCTGCGACCGCAGCGGAAAGTATATACTTCAGTGTCCTGGATATCTTCGGATTCATCTTCGTCTCCATCTTTCTGTCCGGCTCACGGCGGACAGAGCCGCAGAACTGCCCGCTTCCCCGAGGACAAGGCCACAAAGTTATCCAAAAAACGCCAAATACCTATATTATTTTACGGTTTGTTTTTATTAACTTTGTCCGTCTTGTGCGCAACAGACATTTCACTCGTACACAAAACAGATTCAGATGAAATCCATTTTAGGCATGGGGAACGCACTGACGGACATTCTGGCCGTCCTCCCTGACGACAGTTTCCTCAGGCAGTTCCATCTTCCCAAGGGCAGCATGCAGCATGTGGACAGAGCCACAGGCGACAAGATCTGGACCATGCTCAAGCCTCTCGGCGTGCAGTATGTCGCAGGAGGCTCGGCCGCGAACACTATCACAGGCACGGCGATATTCGGAATGCGGTCGGGCTTTATAGGCAAGGTCGGCGACGACGAGCTCGGCCATCTCTTCAAGAGCGACCAGGAGCAGTACGGCATAAAGTCCACTCTGCTCAAGGGGTCCAGCTCGTCGGGGAGAGCGATGGTGTTCATCACTGCCCCAAACGCGGAACGGACATTTGCGGTGTATCTCGGTGCGGCGCTCGAACTCGCACCGGAAGACCTGAAGCCGGAATATTTCGAAGGCTACGACTATTTTCATATAGAGGGATATCTGGTGCAGAACCAGAACCTTATCCGCAAGGCCGTGGAGATGGCCAGGGAGGCGGGCTGCATCATCTCTCTCGACATGGCCTCCTACAATGTGGTGGAGTCGAACGAGGCTTTCCTGCACGACATCGTGGACAAGTATGTGGACATCGTCTTCGCCAACGAGACGGAGGCGAGATCCTTCACGGGAATGGAGCAGAAGGACGCTCTTGACGAAATCGCAAAGCACTGCGATATCGCGGTCGTGAAGGTCGGCAAGGACGGCTCGATGGTGAGGCGGGGCGACGAATTCCACTATATTGAGGCCTGGCCGGCGGACACGATCGACGCGACGGGAGCGGGAGACACATACGCAGCAGGCTTTCTCTACGCCCACTCGCTCGGGCTTCCGCTGAAGGAATGCGGAGAGATCGGCTCGATAATAGCGGCGAAAGTCGTGGAAGTGATCGGGACAAAGATCGACATTCCGAGATGGAAGGCGGCAAAGCAGGAGATAAGGGAACTCATCGCAAAGACCAAAGGCGCTACTGAATGACAATGGGATTCATCGGCAGATCGGTCAGGAGACACAGACTCAGAAAATGGGCGTCGACGGAGGCAACAGGCGTGACTCCCCTATCATCGATACGGAGGGCAACCGTCATCATCGACGCCTCTGACCCCGCGTTTGAAGAATGTCGGGACGAGGTCATGCGCTTTTTCGGAGAGAGGGGGATAAAGACCAGAATCCTCTACTCGGACTTCCGGCGCTTCAACAAGGAGGTACGGCCGGTCACTGACGAGAAGGAAACCTTCATGCGCAAGGACATAGGCATATTCGGCCTGCCGAAGATGAAGAAGTTGCGGCCTCTGATCGAAGAGGAGTGCGACCTGCTGATCTCGCTCCCGGACGACGAGCGGTTTCTGACGGAATTCTTCACGAAGGCTGTCAAGGCGAGATTCAAGATAGGAAGCTGCGGATGCGGCGGCGAACAGTTTGACCTCGTGGTTACCCCCGAATGGACCGGACGATGCCGGGACGGACGTCAGAGCGCAGAGGAATCCGCACAGAAGGAGGTATTCGACAAGATTTCGGAGCTTCTGCTGCAGATGCGGTGACAGGCCGGACAGTGTACTGAAGTGCGACTGACATTCAACATACCTCAACAGATCATCAACAGATTATCAAGCGAAAAAGATCAAATTCAAACAACAGAAACAGAAATGGCAAAAAAACTGAAAGGGTTTCTCCAGTACCTGATGGTGACAGTAAAAGGCATCTGCATGGGTGCCGCTGACGTGATACCGGGGGTGTCAGGCGGTACAATCGCCTTCATGACGGGAATATACGAAGAGCTCGTCGGCTCGATCAACGCCATCAACATGACGGCAATAAAACTACTGTTCACTGGCAAGTTCAGGCAGTTCTGGAAGCATATCAACGGCAATTTCCTCCTGTCGCTGATACTCGGCATCCTCATCAGCATCCTCTCTCTGGCGAAGCTGATGCAGTATCTGCTGAACAATCAGCCGATCCAGACATGGGCCTTCTTCTTCGGACTGATCGTCGCATCGTCCATCTTCATCCTCAAGGACATCAAGGCTTGGAAAATCAAGGACTTCGTGATGCTCGTCGCGGGCATCATCCTCGGCGTGGTCGTCTGCACGCTCTCACCGACAGAGACTCCCGACGGCCTGTGGTTCATCCTCATCTGCGGTGCAACAGCCATCTGCGCAATGATTCTTCCCGGAATATCCGGAAGCTTCATTCTCCTGATTCTCGGCAAATACGAGCACATGATGGGGACGGTTGCCGACATTGTCTCAGGCAAGGGAGATCTGATGGACTTCCTGACGGTAATCGTATTCGTCATCGGTGCGGCGGCCGGAATCATCGCGTTCTCGAAATTCCTTCACTGGCTTCTTAAACATTACCACCGCGAGACTCTCCTTGTGATGGCGGGCTTCATCATCGGCTCTCTCGTGAAGGTGTGGCCGTGGAGCGACAGGAAGACTGTCGTGCTTTCGCAGTTCGGGAACGAGCTCTCGGCTTATGGAGAAAGCATACCGGCCGAGGTGATCGACAGGTATTTCGGAATGGTGGACATGCACACGGCAGGAGCTGTCGCGTTCGCTCTGGCGGGCTTCCTGCTCGTGATAATAATCGAGATTGCGAGCAAGGAAGTGTCGAAGCGCAGGACAAAGCAGCAGTGAGCTGAAATGACCGGGGATGCGGAAGAGAGACTTGCCCGGGAGATTGCCGGCTTTCTCTCGGAAAGCGGAATATGCAGCGAGATTGTCCGCGACGGAAGCGGTCTGCTCCTGCTGAGGGCTAAACGGACGGGCGGACGACAGACCGGCACGACGGAGGACGAGCCTGATACGGCGGTCGAGCCTGATACGGTGGACATTATTCCTGTGGAGATCGCCGCACGCACTCCGGAGGAGGCCTCCAGATGCAGGAAAGCCGTGTGGGCGAAACGGATTGGGCTCAGGAAAAGGCCGATCATACTGGCGGAGGACCGCTGGATAAGCGAGGGAGACTGCATAAGGAAAAGACTGCTGGCACACATGGGCGTGTTCACTCAGGCATTTGCCCGGAACTGTGAGGTGAAGAAAATCCACAGGGATGCGGCAAGAAGATTCATGGACATGTACCACAGCTACGGCGGGACGGTATGCAGATACGCCTACGGACTCTTTCTGAAGAAACCGCTGAAGGGCAGGCAGGAGGAATTCCCGGCGGGAAAGATGGTCGCAGCCGCCACATTTTCAGGAGGCAGGCTCATGGAACGGAACGGAATGATCTGGAGATCATATCAGTGGATAAGATACGCTTCTCTGCCGGAGATGCGGGTAAGCGGAGGAATGGGCAAGCTGCTCAAGCACTTCATGGAGGAAGAGGAGGCAAAGGGGGAGGCCGCAGGGAAAGACCTTCTGATCCCCGGATTCGCCGGATGGGACATGATGAGCTATGCCGATCTCGAATGGTCGGACGGAGAGGCATACGGCAAGCTGGGGTTCCATGCTGAAGGCATGAAAAGTCCTGTGACATACCGCATAAGGCCTCCTGAATGGAAAAGAGAGCCGCTGTCGAGACTGACAGGAGAAGCACCTGAGGAGGATGCGCTATACTTCGAGAATTTCGGAAGCGTAAGATACAGGCTCGAGATCCGCAGACGCACATGAATATCAATAACAATAATGATGGAAAGACTTTTTTACATTGACGCGACAATGCGTGAAGAGTCGCGCACGAGAAGGATAGCCGGGCCGCTGCTGGAGGAGCTGGGCAAGAGATATGAGATCGAGACCGTGAGGCTTGACGGAGCCGGATTCCCGGCTGTCGACGGCAGGATACTCAGAGACAGGGACAACGGGATCGTGCCTGAGGAATATGCGGAAATGTCACGGAGACTCGCAGCGGCAGACAGGATCGTCATCGCCGCACCTTTCTGGGACATGAGCTTTCCGAGCGAGCTGAAGGTGTTTTTCGAGAACATGTCGCTCTTCAACATCACGTTCGGAAGCAACGACAGGGAATGCTACGGACTGTGCCGATGTGAAAAGGTGCTGTACATCACGACAAGAGGCATGAACATAAGGACGGGAGACGAGCTGGAGCAGGCGACGCCTTACATCAGGGCTCTGAGCCGCCTGTGGGGACTCGGGGAGCTGACCGTGGTATCTGCCGAAAACATGGACTACAGCTCTCCCGAGGAAATCGAGGCCAAAATCGCGGAGGCGACGAGAGAGGGTCTGGAAATATGCCGGTATTTCTGAATGACGGCAAATTTATTATTTTTGCGCCGCATAACATTTTTTTCGCCGTGAAACGGCGTAAACACGCCAACAAAGAAACACACATACACGATGGAAGCTATTGTCAAGACCGATTTTCATTTTCCCGGACAGGTAGGCAAATACACAGGGAAAGTGCGTGACGTATATGACGTCAACGGGAAACATCTCGTCATGGTGGCTACGGACAGGATCTCAGCATTCGATGTTATCCTTCCCGAGGGCATTCCTTACAAAGGACAGATTCTCAACAGAATAGCATCAAAATTTCTGGACGCGACGGCTGACATAGTGCCCAACTGGAAGATAGCCGTTCCAGATCCGATGGTGACCATCGGACACAAGTGCGAGCCGTTCAAGGTGGAGATGGTAATAAGGGGCTATCTGTCCGGACACGCCTGGAGAGAATACAAGGCCGGAAGGCGCAGCATCTGCGGGGTGGAGATGCCTGATGGAATGGTAGAAAACCAGAAATTCCCCGAACCTGTCATCACTCCGACATCAAAGGCGGCCGAAGGGCATGACGAGGACATCTCCAGAGAAAAGATCATCGCTTCCGGACTCGTCAGCAGGGAAGACTACGAGCAGATCGAGGCATACACGAGAGCCATCTATCAGCGCGGCACGGAGATAGCCGCAAAGCAGGGACTGATTCTCGTGGACACTAAATATGAATTCGGGAAGAAGGACGGAAAGATATATCTCATGGACGAGATTCACACTCCGGACTCCTCCCGCTATTTCTATGCAGACGGCTACGAGGAGAGGCTCGCCAGAGGGGAGAAGCAGAAGCAGCTCTCAAAGGAGTTCGTGAGAGAATGGCTGATGGCCAACGGATTCCAGGGCCAGACCGGACAAAAGGTGCCGGAGATGACCCCTGAGATAGTCCGAGGCATCACAGAGAGATATGTCGAGCTCTACGAAAATATAACCGGAGAGAAATTCGAAATGCTGCCTGAGGCCGGCGCTTCCTGCGGTGCGGAGACGGGCAGAGAGGCCATTCTGAAGAGGATTGAGCGTAATGTGACATCCTGTCTCGCCACTCTCGACTGACACTTCCCGTCAGGAATCCGAGGCTCAGACCCGTCAGGAATCCGAGGCTCGGAAGCTGCCTGCGGGCAAATGCCTGCGATTCCCAGACAAATCAGAGTTCAGACAGAAGCCGCTCTATGACAGGAGCGGCTTCTTCGTACCCATAGCCGCGTCCGATGGCGAAGCGGAGCATTCTGAGGCGGATGTCTCTCCTGCGCAGAGTCTCAGGATCACCATAGCTGGCATAGCCGTGCTCATCCGCACCGCCTACGGAAGAAGCCGGAGAGGCAGTTCTGCGCAGGCTGCGGAACTTCACCTCAAGCACCTTCTCCATCCTTGATGCCGATGCGGATGAGTCTGTCGCAGCAAGAGCCTCTGATATGACGTATTCCGACAGCCCCTTTGCCGCCAAGGCATTGCGTATTTTCCGAGGTCCCCAGCCTGAGAGCGAGGACTTGTCACGCGCGAACGCGGCCGCATACCGCGAATCGTCCACATACCCGTCTGAAACCAGAGAGGCAACGATTGCTGAAGCTGCGGCTGATGCGGCTTCCGAAACGTCAGGGCCGCCGGAGCCGACTGCTCCGATCTTGAGATGAGCCTTGCTGAACGCATCGAACGCCTTGCGGTACATCTCTGAAGTGCAGCATTCGCGCCTGGCGCACAGACGGCGCATCCTGTCCAGAACCTGAACGGAAATTCTGTCCGAGGTGCAGTCGCCGGAACTGCGGAGCCGACCCTCCGTTCCCCTCCCGGAAGACTTTGCTTTATCTGTATGTCTTTCATCCATAGGATTCTTTCTTTTCTGTCTTCTGCCGGAAGTCAGAAGCGGTATCCGAGACTTATGTGAAAACCCACCCGCTTAGTGAGGCTCGACCAGTGGATGTCTGCCGACAGCGGGCCGAGGATGGAATCATAGGAATACTCGATTCCGGCTCCGAAGACACCCGGTCCGACGACATAGTCCCTGAACGTGTCACAGTCCCTGGCGTAGTTGAAGACGCCTGTTACATAATGGTTCTTGGCCACGTTGAATCGGAAGTCTGTCCTGAACACCGTGAGCATGTTACGCATCGTGGTGACATTGTTGATGCCCATGAACGGCATCTGCTGGTCCATATACCGTCCGGCGAGACTGCCTCCCATCATGTTCATATAGGATACCGGCACATCTTCCCCGAACATGAAGCGCAGGTTGAACGACGGGATGAACGAGAACACCCTGCCCACAGGAACGACGAAGCGGCCGTCGGCCTGGACAATGTGGAAATTGTTGAAGTCGTTTGGAAATCCGGCAAATACCCATTCATATTTCACTCCGGCAGTAAATCCACTTTTCGGAAAATAACCGTCGTCGAAAGTGTCCGCCCTCGCATCGAGAAACAGGGACAGGTAGTCATTGCTCAGCTGTCTAAGGTCATAGTCTCCGGGAATCGGCTCGGAAGAGAGAAGCGACCTCACGTTGTAATAGTCGTTTCTTATCCCGGCCTCAATGCCGAAGAGAGACCACTTCAGATTGGACAGATAGAATTCCTCCCTTACGTTCAGGTAGCTCATGTTGAAGCGTCCGTAGCCGAAGTCCAGAAGATTCATGTCCGTCCACTTGACCGAAGCCGTGGCATTGAGAGTCGGCGACTTCGGAGCGTCATAGGAATAGTGAAAGCGGAAATACGGGTTTGCGCTTATCTTTCCCGTGAAGTCGAAGCGCGAGCCCTGCAGCCTGTGGGCGTTGAGTCCGATGTTGACCAGGACTGACACTATCTCCTCCGTATCAAGCCTGACTCCGACTCCGAACTGATGGACAGGCCCGGGCTGACAAGTGATGACGAGGTCATACGGAGCCTGAGCGCCCTTCATCTCGTAAGTCACATAATCGAAGGCCTGTGTACCGAATATCTCCGCCACGGTATTCTCCACGTCTTCCCTGCTTACGGAATCGCCAGGCATGATGCTGATCTTCTTCATCAGGATGGCCTTCTCCCTGCCGCTCACTCCCCGGATGTCCACACTGCGGACAGGGACAGGCGTGACTCCTATGTCCACCGCCGCAGGCGCATTCAGGGCGGGGCCGTCTTCACCGACCTTCGCCTTTATCTTCATCAGGGCGGCCTCATTGCGATAGGCGGCCTCATACCCCTTCTGAATTATTCTCGATATGCTCTCGGCGTCGAAGCTCATCATATTGTAATCCTCCATGTCGGGACGGATGCTCACGTCCGGCAGCGTGGCGTTCTTCTCGTACATTGCCCTGCCGAGCATGTCTATGCCGGCGCTGATTATGTCTCCGATGTTGTTGATCTCGTCATACTGCTTTCCTCCGCTGGAGAGGTCGACGCCGATCACTATATCCGCACCCATCTCGCGGGCCAGACCTGTCGGGTAGTTGTCCCTCATGCCGCCGTCCACGAGCACCATTCCTCCTGTCTTGACGGGAGCGAACACCCCCGGAATCGACATGGTGGACCTGAGGGCGACATTGATACGGCCGTTGTGCCATATCTTCGCCGTGCCGGAGACGAGATCAGTGGCTATGCAGGCGAAAGGAATGGGCAGATCATTGAAGCAGAGAGAGTCCTGATACCCTACTGACAGGCTGCTGAATATGTTGCTGACGTTCTGGCCGTAGATGTAGCCGGACGGCAGGCTTCCGAGAAGATTCTCCTTGACGAGTTCCGAAGCGCCCTTCTGCGAGTCTGCGCCCAGACTTATGAAGTCGTCGTAACGCTTCGTGTCGGCATATTTCATCTCGCCGGTCTTTCTCTCAATGAAGTCCTTGCGCCGATAATAAAAAGGGAATGAGAGGAGATATTTCTCCTTGTACTTGGTCTCTGAATATGAAATGTACTCGCGCGGGACTCTGTCGCTGAGCGCATAGCTCCAGTCCATGCCGCGGACCAGCGAGTCGAGCTCCTCAACGTCGTAGCCGAGCGCATAGAGTCCTCCGACAAGGCCGCCCATACTCGTTCCGAGCACCATGTCCACAGGGATGCCGACGGCCTCAAGATACCTTATCACGCCTATGTGCGCCGCTCCCTTGGCCCCGCCTCCGCTCAGCACGAGAGCGACTGTAGGTCTCCGTCTGCGGATCTCGGCCATCCTCGCCCTTATGTCATCCATCGCAATGGAGTCTGCGGCCGTGATCAGCGCACTTTCCGGGGCCAGACGGGAGTCGGGAGCATCATGAGCATCGGCTCCGGCAGCAGACATGGATGCGGCAGCACGGGCCGGCTGAAACAGCGCCGGCACAAGCAGCAGAAAAAGAAGAGGCAGGAGAAGACGCCGCGCACTCATGACTCGTCCTCTTTTTCTGCGACGCTCTTCCCCGCAACGGACTTCCCTGCGGACTCTTCCCCGGAGCCGGCATTCTTTCCCGTGCCGTGACGGCCGGCCAGCATTCCGCACGCGGCAAGAATATCCTCTCCGCGCGACGCACGGATGGTGGCCGTGATGCCCGCTCTGTTGAGACGGTCACGGAAGTTTTCGATGATAAGATCCGGAGAAGCGGCATAAGGGAAATCGGGAATGCTGTGGAAGCGTATAAGGTTGACGCGACACTCCAGACCGGAAAGCAGACGGATGAGTGCGTCGGCATGACGGCGGCTGTCATTGAATCCCGAAAACATGGTGTACTCGAAGCTCACCCGTCTCTGTCCCGTAAAGTCATATTCCCGTATCAGATCCACCACGTCGCGTATAGGATAGGCCTTCTCCACAGGCATCACCGAAAGGCGCTCATCGCTGAACGGAGAATGCAGGCTCACGGCCAGATGACACCTGCTCTCGTCCAGAAACCGTCTGAGAGCCGGAAGCACGCCGACAGTGGAGAGGGTGATCCGTTTCGGGCTCCAGGCGAAACCCCACGGAGCAGTCAGGATCTCAATGGCCCGCATGACCTCTCCGTAATTGTCGAGAGGCTCGCCCATTCCCATGAATACGGCGTTAGTCAGGGAATCCGACTCGTCCACAGCGAGAAACTGCGAGATGATGTCGGCCGCAGAAAGATGGCCGTGAAAACCCTGACGCCCGGTCATGCAGAAACGGCAGCCCATCCGGCAGCCAGACTGGGAGGATACGCAGAGGGTGGACCTGTCCCCGTCCGGAATCATCACAGCCTCCACCGCGCCTCTCTCAAGCCTGTCCCCCGACGGGGAACGGTGTTCTCCGAGCACGGGGAAAAGATATTTCTTCGTGCCGTCGGAAGAGATCTGGAGATCCGAATATCCGGTCACCCCGACCTCATATCTCTCGGCAAGCCTCTGCCGGCCCTCCTTCGATATGTCGGTCATCATCTCTATGTCGCCTGCCTTTTTCACATAAAGCCATCTGGCCATCTGGCCTGCCGCGAATTTCGGAAGCCCCGTCTCCCGGGCGACTTTTCCCAATTCATCGGCATTCATTCCGATCAGTCTGGTCTTCATTCCGTCTCCTCCATTGAATATCTGGTCCTCATTCCGTCCCTCCATTGGACACGGCAAAATTAAACAAAAATAATGGTAAGATAAATCAGGTTTTTTCCATAACTTTGTCTCCGGCCGTCAGTCTGCCGGAGACCGGAAGAAGGATCAGGAAGGAGGGCGGGCCGCATTAGAAACAGTTAAACACAACATCTATGGCAAAAGAGACAGAAAAAGAAGGGACGGATGTGAAAGCCGCGAAGCTGAAGGCGCTGCAGGCCACGATCGACAAGCTGGAGAAGGACTACGGGAAAGGCATCGTCATGCCTCTCGGAGCGAAGGCCAACGAGGACGTCTCAGTGATTCCGAGCGGTTCGATCGCACTGGATCACGCATTGGGGATAGGCGGCTATCCGAGGGGAAGAGTAGTCGAAATATACGGGCCGGAGTCCAGCGGAAAGACGACGCTGGCCATCCACGCCATAGCCGAAGCGCAGAAGCTCGGCGGCACCGGAGCGATAATCGACGCCGAGCACGCATTCGACAGGACCTACGCCAAAAATCTCGGAGTGGATCTCGATTCGCTCCTGATCTCGCAGCCTGACAACGGAGAGCAGGCCCTTGAGATAGCGGAGAGCCTCATCAGGTCGGGCGCGATAGACATCATCGTCATCGACTCCGTGGCGGCGCTCACTCCAAAGGCGGAGATCGAGGGAGAGATGGGAGACGCCAAGATGGGACTTCAGGCACGGCTCATGAGCCAGGCCCTCAGAAAGCTCACTGCAAGCATCAGCAAGACAAACACCTGCTGCATCTTCATCAACCAGCTCAGGGACAAGATCGGGGTGATGTTCGGCAATCCGGAGACGACCACGGGAGGAAACGCGCTCAAGTTCTACGCATCCGTGCGCGTGGACGTTCGCAGGACGACTCAGATCAAGGACGGAGAAGAGGCGCTCGGCAACAGGACGAGGGTCAAGATCGTCAAGAACAAGCTCGCGCCCCCTTTCAAGAAGGCGGAGTTCGACATCGTCTTCGGAGAGGGCATCTCGCACGTGGGAGAAGTGATTGACCTCGGCGTCGAATTCGAGATCATCAGAAAGAGCGGCTCATGGTTCAGCTACAACGACTCGAAGCTCGCACAGGGACGCGAGGCCGTGAAGCAGCTTCTCACCGACAACGTGGAGCTCTGCGACGAGATCGAGGCCAAGATCAGGGAAGCGCTCAACGAGGTGAAGGACTGACGGCGGCGGACAGCTACAATGACGACCGAATCAGAGACACGGATTACGGAAATCCTGAAGAAGCAGAGAGAGTTTTTCCGCAGCGGAAAGACTCTCTCTCCGGCTTACAGGCTGGACTGTCTGAAACGGCTCAGGGAGACGCTGCTCAGGCGTGAGTCCCAGATAGCCGGAGCGCTGAAGGAGGATCTCGGGAAATGCAGGCAGGAGGCCTACATGACTGAAATCGGGATGGTGCTCTCGGAACTTTCCTGCGCGAAAGCCGGCCTGCGGAAATGGGCAAGACCCAGAAGAGCGCAGCCGCCGCTTGCCCTTTTTCCGTCAAGATGCCGCATCATTCCGGAGCCTTACGGGAATGTGCTGATAATCAGTCCATGGAACTACCCGTTCCTGCTTTGCGTCGCCCCGCTCGTCAGCGCCGTAGCGGCAGGCAATACTGCCGTGCTCAAGCCGAGCGAGCACTCCCCCGCCACCTCCGCCATCATCAGAAGCATTATGCAAGAGGTCTTCCCTGAGGAGCTTGTGACTGTCATTGAAGGCGATGCGGAGATGACCGCAGGGCTTCTCGAGAGGAAATTCGACTACATATTCTTCACCGGAGGGTCGGCCGTCGGCAGGATCGTGATGGAAAAGGCCGCGGTCCATCTTACCCCCGTCACTCTGGAGCTTGGAGGGAAATGCCCCGTGATAGTGGACAGGACGGCCGACCCGGAGGTCTCCGCAGCGAGAATAATATTCGGGAAATGCCTCAACTGCGGCCAGACCTGCGTGGCGCCGGACTATGTCATGGTACACGAGGACATCGCTGACGCCTTTGTCGAGGCCTGCAGGAGACAGGTCAGAAAAATGTGCGGCGACAGCCCCCTTGATGACCCGGATTACGGGAAAATCGTCAGCAGGAGACATTTCGACCGCATCTCAGCCATGCTGGACGAATGCACAGGAGGTTCCCATGAATGCACGATATTCGGAGGACGGCGCGACGCCGACAGTCTGAAGATCGAGCCGACGATAATCCGTCTGGGCAGAATGACTGATGAAAAAAACATGGGACTGAGGATAATGACGGAAGAAATCTTCGGCCCGCTTCTGCCCGTACTGACATACGGAGACATTGAAGACGTCATAAGACAGGTCGACGGCAATCCGAAACCTCTCGCCGCCTATGTGTTCACACGAGACGCAGGCACGAAGAACGACATTCTCCGGAGACTGCGCTTCGGAGGCGGATGCGTGAACGATACCGTGATGCACCTTGTCACAGAGTCGCTTCCGTTCGGGGGAACAGGTGAAAGCGGCATGGGAAACTATCACGGGAAATACGGATTCGACACTTTCTCCCACCTGAAAAGCATCGTGGAACGTCCGTTCTTTCCTGATCCGCCAATGCGCTACCGGCCATATACCGCCCTTAAGGAAAAACTCGTCAGGATATTCATGAGATAATTCAAAAACGCCGGCCGATGAATTTATAAAACTTTTTGTACTTTTGCGCCGTATTCCGGAATCGCATGATTTCAGAATGCGGCTTTTCATGAACAAAAAAGGATCTGACAATGGGCGGTTTTTTCGGGACCATATCGAAGCGCAAATGCATAAATGACCTTTTCTACGGGACAGACTACAATTCCCACATGGGCACAAAACGTGGCGGACTGGCCACCTACAGCGAGGATGAAGGCTTCCAGAGATCCATTCACAACCTCCAGAGCGACTATTTCAGAAGCAAGTTCGAGGACGAGCTCGACAAATTCAGCGGCGGGACATCGGGAATCGGAGTGATCAGCGACACTGACCCTCAGCCGATAGTCATCAATTCACACCTCGGCAAGTTCGCGATTGTCACTGTAGCTAAAATAGTGAACATGAAGGAGATTGAGGAGAAGCTGCTCGCCGGCAACAAGCATTTCGCCGAGCTCAGTTCCGGAGGGACCAACCAGACGGAGATGATAGCTCTTCTGATCATTCAGGGAAAGGATTTCACGGACGGCATAGAAAATGTGTTCCGCACGATAAAGGGCTCATGCTCAATGCTCATCCTCACTGAGGACGGAATCATCGCGGCAAGAGACAAATACGGCAGGACACCGATTGTACTCGGCCGCAAGGAAGGGGCCTATGCTGCCACGAGCGAATCCTGCAGCTTTCCGAACCTCGACTTCGAGATCGACAGATACCTCGGACCTGGTGAAATCGTGAGAATATATCCCGACAAGGTCGTCCAGATGCGTGCTCCTGAGAAGAAGATGCAGATCTGCTCCTTCCTCTGGGTATATTACGGATTCCCGACATCGAGCTACGAAGGCCGCAATGTAGAGGAGGTACGCTTCAGAAGCGGCTACAAGATGGGGCTTCAGGACAATTCCGACGTGGACTGCATCTGCGGCATACCTGACTCAGGCGTAGGACAGGCTCTCGGATACGCAGAGGGGAAGGGCGTCCCGTACCACCGCGCCGTAGTGAAATACACCCCTACATGGCCGAGGAGCTTCACCCCGAGCAATCAGGAGCGCAGAAACCTCGTTGCCAAGATGAAGCTCATTCCGAACAGGGCGATGCTTGACGGAAAGCGCATCATATTCTGCGACGACTCGATAGTCAGAGGCACACAGCTCAGAGACAACGTGCGCGTCCTCTTCGAATACGGGGCTAAGGAAGTACATATACGGATAGGCTGTCCTCCACTCATCTACGGCTGTCCTTTCATCGGCTTCTCCGCCTCCAAGACGGATCTGGAGCTGATCTCGAGAAGAATCATAAATGAGTTTGAAGGAGACCCCGACAAGAATCTGGAGAAATATGCCACGACCGGCTCTCCCGAATATCAGAGGCTCGTGGACGCCATCGCCGCCAAGCTCGGTCTCACCTCACTAAAGTTCAACACGATAGAAACTTTGATAGAGGCCATCGGCCTGCCTAAGTGTCAGGTCTGCACCCATTGCTTCGACGGCTCCAGCTGCTTCTGATCCGGCTCCAGCTGCTTCTGATCCGGCTCGGCACAGGAACGGCGGTCCATACGCCATGCCTTTACGGCACTGCGGACAGCCCGTCCGACGGAGCGGCAATGACGCAGCGGGAAAGTTTTGAAGCCGCCTCCATGCTCAGAACCCCGGCCTTTTCAAGGGCAGCGACAGACCACTCTCCGACAGGATTGTTTTCTCTGAAGAGCACGATGCCGTGCGCCACGGCAAAGTTTCCTATGTACGGATGCAGACGAAGCGAGTCTTCCGGCAGCGTCCACAGCCCGTATGGCCTGACATGGTGCGGATTCACCTCGACAAGGTCCGCAAGCGCATCGTACTTCTCCCTGTCGAACCTCCAGATGTCCATCAGCTGCTCAGGATGGGAATAAGAGCCGCCGAGCCGCCGTCTGTGCTCCACCATCTTTGACGCGAAATATCCTCCGATGCCCGGCAAAGCGTCAAATGCAGCCGAATCCGCCAGATTGAGATCCACGAGAGGTATCTCTATATAAGGTTCAAGCCGTCTGTAGACCGAATCCGCGACGACGAAAGACCTCGCGAAGTCGGTCTTTCGCCTGAAACGACCTCCCTTCTTCCTGTAATTGTCAATCGATACGGCCTGCTTCTCCGTAAAGCCGAGACGGATGAGGTCATGAATGGACACAGTGTTGGGATCGAATGCGAAACTTTCTACGGCCGTCGCCCGCGATGCCGACCTGACGGCCATGACGGCAGGCTCATGAGGAGACTCACGGCGTCCGACCGTCCTCATTCCTGTCGCTGCCGGAGATGCGTTTCCGGATCCGATGTCAGCTGCTGCGGAGTAAGCCCCGTCCGGCATATCCGGAGAGGCTCCGTCCGGAAGGGCATCCTGTCCTTCTGACGCGACAAAGACGGTGTCAGGCCTGTCCCTGTTGGACAAAATTGTCAAGACGGCCGACTTGTGCAGGAGCAGAGCGCTCTGATAGCCAATCACCAGAAACACAAGGGAGACGACTCCCATGACAAATGAGGCGGAAAACCTTTTCCGTCCTCCCTTTTCAGAAGTTTTCATAATGCACGGCTCAACCCCTCATCATGCCGGCATACCTTCCACTGTTATTACTATTTCTCCTTTAGGTTCATGCTCTCGATACCATGCGGCCACCTCGGCAAGAGTGCCGCGGCGATGCTCCTCGTGCAGCTTTGAGATCTCGCGCGAAACACAGCAGCGTCTCTCGGCTCCGAAGTGCTCGGCAAACTGCTCCAGAGTACGCACCAGCCTGTATGGAGACTCGTAAAAGACCATTGTCCTTGGCTCCGCAGCCAGTTCCCTGAGACGGGTCTGACGCCCCTTCTTCACCGGGAGGAAACCTTCGAAGCAGAATCTGTCGCACGGAAAGCCGGACGTGACCACTGCCGGAATCAGTGCCGTCGCCCCGGGAAGTGTACGGACTTCTATCCCGGCTTCGGAGCAGGTCCTCACAAGGAGGAAACCCGGATCGGAAATGCCCGGCGTACCGGCATCACTGACCAGAGCCACGTTCAGACCGGAGAGAATACGCTCCTTGAGGAGCTCCACCGTCCTGTGTTCATTGAACTTGTGGTGGGACTCCATTCTGACGTGTATATCGTAGTGCTTCATGAGCACTGAACTTGTCCGGGTGTCCTCGGCAAGAATCAGATCCGCCGAGCGGAGCACGTTCACCGCCCTGAAAGTCATGTCTTCGAGATTCCCGACCGGAGTAGGGACGATATACAGCATCCCCGCCCCTTGTCCGCCTTCCTCCCTACTGAACTTTTTTTCCTTATTCATCTTGTATTACGGTTCATCTGACTTTTCTACGGACGGCCATCATGAAACGGTACACAAGATCCGAATCCATGTCCCACTCCGGGAAATTGGCGCTCAGATAGTCCACTACCTGTTCGAGAGTGTCCATCGCATTGATTTCGGTGACGGTCCGACTGAAGAGCAAGGGATCCTCCCTGAATATGGTATGTATGAACAGGGCCCTGTCATTGAGAGACACCGCGCTGCGCACATCCTTCACCGGCTGTCCGGGCATATCCTTGCGCCAGGCCTCCTTCTCCGAAAGCCTGTCCTTCACGGTAGGGGACACCGGCTCGGCAGGCGCTTCAGCCTCCTGAGACTGCCGCGAGCCAGAATGAGCCTCCGGCCCGGAATCATCCGCTCCACCCTGAAAAATGTCCTGAGACTCCGGAAAAATCTCTTCGGACTCGAAAATCTCTTCCGGCATGTCTTCCTCATTCTGACCGTCAGGCCCGACAGCGGCTGAAGGCTCTGCAGACTCAGCCGCTACAGACTCAGCCTCGGCGGATTCAGCCTCGGCAGGCGCGGCGGCCGGCTCGGCAATGCCGTCGGAAAGAGCCTCGGCATCATTAAAGATGTCATTCATATCATAGACGAAGGAAGAGGACTGCAACTCAGAAAGTTTACGCTCAAGCGCAGAAACCCCCTCCTTGAGCGAGGCGAGGAGGGAGGACATTTCATCCAGAAGTTCCTTATGCGATTTTTCCATAAAAGCATTATCTTTGCGTCGCCCGGCGTCAGACCTGACGGCAGTTCATGCGCGAATCCGGATTCACGACAAGAATTATAAACAGGACAAAAATACAGAAATGTTTTCAGAAAACGCAAAAAAAGCGGGTGGGATCGAAGTGATATGCGGATCCATGTTCTCAGGCAAGACCGAAGAGCTGATCAGGCGTCTCAGAAGAGCACAGTTCGCAAATCTCAAAGTCGAGATATTCAAGCCGTCGGTGGACGTCAGATACTCTGAAGACCAGGTCGTATCGCATGACCTGCACAGCATTCCGTCCACCCCGATCGACTCTCCCGCAAGCATGCTTCTGCTTTCCAGCGACATAGACGTCGTGGGCATCGATGAGGCACAGTTTTTCGACGACACGATAGTCGAAGTGGCGCAGAATCTGGCAGACCGGGGCGTGAGGGTGATAATAGCCGGCCTTGACACGGACTTCTCCGGAAAGCCGTTCGGTCCCATGCCGGCCCTGATGGCCGTCGCCGAGGATGTGCAGAAGGTCCACGCCATATGCGTCAAATGCGGCAGTCTGGCCAACAGATCCCACAGGCTGTCCTCCGAAGAGGGTCTCGTCGTCCTCGGCGAGAAGGACGTGTACGAACCGCTATGCAGACGCTGCTATAACAAGGCTGTAGGCAAGGCGGAAGACTGACCGTCTTCAGGAAGACCGGTCTCATTCCGGACTGACCGCCTCCGTACCGCTCACATTCTCGGGTGATGCGACAGGATGTCCGACTGCCACGACGAGCTGTCGATATGGGTATAGATCTCCGTAGTCAGTATGCTTTCATGTCCGAGCATTTCCTGTACTGCGCGAAGATCGGCGCCATGCTCTATGAGATGGGTGGCGAATGAATGCCTGAACGTATGCGGAGAGACGTCTTTCATTATGCCTGCGGCAAGGGTCTGCCTCTTTATCATGTTGAATACCGAGATGCGGCTCAGCTTCCTGCCGTAGCGGTTGAGGAAGAGGATGTCATCGCTGTCCGCTCCGTCAGGCGCCGGCCTCTCGGAGAGATAGTTGAGGACGGCCTCTTTAGCCATGCCTCCCAGAGGCACAACCCTCTGCTTGTCTCCCTTTCCCGTGACACGGACAAAGTCCTCATCGAAAAAGACGTCGGATATTCCGAGCCCCACAGCCTCGGAGACTCTCAGTCCACAGCCATACAGCACCTCAAGGATGGCTCTGTCCCTCAGTCCGATCCATGAAGAAGTGTCTACCGAACCTATCACGGCACTCACCTCATCCTCCGAAAGCACGTCGGGCAGATGCCTTCCGATCTTGGGATAATCTATCCCGTCACACGGGTTTTCCGAAACCAGCCCCTCCAGAAGAAGAAAATTGAAGAACGAGCGCATGGCGCTCAAGGTTCTGGCCTGAGAACGGCCGGAAAGACGCGAACACGAGGCGATATAGTCCGAGACCATGTCGGAAGTGGCGGTCTCGACCGGATAATCGACGGACTCAAGAAAGAAGGACACGTCAGAACGATACGATGCCACCGTATTCGGTGACATCGCACGTTCCAGCCTAAGATAGCCGGCATAACTCTTCAGAAGAGCCTCGTTCGACCGCAGCATTTGCTCAGAGAGTAGAGTATTTTCTGCCGTATTCGAGCATCTGCCCGAGATAGTCGTCTGTGTAGCGGATCTGATAGTCAGTCACCTTGCCGCCCTTCGTCACAGGGACGATCTCCGGATTGACGAAGCCTCCGTAAGGCTTGAGCCCGAGGGCGTCATATCTCTCCTTCACCTCCTTGTGCAGGTCAGGATCGATGTTGACGGCATATTTCTCCACGAGGGCCTTGCCGGCGGCATAGTCTCCTTCCGACTTGATGCGCTGCACTTCAGCAAGCAGTTCTGCGAAAAGGCCTCTCAAAGCCTCGAAGTCATTGACGACGAAATAAGTCTTGCCGTCGCGCACCTTCTTCTCTATAACATTGTCTTTCAAGCCTTTTTCGTAACACCACTCGGCGATGAGCTTACGGTTCTGCATGTGGGCCTCAGTGTTCTTCCTGCCCAGCTCGACACGTGTGAACTGCACCATGATGCCGTTTCTGATATAATTGGAATACTGAGCCTTGTATGCCTCCATGTCCGGAAGAATGCCGAGTTCGACAAGCTTAGGGTCCGCCATATAATAGAGGCCGAAGAGATCGGCCCTTGCCTCCTCGAGGGTGGAGCTGTACTCCTTGAGCGCATTCGGAGAGGTGCCCGGAAGGAGCTGGCCGGAGCCGTGACCGAGGCATTCATGCAGATCGGTATGAATCTCGTCCGTCAGAGACAGATACTTCTTCTCGCGGGCAATCTCCTCCTCAGACCACGCGAACTCCGTCAGAGTACTCTTCGGAGCCTCCTGGGCGGCCAGGTCATACGCATGAGTTATGTTCGCTATCGTGACAGACTTGGAGCCGTAGTCCCTGCGTATCCAGTCGGCATTCGGAAGATTGATTCCGATCGGTGTGGAAGGATAGCAGTCTCCGGCAAGGGCGACGGCGTTGATGACTTTGGCCGAAATGCCCTTCACATGAGGTTTCCTGAATCTCGGATCTACCGGAGAATGGTCTTCAAACCACTGTGCCTCGGCGCTCAGGACCTCCGTACGGACCGATGCGTCATGATCCTTCACATTGACCAGACCTTCCCATGTGGCCTTGCGTCCGAGCGGGTCATTGTAGTCCTCCACGAAGCCGTTGACGAAATCGACTGTTCCGAGAGTGTCCTGCACCCACTCTATATTGTATTTGTCCCAGAGATTCAGGTCTCCGGTCCTGTAATAGTCGATGAGAGTGGCGATATACTGCTTCTGAGCATCGTTCTCTGCGGATTCCGCCGCCTTCTCAAGCTCGGCGACAATCTTTTCGAGGGCAGCGCCATAGAGTCCGCCCACCTTATATACCTCCTCGCGTATGACTCCGTCTTCTCCCTTTACCAGCCTGCTGTTGAGACCGTATGAAATCGGGGTTCTGTCGGACGGATCAGTCATAGCGTGATAGAAGTTCTCGACCTCCTCCCTCGTGACGTTCTCATAGAAATTGACCGCTGATGCCGCCACTATGTCTTTATTCGGATCGTTGGACTTTCTCTGAGGAAGTATCTCGGGATCGTAGATCACAGGAAGGAGCTCCGCGCAGAGCCCGCCGTCTCCGACAGCCTCCATGAGAGACTGGAAATACTCGCGTGAGCACTCGGGGAAGAACTTGTCCTCCGCATAATGGTGATGTATGCCGTTGCTGAAGAACACGCGCTTGGCATAGACGGTAAAGTCCTGAAAATCCTTGCAGGAGCGGTCTCCGTCATAGTTTTCAAGTATGTTCTCGAGCACCTTCCTCACCGGGAGGCCGTATCTGCTGTTCTGAGCCCAGATGATGTCCCGGCCATACTTTGCCGCCTCGCTCAGATGATAGACATATTCCTTCTGCCGAAGGGAGAGAGAGTCCCATCCCGGCACCTGATACCTCATTATCTTGATGTCGGCAAACTCGTCGATCAGATACTTGAAGTCCCCGTCAGACGCGCCGTTTCCGGACGGGCCGCATGAGACCGCCGATGCGGCGGCCATTCCTGCGATAAAAAGAAATTTTCCTGCCGTATTCATTGTGAAAAAAGTTTCAAACGGGGACAAAAATAATAAAAATCGCCTTAAATGAAACAGTCAGGACGTCTTGCGATAGCTCCTGACTGCCCAGAAAAGCACGGCGGCACCGATTGTCAGCAGGCCGGCCGCGTCATACCACAGCTCCGCCACCGAACTGCCCTTCAGAAAGATGGCCCTCATGGCATCGGCGTAATAGCGGAGAGGATTGGCGTATGTTATGGCCCTCGCCCATGCAGGCATAGAGGAAACCGGGGTGAACACTCCGCTCATCAGCATGAATATCAGCACAAAGAACATCATTATGAACATTGCCTGCTGCGCGTTTTCACTGTAACTGGAAATCAGCAGCCCGAGCCCTGCCGTCACCATGATGTGAAGCACCGTGAACAGCACGATGCCCCAGAGACTGCCACGGCATACATAGCCGAACACAAGCCAGGCTATGAGCAGACACATGCCGAGCATGAAAAAAGTTATCACCCAATAAGGTATCATCTTGCAGACGATGAACGCGGTCTTGCTCACCGGAGAGACGTTCATCTGCTCAATCGTCCCCGCCTCCTTCTCCCCGACGATGTTCAGCGCAGGGAAAAAGCCTGTCACCATCGTGACGGCAATGACCATGAGCGCAGGCACCATGAACACCTTGTAGTCCATGTAGGCATTGTAGTAATACTTCGGCGCGGCGTCTATCACAGGAGCGGAGGCCGACTGCAGGACGGAGGCCTGCGCAGAGGCTACGGACGGCCCTGAGACGGAAAACTGCCTCATGAACAGCATTATGCAGTCGGAAAGATACTGCGAGCTGATGCTGCCCTTGGTCCCGTTAACGGTGTTCACCTTTATGCCAACGGGAACGTCCTCGCCCGTCGCCACGCTCCGGCTGAAGCCCTGACCTATGGTGAGAATGGCGTCGACGGCATTCCTGTCCATCATTTCCTGAGCCTCCCGCGGATCGTCGCATACGGCCTTGAGTCTGAAATAGCCCGAGCCTGTACATTTTTCTATCAGCTCGGCAGAGATGTCGGTCCGGTCGCTGTCCACAACGACAAGATTGATGTCCTTCACCTCCATGTTGGCCGCAAACGGGAACACCAGCATCATGAGCAGAGGGAACACGATGACTATCCTCGGGAGCATAGGATCGCGGAAGAACTGTCTGAACTCTTTTTCAATCAAATATTTCCACATACAGATGTCTTTTTTGTCGCCGCCATGCCGACATTGACTGGCGGCACCCGGGTCTTTCAGACACATCGTCGCCGCCATGCCGGGACGACAGCCTACAGTCTGATTCTGAACTTTCTGACTCCAACCGTCATAAGAAATACGGTCATTCCGGCCAATATGCAGAACTCCTTTATAATATAAGGGAATCCCGCTCCCTGTATCATTATCTTCTTGACCATGATTATGAACCATTTTGCAGGGATGAGATGCGAAAGCCACTGCAGAGCCGCCGGCATGTTCTCGCAAGGGAAGATTATTCCCGACAGCAGCACCGTCGGCATCATCAGCCCCATGCCGGAGAGCAGCAGGGCCGTCTTCTGCGTGGAAGCCACCACCGAAATGAGCAGGCCGAGGGAAAGGGACGTGAACACGAACAGGACTGCCACAACGGACAGAAGCAGGAGACTGCCCCTGAGCGGCACACCCATCATATACCTCGACAGCAGAAGGATGGTGATGAAATTGACGGTGGACACAAGCAGATACGGCAGAACCTTGCTCACCAATATCCACAGCGGCTTTACAGGCGAGGCAAGAAGCAGCTCCATTGTCCCCGTCTCCTTCTCCCTGACTATCGACACCGACGTCATCATTGAACATATTATCATCATAATCAGACCCATGACGCCGGGAACAAAATTATACGCCGACTTCATGGCCGGATTGTACATCAGCTGCACGGACGGGGTGAACGCCACGGAAGACTCGCTGCCGGAAAGTTCCGCAGAGATTTCCGTCTGCTCGCTGCGCAGGACTCCCATCACATAATTCACGACCATCTGGGCCGAATTGGGGTCGGATCCGTCCCCCACCACCTTCACATGACCTGTTCCGGTCTTACGGAGGCGAGTGCCGAAATCCCTCTCGAAGCACACAGCCACATCCGACTCGTTTCTTCTGAATCTCGAAGAAATGAATCCTGTAGAGGGCAGCACCTCCTGAACATCAAGATACCTGTTGCTGTCCATCCTTCCGACAATCCTCCTCACCTCCGGATCTGACATGTCTCCGACGATGTCCACTCGGGCATGCTCTATCTCCGTACGCACGGCATATCCGAAAAGTATCATCTGCACCACCGGCAGAATGAGCACTATCAGCATGGTTCTCCGGTCTCTGAAGATATGGTTGAACTCCTTTCTGACGAATGCAAGAAACTCTTTCATCAAAAGCACCTCCTATTCTTTGCGCAGGGCCCTGCCGGCAAGAATCCGGAAGACCCCGTCCATGTCCTCGGCCCCGTATGTCCGCTTGAGTCCTGCAGGAGAGTCGAGTGCGCCGATCCTGCCGTCTACCATGACGGACACCCTGTCGCAATATTCCGCCTCATCCATATAATGAGTGGTCACGAACACCGTTACTCCTCGGGAGGCGGCATCATATATCAGCTCCCAGAACCTGCGCCTGGTCTCAGGGTCGACGCCTCCGGTAGGCTCGTCAAGAAAGACGATGTCGGGCTCATGTATCAAGGCTATGCTGAACGCCAGCTTCTGTTTCCACCCGAGAGGGAGCGAGGCAACGAAAGAGTCGCGCACGTCGGCCATGCCCAGACTCGAGAGGATTTCCGAGGTCTTGTCCGCTATCTCCCTGTCGGAAAGGCCGTATATGCCGCCGAAGAGCCTTATGTTCTCCCATACCTTCAGATCGGAATAGAGAGAAAACTTCTGGCTCATGTAGCCTATGTGCCTTTTTATCTTCTCCGGCTCTCTGACGATGTCATAGCCGGCGACCGTGCCGCCTCCAGAGGTAGGCACGCTGAGCCCGCACAATATCCTCATCGCGGTGGTCTTGCCCGCACCGTTGGCTCCGAGGAAGCCGAATATCTCCCCCTTGCGTACAGAGAAGCTGATGTGGTCAACCGCCGTGAAGCTGCCGAATCTCTTGGTCAGCCCATGTATTTCTATGACATTTTCCATTGTCTCAATTCTGACGGCTTCTCCCTGCCAAATACATGAAACAGTCCTCTATGCCCGGACGGATCTCCTGCACGTCACAATCGCGGAATCCCGCCGAAACGATGTCCGACAGAATCTTCTGTCGCGCTTCGCCGACGCCGGCCGCCGAAGGGTCCACCGCGAGATGATGCACAGAGCCGAACGAGAAGCAGCTGAGCACTCCGTCCGCAGTACGCAGATATTTGAGCAGCGGATACATTGGCGTGCCCTTTACCGCATACAGAGCATACGGGTATTCCGATTCTATCTTGGATGGAGTTCCGGAATCTATGATTCCGCCCCGCATGATGAGAGCGACCCTGTCACAGAGAGACGCCTCATCCATATATGGTGTGGACACGAACACCGTGACCCCTGACGCCTTTATTCTGGCGAGCATGTTCCAGAAATCCCTGCGGCTTACGGCATCCACGCCAGTTGTCGGCTCATCCAGAAACAGAACCGAAGGCTTGTGCACCAGAGCGCAGCAGAGGGCGAGCTTCTGCTTCATTCCCCCCGAAAGCGCTCCGGCCCTGCGGTCGCGGAAGGGCTCGATCTGGGAATAGATGTCCCTGATGACGTCGTAATTCTCCTCAACCGTAGTGCCGAAGACCGTGGCGAAAAACTCCAGATTCTCCTTAACGCTCAGATCCTGATAAAGGGAAAACCGTCCCGGCATATACCCGATGATGCGTCTTATGCCGGCATAGTCCTTCACCACGTCAAGACCGGCGACGGAGGCCGAGCCACTGTCGGCAAGCAGCAGAGTGGTCAGAATCCGGAAAAGAGTAGTCTTCCCCGCTCCGTCAGGGCCTATGAGGCCGAAGATCTCCCCCTCTTTCACTTCAAGGGAGACTCCGGAAAGTGCCCTGACCCTGCCATAGCTCTTGCAGATGTCATGTATCTCTATGGCGTTCATTTTCTTACATAAGCATACATTCCGAGCCTCAGATTACCGTCATTCTTCAGGGCTACCTTCACAGCATATACGAGGTCGGCCCGCTCGTCCCTGGTCTGGATGTTCTTGGGAGTGAATTCCGCCTCATCCGAGATCCATGTCACCGTACCTTCGTATTCCTTCGGCGAAGACGTGCCGTCATCCGGGATCACCGTAACCTTGTCACCGACGGCGAGAGAAGCGAGCTGGGATGTGGAAAAATAGGCCCTGACATACACCCTGTCCATGTCCGCCACCCTGAAAAGGGGCGTTCCGGAAGTCACCGTCTCTCCTGCCTCGGCATATTTTGCGAGCACCCTGCCGCTCACCGGGGCCGATATGCGGCATTTCCTGAGCTGGTCATCCCGCTGCGCCATCTGTACTTCGTATGTTCCAATCTCCGCCATCGTGGCGTCGTTCTGCTGCGCATAACTCTGTCTCTGGGCAGCTATCTGCCCTTCGAGTACGGCTATCTGCGACTCATTGTCGTCCAGCTGCTTGCGTGTTCCCGCATCTTTGGCGAGAAGAGAGGCGAACCTTTCGTGGTCCCTGCGCAGGCCGTCAAGCTGGGCAAGCGACGGAGCAAGCTGCCGGTCTATATCCACGATTCTCGCCAAGGCTCCGTCCTTCCGCTTCTGCAGCTCCTGTCTCTGAAGCCATATCTGCATAGAGTCTATCGCTCCGAGCCTCTGGCCGGCCACAAGCCTGTCGCCCTCCTCAATGTCAAGCGACAATATCATGCCGCCGCTCTCGGCAGACACCGTCACATCCGTGGCGTCTATCTGGCCGCACGCGTCAAACTCAATGTCCCTGACGCCGCAGCCAGCAACGGCAAGCGGCAAGACCGCCGCCGCAACAATTCTTGTCAAATGAGCATTCATATAGGTTTTCATTTTCATGCAGTTTTTCTGTCCTGTTCACTCCCGGTTCCTGTCCTGGCTGGCAGTCATCTGTTTCTGCCCGGACTTATTTCTGGCCGGTCTTATTTCTGGCCCACGGTATTCTTCAGATCGTATATCGCCATAAGAAGCTGTATGTGGTGAACAGATCTGGCGAGACGCGCATCATGCTCATCATCCGTCATGTCCATCAGATCCGTCATCTTTATTGTCCCGTTGCGGTACTGCTCCTCTCCGGCACGCCTGATCGACTCACGCAGCTCTATGATCTCATCGTCCCTTTCGAGCATCATGCGGGCTTTGTCCACTTCCGTCTGCTGCTGGGCTGCATCCAGCTCTGTATTGAACAGAAACGTCTCCTTCTCGAGCTCTATGTCCCGTCTCTGTATCTCCATCTTTCTGATGTCGTTTTTCCTTGTGTACAGAGGCGCGATATTCCACTGCATCTTCACGCCGGCGACGAACATGGGGGCAAACTCATTCTCAAGCATATTCAGCCCCGGCCGTCCGAACCCGCCCTGAAGAGTGAGGTCGAACTGAGGCGAGATGTTCGCATTGAGCTGCTTCATCCGCGCCTCATTCTGACGCATCCTTGCGGCGTAGAGGTCCAGTTCCGGACGCAGTACCGTAGCCGCATCAACCGCCTCGGCGTCAGAAGGGACAGCAAGCTCCTTTCCGCTCATGTCCTGTCCCGTCAGGAGACTCAGCATCCGTACATACGCGGCCCTGTCGGCACAGAGGGCATCCGTCTGCTGCCTGCAGTCGAGAATGTTCACGTTGACCATGTCAAGGTCGGACTTGTAGGCCATGCCGTTGTCCATCATGGCCTTAACCTCATCGGCATTTCTCATGAGGCTTTCCATGAGCAGCCGGTTCTGGCTGATCTGCTCGTCCAGAAGAAGAATCCCGAGATAGACATTCTGCACGCGCGATCTCACCGAATACAGAGAAACTTCAGTCTGACCGCGACTGACCTCCGCATCCGCCTTCACTGCCGCCCTCTTGCTCGAACTTGCGCCTCCGTCCCAGATGTGCTGGGTGAGACTGGCCGTCAGGGAATACTGGTCATGCGGCATATCAAGCTCAAAGCCGGGGATTTCAAACGGCATCTCCACCACATCCGACTGCCAGGTCGCCTTGCCCGAAACCGAAAGCTGCGGAATCCATGTGGATGCCGCAATCGAAAGATCATATTTTTCCGAAGCCTCAATAAGGCCCAGCTGCCTGATCTGGGGATAGTTCTCTCTCGCCATGTCCAGACAGGCATCCAGCGTCACTCGCGCGGCGGCAGTATCAGCACCGTCCCTGTACTGCGCCGACGCCACGCCTGCCGACATAAGAGCGGCGGCCAATGCGGCAATGACTTCAAAACGCTTCATCTCTATTCCTCCTCTCCGAAAAGTCTGGCGGACAATGTCCTCATTATCTCTTCGCGCCGTCCCTCGATAAATGCCCCGATCCGGTCCTCATCCATGCCGAACACGTTGCGCATCACAGGAAGAGCAAGATATGTCGACAGACTCATTGACAATATCATGAACACCAGCTGAAAAGGATCTATCGGCCTGATCTTGCCGGAGTTCACCTCCCTTTCGAACCTGTCCCTGTGCCTCCGGACCTCCATTTCAAGCAGAGTCCGGAACCTCTCCTTATATCTCGTGAGCATCTCCGGGCAGGTGCCGGCTATCTCATAAAGCAGCCCCGGAAGCTGTCTGTGCCCCTCAAGGAATGTACAGGTGAGACTGATCACCTCTATAAGTATCTCCCTGAACGAGAGTTCGGGAGACATCACCGTGTGCATCATGTCGAACAGCTCGTTCATGTTCTTGTCCAGAATCTTCAGAAAGATCTGCTCCTTGGTGCGGAAATAATAATGCAGCATGGCGTGCGTCACTCCAGCCTCTGCGGCTATCGCCGTGGTTGTGGCCAGCTTATAGCCCTTCTCGAAAAAAAGGGATTCCGCGGCCTCAAGTATGGCCTGCTCTGTACCGTTGTGTCCGTTCATCTCCAGATTCGACAAATTTGACAAACAATCTTGTTTAACAGCATTGTTAAAACATCGGCAAATGTAAAAAGAAAAACATACCGTTGTACCTAATTCTTGTCAAAAATGTCTCCGCACCCCAAAATCTCCGGATCACAAAAAAATCTCCGGACCCCAAAAAATGTCTCCGCTTCCCCAAAAAGAGAAAAATCGGCATACGAAAAGAGAAAAAACGACAAAAAAGAGAAAAAAGTCCGCCTGAGGTATTGGTGGTGAGGCATAAATTTCAGAATTTCGCAACCTGTAGAAAGTCAATTCAGAATGAAGACGGCCACAAACATATTGACACGCTCTCCGAAGTCTCTGCTCCTGCTGGTGCTCTCCGCACTGCTGATGTCCTCCTGCTGCGAGAAAGATCATGTGGAAGCCCCGAGATTTCCGGAGTCTGTCAACAATGTGCTTCTGATATACGCCGCAGGGCAGAACAACCTCGCAAACGACATTAGGGGCAACATCACAGACTTCTGCCGAGGCTATCTGCCACAGGGCAACGATTCCAACATACTTCTGGCATACGAAAAGCTCGAGTCGTCCTACACTCCGGCGGCTTCATATCTTATAAGGTACTATATGCACTCAGGACAGATCACGGCCGACACGCTGCTGCGGCTGTCGCCGGACAAGCCTGCCGCAAGCGGATCGACACTGAACGAGGTGCTGACATACGTGAAGGACAACTTCCCGGCAGAGGGAGGATACGGCCTGCTCTTCTCGTCCCATGCCTCCGGCTGGCTGCCGAAGGGATATTACGGAAATTCGGACTATTACGACAATCTCTACCGGAGCGGGGGCACGTCGGCTCAGAAAATCAGGGAGATGCAGAGCGGTCCGTTTCCGGTGCCGTATGTAGAGCAGGAAAGGCCCGCGCACCTTCCTCCGGTAAAGAGCATAGGACAGGACCGGCTGCTGCTGAACGGCACTCTGACCTCAATGGAAATGGATCTGAGGGAGTTTTCCGAGGCCATCCCGATGCATCTCGACTACATATTCTTCGACTGCTGTCTCATGGGCGGCATAGAGGTCGCCTACCAGCTCCGCGACAAGTGCGACAGGATCATCCTCTCTCCGACAGAGGTTCTGGCGACAGGATTCGACTACGGCCAGATGTCAGCAAGGCTTTTGGGCGGCTCCAGTCCTGATCTTGAAGGGGTCTGCAGGGATTATTACGAATTGTACGCAAACCACCCTTCGGGAGGACAATGGAGATCCGCCACAGTCACGCTGACAGACTGCCGGAATCTTGAGCCCGTGGCGCAGGCCTGCCGAAACATATTTCAGAATCACCGGGAGGCAATCAGTGCCATAAACCCTGATGACGTACAGCGGTTCTACACGCAGGACTATCACTGGTTCTATGATCTGCAGGACATGGCGGCGCATTCCGGAGCGAGCCGGGCCGAGCTTGACGCGCTGGAAAACGCCCTGAACGGATGCGTCATCTATAAAGCCCACACCGCCACTTTCCTCTATGATATGTTTGATCCGGAATACGGATTCGAAATCAGGACATACTCCGGATTCAGTTCGTATCTGCCGAGCGACGGCTCAGCATATCTCGACGCCAACTACAAGCTCCTGGACTGGAACATGGCTACCGGCCTGGTGGAATGAGACAGGCTACGGCATTCCGAGCAGGCGGAGAATCGTCGGGGTGAGAAGAGCCGTCAGAATGCCGTTGAGTATCAGGCCGAGACTCGCAAAAGCCCCGTATCTTCCGCTTATCTCCGACGCGGAGGAAGTGCCGACGGCATGGGCGGCGGCACCGAGCGAGAGACCCTGCGCCATCGGGCTGTCTATGTGCGACCACTTCAGTATCTTGAATCCGAAAATGCCGCCCATGAGCCCAACGCACACCACAATGGCGGCTGTCAGCGACGGAATCCCTCCCAATGCCGAAGAAACCTCCATAGCTATAGGGGTGGTCACAGACTTCGGCGCAAGAGAATATATGATCTCGTCAGAAGCTCCCATAAGCCTTGCCACCGTCACCACAGACACGACCCCGACTACACAGCCGGCGAACTGGGACAGGAATATGGGAAGGAACTGCTTTCTGATGACATGAATCTGACGGTACAGAGGCACGCCGAGAGCCACGACCGCCGGTTTGAGCCAAAACTCGACCAGGCTTCCGGCCTCACTGTATTTCTCATAGCTTATGCCGGAAAGCTTAAGAAAGGCGATAATCACCATGATGGTGATCAGTATCGGATTGAGCAGCAGCTGCCCCGTCTTCTTCTGAAGCAGTTTGGCCAGAGTAAATACCGCGAAAGTGACGGCAAGCAGAAAATATCCGTTTTCCAGAAAGTTCATTTCGTTTTCCTTGTAAGTTTAATCTTGCGCGTCAGCTGATGGACCCAGCCCGTAACGACGAATACGAGTATGGTGCTGACAACCGTCGCCACCAGAATAGGAAGAAGCTCAGCCGCGATGATGTCGAAGTAGAGCATGACGGCTACTCCGGGAGGGATAAAGAAGAATCCGAGATTCCTGACGAGGAAATCGGACAGGGTCTGCACCCATCGGGGCCTGATCCAGCCCAACTCCAGAAAAGCCGCCAGAAGAATCATCCCTATTACGCTCGAGGGCAGCTTTATGCCTGTTACAGCCACGACAAACTCCCCGAGAGCCAGGCATCCGAATATGACGGCAAACTGTCGAATCATAATACAACCAATTAATTACCAATAACTTAACTAACCACCACCGTTTTCTTGCAGCGAAAACGGGCGCAAAGATAATCATTCTGTGACACTTTGTTAGATTTTTTGCCTATATTTGCAGCCCCATAAAAAGCAGGCATGAAGGCTTTTTGGTGCAATGGGGTCCGCACCGGCGGACTGAGTAACACATTTTAAAACAAAAGACAATGAAACACATCGAATTGAAAGGCACCGTACGCGAAGCAGGCAACAAGGCTACGGTAAAGGCCATCCGCAAGGAGGGACTCGTCCCTTGCAACATCTACGGACTCGGAATGAAGAACGTGCTCTTCACCGTGAACGCCGGAGATCTCAAGACGATCACCCACACTCCAAACTCATACATCATTGACCTCGAGCTCAATGACGGGCAGAAATTCTACGCTGTCCTCCACGAGATACAGTGGCATCCTGTCACAGACGAGGCTCTTCATGTGGATTTCCTCGCAGTATCGGAGGAGAAGCCGGTGACAATCAATGTCCCGGTCAAGATCACCGGACACTCAGAGGGAGTGAAGATGGGAGGAAAGCTCCTCGTTTCAAGCCGCAAGCTCCGCATCAGCGCACAGCTTCACGAGCTTCCTGACCTTCTCGAGGTAGACACCACATCACTGAGAATCGGCAAGCAGATCGTTGCCGGCGACCTTCACTATGAGGGAGTCACCATCGTCTCTCCGAAGGCTACCATCATCTGCTCGGTAAGGCCGACCAGGGCAAGCAACACTCAGGCACAGAACGCCTGACGCTGAATACTGAGAAAGAACATGAACTATCTGGTAGTCGGCCTTGGAAACATAGGCGCCGAATATGCCGAGACCAGACACAACATGGGATTTATGGCATTGGACTCCTGGGCAAAGGAGACCGATGCCATTTTTCAGTCTGGAAGATACGGCAGTACCGCTGAAGTCAGCTTCAAAGGCAGAAAATTCACGCTTCTGAAGCCGTCGACTTACATGAACCTGAGCGGAAAGGCGGTCAGGTACTGGATGAACGAGCTGAAACTCCCGATAGAGAACCTGCTCGTCATATCGGACGACCTCAACCTGCCTTTCGGAACCATAAGACTTAGAAAGAGCGGAAGCGACGGGGGGCACAACGGGCTTGCAAACATAAACGAGCTCCTCGGCACTGACGGTTACGCAAGAATAAGGATGGGCATAGGAAACGGCTTCGCGAGAGGCGGACAGATCGACTTCGTGCTCGGACGGCTGAGTGACGAGGAGATGAAACAGATGCCGGAAATCTGTACGAGAGTCATAGAGGGAGTAAAGGCCTTCGCTACCGTCGGTCCCGACAGAGCCATGAACATCGTGAATGTGAGGCCGAAAAAAGCTTAAAATGTTGTTTTTTTTGCTTTTTATGTATATCTTGCGCAAACTTTTGATGCTTAAAGTTTAACGAACTATTTTAAATTTAACAGACATGAAAGAGCTTGTAGATCAGATCAAAGCAGAGTACGAGGTTTTCGAGAAGAACGCTGAGGCTCAAGTTGAGAAAGGGAACAAAGCAGCAGGAGCCCGTGCGCGCAAAGCGGCTTTGAACATCATGAAAATGATGAAGGAGTTCAGGAAAGTCTCTGTCGAGAGTTCCAAATAATTCTCTTTCTCAGGGAAAAGATAGGCCTGAAGGCCTACGGAACAGGAGTCTGGACATTGTCCGGGCTCCTGTCTGTTTCCGCCCCACCCCGATGCTGAGCCCTGCAAAAAAATCGCGGGAAGTGCAACATTCCCGCGAAGGTCTGCATCTATAATGCAGGTTTAGGTTTTAGTACACGTTCAGGGGTCGGGTAACGCAGCTGTTTCCGGTCCCTTTTCCTTTGTCCGGTCTGCTCCGGTCCATTCCGCATCTCCGGCATGGTCTGCTCCGGTCGAGTCTACATCTCTATCCGGATATTATCAACCCACAGTATATTGCCGACGCCTCCATAAAACGCCTGCCCGCAGCTTGAGATGAACTTTATTATCATGAAGTTCGGCTCTTCGTCGGCCGAAGCCCATCCCTCCTCTGTCACCGTGACGTTTTCTCCCCGGCTGTTGATCGTGTGGATTGCCCTCTCGGGATCGGTCATGAGCCCCATGCCCTCTATATAGTACTCTTCACCCGTAATATCCCCGTATCTGACTTCCAGCCTGTGATCATTCCTCCATTCGGAGACATTGGCGGCAATCTTGTCATAGGCCGTACCGACGCGGAGAGCATGCACATTCCCGTCCACGTCCTCCCAGCGCTTCTGCAGAATCAGCGCCACCTCCGGATAATCAGGATAGCCGAGCGGCTTGAGCTTGGAGAATCCGGTGCCGCGTATGGCCTCATTCCCTACCTCTGCCTTATAGTCATACACGAGGGCAGAAGGCCTGCCGCTGAAAGGCACGCCATAAAGCACTTTGGCCATCGGATTCTTCGTGTCCCGGATCGGCTCCGGCAGAGCGCCGAGAATCAGTGCCCCCTGACACACCACGTCCATATTGACTATTCCGAGAGCGCGGACCGACTCGATATGGGTCTCTATTCTGGCGCAGTAGCCGTCTCCCCTCCGCTCGGGATACACCGTGTTATTGGTCTTCGTCACCCCGGCTACGACTGCGAGAACATTGTTCGTGCGCCACAGATAACCCGCCGGAGCCACATAGGGATCTCTCGTCTCGACCGTATCCCTGTCACCGAAAAACTCATGAAGAAATTTGACCTCTCCTCCGATTATTGCAGATTCCTTAACGGCCCGCACACTCCACGAATCGAGAGTCCCATACTTGTTGAGACTGTCAACTACATGATTCTGAGCCATTAAAGCTACACTACTGCAAAGTCCGGTCAAAATGGTTAAAAAAATTGTCCGTCTCATAAAAAAATCGTAACTATGCAGATTATACCGCAAAGATAAGTAAAAATTCATGAGAAGATGCCGCATCATACTGATGGCTGCCGCCCTTTTATGGGCGGCACTCGCTGCGGCAGGCCCTGCGGGAAACCGCAGGCTTGTCCTGACGCAGCCGGACGGAAAGACGTTCTCCGCCGTCATCAGAGGCGACGAATTCATGAAAATCATGACGACAGACGACGGATTTCCGGTGATGCAGGATGCGGACGGCTGGTACTGCTACGCGACCTTCAGTCCTGAAGGAGAAAGAATCTGCAGCGGCAGGAGAGTCGGCACGGATACTCCCCCGCAGGGACAGACTACAGAGATGCCCTTTGAGATGATGGCTCGCAGAGCCTCTGAGCTCAGGATGAGCGCGTCTCCGGAAACGACTCCTCCGATAAAGAGACTCCTGGCCTCAAGGGCCGCTGCCGGAGCGATCGCGCAAAAACACGGGATAATCATTCTGGCCGAATTCAGCGACCTCAGGTTCACCTGCACAAGAGACGACTTCACCTCTCTCATCGCAAGAGGCAGGGACGGGAAAGGCGGCGCAACGGAGTATTTCAACTCCCAGTTCGACGGTCTGTGCGAATTTTCATTCGATGTGAGCGGGCCTGTAACGCTTTCAAAGTCATTCTCATACTACGGCGAGAACTCGACACGCAGCAACGGCTCAGATCTCAGGGTCGGAGAAATGGTCCGGGACGCATGCGTGGCAGCAGACCCTTCGGTAGACTTCTCGAAATATGACGATGACGGAGACGGAAAGGCCGACAACGTGTTCATATTCTATGCGGGAGAAGACGAGGCCTCGGGTGCGGGAGACTATCATATATGGTCGCACGCATGGTATCTGGAGCAGGGGGCCGGCATCAGCCTCACGCTTGACGGAGTTAAGATCGACAGATATGCCTGTGCTTCAGAGCTTTCTGACGGAAGGATCTCCGGAATCGGGACATTCTGCCACGAATACGGACACACGCTCGGACTTCCCGACCTTTACGACACCGACTATATGGGCAGCGGAGGCCGTTCCGAGGCGCTCTGGGGCTCCACTTCAATAATGGACAACGGCAACCATAATGGAGACGGGGACATTCCGCCCTGCTTCAACGCGATAGAAAGGGAGATTCTCGGCATATCAAGCGGAGTCATCATCGCCTCAGAAGGAGAGTACGTACTTGAGCCTGTCAGCGCGGGAGGCGGATTCTACAGATTCGAAAGCGGGAATCCAGAGGAATACCACCTGCTCGAATGCCGTGCCGAAGAAGGCTGGGACAGCCAGATAGGAGGCTCAGGAATGCTGATATACCATGTGGACAAGTCGTCCAACGACTCCGGCTATTCGCTTTCGGCCTTCGACAGATGGGATGACAAGAACAACACGGTGAACTGCAACCCGGGACACCAGTGCGCCGACCTCATCGAAGCAGGAGTGACAGCGCCGTCGCACCAGAACGAGCCTGACGCATCGCTTGTGCCGATGATCTTCTTCCCGTACGGAGACAGGGATTCATTTACTGAGGATACTGAGCCGGCATTCAGATTCTGGAACGGGGCCGGCTCCACGCTCGGGATAACGGACATCACCCGAGACGGGGACAATATAAGATTCAGAGTGAAGAAATCGGACTCGTCGGGGATTCCCGTACCGCAGGTGACAAAGTCGGACATATTTCAGGACGCGGCAATCATAAGCTGGGGCATGGACCTGTCATTTGAGGGAAAGGTGCTGCTCAGATGGGGAAAGGACGGAGAAGAGCCACAGGAGACGGAGATCAAGCCGTATTCCGTGACCGGCAACACGCAGAACTACGCCATAACCCTCGACAGTCTCACGCCTCGGACTGCCTACGCCGTGAGGCTGACTTGCGTCATTGACGGCAAGGAGGGAAACAGCGCATACGCGGATTTCACGACGAAGTCGACGGTTGCGGGCGGGAAACCGTACATCTATCTGAAATATGTAGGACGCAACGGCGACGGATCGTTCCCAGTGGGAGCGAAACTGCCTCTGAGACTATACAACGCCACTGACGCGATGGAAATAGAATGGACGATGGACGGGAAGCCGGTGAGCCCCGGGGCAGGCGGATACTATATTCCTACGGCGTCCGGAGTGCTGAAGGCCACCGCAAGATATGAAGACGGCTCTGAAGAGACGGTGGTGAAGGAGATAATCATCCGAAGCCTCGACAACTGAGTCCGCGGCCTTGACAACTGAGACAAAAGAAGGAAATGGTGAAAAATACAGGCATCAGCATCATATCGGATATGCTCTCCGGGAGGCATCGAATTTACGGGAGACTCGCGCACATTCGCCGGGCGGCAGCAGCGGTCCTTGCCGTGACTGCCGGTCTCCTTGTCTGCGGATGCGACCCTCACGGCATGAGCATCGAACAGTTCTCCTCAACGGAGAAGATCTCCCTGCAGGTGAAGGGCTCCGTCATGCTCGAATACTCCCCCGAGAGACACCAGCTCGGATTCAATCCCGGCAAATGCGAATTCAGGGTGCATGACGACAACATGGCGGACTATTTCATACTCACCTGCAGAACCATGCCGACGGCAGTGGGCCAGACAGTGACCGCCGACCTCGTATATACCACTGCCGATGACGTCGCCACGAGAAGAGAGCTCGAGTTCGAGGTAACGGACATGGACGAAGGGGACGGACGGATATGGCTCTGGTGCAGCAAGGCGAAAATCGGGATAGTGGTCATGGCTATGAGATGACAGAAACAGAAAAAAGATATGAAAAACGGATTCAAGACAGTAGCCGTCCCGTTTGTGGACGGACTTGAGGAAATGAACTGGAATGACCGCCAGAATAAAATGGAGCTCAACGGCTCGAAAATAGCCGTTGACGAGGTCAACTGGCCGGATGAGTATCCATACAAGCCGCTTATGGCGGTGACGCTCGCCGGCAGTGAGAACAGGCTCTGGATCATGTATCACTTCATGGGCCTTGACCTGCGGGCGACGGTGATGGAGGACAACGGGCCGGTGTACGAGGACAGCTGCTGCGAATTCTTCATCTCTGATCCGTCGGACGGGACTTATCTCAATTTCGAGATGAACTGTATCGGGACTCTTCTCGCGTCAAGAAGAACGAGCAGGACGGACTGCATACATTTCGGAAGCGGCGAGCTCGGAAGAGTGGACCGGTACAGCTCTCTGGAAAGGAGGCAATACGACATGAAAGGAGGCCGATTCTTCTGGGAGGCAGGACTCGGCATTCCGTTTGACCTGATAGGATTCAAAGGATTTCCGGAAGGGGCAACGGCAAGGGTCAACTTCTACGGATGCGGAGACAAGTGCGAACACGTCAGATTCCTGAGCTGGAATCCTATAGTCGCCCCCGCCCCGGATTTCCACAGACCGGAATATTTCGGAGAGATGACCTTCATGCGCCGAACTGATAACCACAACATATAATATGTACACTGAAAAGGAACTGCGTGAAATCACGGCAAAATTCATGACTTCGGCCGAGGCCGAAAGCATCAAGCCGCTTGGCCCCGGATTCATCAACGACACCATGATAGTGTCAGCGCATAAGAACGAAAGCGGCAGAAGAGAAAGATACATACTCCAGAGAAAAAACCATCTGGTCTTTCCCGACGTGCCAGGAATGATGTCCAACATAGACCTCGTCACGAGCCATCTGAGAAAGAAGGTGACAGAGGCGGGAGGAGACCCTGACAGGGAAGTGCTCAAGGTCATCAGAAGAAGGCCTGAATCCATGACGGACGAGGAGAAGACCGCTCCTGCCGGCGACCTGTATTACAGGGACGCGAACGGCAACTACTGGGCGATGTGCCTCTTCATCGAGGGCTCAGTCACTTTTGAGAAGGCAGACAGTCCGGCACTCGCTTACAAGGGCGGAGAAGGAATCGGAAAGTTCCAGTCCATGCTGGCCGACTTCACACATCCGCTTAACGAGACGATAAAGGGCTTCCACAACATCAGGTGGAGGTTTGAGCAGTGGGACGAAGCCCTGCGCAGGGACGCCGCAGGCAGAGTGAAGGATCTGCAGGAGGAAATCGGATGGATCGAGTCGAGAAAGGATGAGATGCTGAAATTCTGGGACATGGTAGAAGACGGTACCCTTCCTACGAGAGTGACGCACAACGACACGAAAATCAGCAACATCCTCTTTGACGAGAAAGGGGAAGTGCTCTGCGTGATCGATCTCGACACCTGCATGAGCAGCACTTCTCTCAATGATTTCGGAGACGCCATACGCTCTTATGCCAACACCGGAGCCGAAGACGACCGGGATCTTGACAAGGTGTCATTGTCGATGGAGATGTTCAGGGCCTACACGGCCGGCTACCTCTCCCAGAGAAAAAGCACGCTCTGCGAAAGCGAGACAGAATATCTGGCGTTCTCGGCACGCTACATCACCTACGAGCAGGTTCTGCGCTTCCTGATGGACTACATCGACGGAGACGTGTATTACAAGACGGCATATCCCGAGCACAATCTGGTGCGGACAAGGGCACAGTACAAGCTTCTGCGCAGCATGGAGGAGCAGTACGGGCAGATGCGCGAGGCCGTCGCAGAACTCATGGCCTGACGGAAGATGCACATGAAGTTCCGGTAAAGACACTGCCTTTCGGCGACACATAAAAATGAAGAACCGGGGTCTGACTCTCATTGGTCAGGCCCCGGTCGCATATCTACCATACGAAGTCGAAGCGGATGTCGCGAGGTATTCCATGCGCGTTGACATTGGCGATGTCGGCGGCAAGAGCCTCAGGTATCACGGCATTGCGCTCAGCGTACTCCTTCGCGAACTCGTAGTCGCCCTCTGCCTGAGTAGTGAGAATGAGCTCTGCCCATGCGTCGATGGCCTCGAGAGCCTTGTCATAGTCAATATGGTACAGGCCGTCGCGATTTCTCGTGAATGCACCGTGCTCCTTCATGAAGTTGTAGCACATCATGTTGGCTCTTCCGTGCGAAGAGGCTGCTCCGAAGCGCACCGAACGGACGAGACCGGCGATGAATGTCGTGATGGCATCCTCCTTCGATATGAGCGGTATCTCATTCATGTCCACGAGGCGGCATACCATGAACAGGCCCAGAACATCCGCCTTGGCCTCTTCCCATGTGGTCCTTTCGGTGCCCATGGCCTCATCCACAGAACCCTTGCCGTTGACAGTCTCCTTCACTCCGAGCCCGTGCGCCACCTCATGGAAGGTGACATTCCAGAAGAAGGCCTCGTCACGCAGATGCTTTCTCTGTTCAGGCTCGATGAGAAGCCTGCCTATCGGAAGAAGAATCTTGCCGAACTTGGCGTTCATGCTGTTGCGCAGCTGCAGGCGGCGCGTTCCCTTCTCCGCATGAACCCTCTCGTCGTTCGGAAGATTGATGGCGATCGTCTTGCTGCCGGCGTTGCAATCACCGGAATAATATATGGCGTCATATACGTTCATGTCCGACGACGTGCCCGGGACAAAAGTCTTGTACTCAGGCTTGCACGGAAGCATCTTCTGAAGCTCCGGAAGCATCGAGACGTACTTTGCAAGCTCCGCGCTGCGCTCCTCGTCCTTGAGGAGGATGAAGCACTCGTATGCCGCCTTGGCCTCGTTGAGCTTGTCGTCATAATTCTCGATAGGCCCTATCACGATATCTATCTTGCTGTCCTTCATGTCCATCCATGCGAGGTCACTCTCAAGATAGTCATCTGTACGGAAAGCCTGCACGCGCTTGAGAAGATAATTCTTGAGGCCCTGATTCTCCGTGATGGACGCCGCTTCCTCGAGACAGGTACATATCTTGTCGAGCTCCGTCCTGTACTCATCCCTGTACCACACGCATTTGAGATCTCCGTTCTCATCCCTCCTTATCACGGTATAGAGGCTGTTCTTGTCCGGATCATCAAAGGCCGCGAACTCCTCCGCCGTCATGTCGGCAGGATAGTAGTTGGCGCCCAGAGGCTTCGGACCGTAGCCCTCGATGAAAGGCTCATTGTCGGCAAGTCTGTCCCACGGACCGTAGTTGATCTTGACATAGTCTCTTGCCGCCTGACTCCGGATGCCCTCCAGTTCGGACACATCGCCGTAGGTCTGCTTCCAGAAGAGGCCGTCTATCACCTGCCCTGCCGAACGGAACAGATTGAGAACCTGCATGTCCTTGTCGGAAAGGTTCTCCATCAGAGGCGAACTCACCTCGACCACCGCATACTCATCCACCTTTTTCTGCAGATCCGCATCTTTGGCCTGTGAACATGAAAACGCCATCGCCGCAGATGCCGCCACAAGACACAGATGAATGTTTCTTCTTTTCATAATCATTTCTATAACATATCATTAACAAAACAACTTCCGTCAAATGGCAGGATTACTCCCGCATCATGTAGATCAGATTGAGCGTCTCGCCGCGAAGGTCGATGCCTCCAGCCTTGACGTCTCCTATGACTTCAAGACTTTCCGTGAGATCCCCCTCAAGGAGCAGATGCCCGTCCGAAGCGGACGCCTGCCCCTCATACACGGATACCTCTCCCTCAGGTGCGGCTCCGGTAAGCTCCAGAACATAGCCGTGATCCCGGGAGATGTCAAGTACGGCCCTCTGACCGACCGTTCCCACGGAAGTGCCTCCGTCCAGGACCGTCTGCCAGGTGCCGCTCCAGGTGCCGACAAAATCATCCATTGTCCATGTTACCATTTTACAGGAAGAGACAGCCAGCAGAGCAGCCGACGTCAGAAGAAGTGCAGACAAATTTTTCATGATGACAATATTATGGCTAACTGCCGCCAAAGATATGAATAATATTCCGATGCTGACACATGCGCCGGATGAAAACGCAGATACGCGACCGCAGGCCGCCGGACGGAAAGAGGCCGGTCACATAATCGTGAACCGGCCCCATTAAGACGGATGCAGTGCAGCTGTCAGAAAGACTGTGCAATGGCTATGAAGTCGTCGGCCTTGAGAGCGGCTCCGCCGATGAGTCCTCCGTCAATGTCAGGACACGCGAAAAGCTCCTTGGCGTTTGACGGCTTGCAGCTTCCTCCGTAGAGGATGGTGATCTCGGCGGCAAGAGCTCCGAACTTGTCCTCGAGCACCTTGCGGATGCAGGCGTGGATCTCCTGAGCCTGCTCTGCAGTCGCGGTCTTGCCTGTCCCGATGGCCCATACCGGCTCGTAGGCAACGATCACTTTGGCCATCTCCTCTGCGGAAAGGGTGTAGAGCACGTTCTTCACCTGCTCGGAAACCACGTCGAAATGGCGTCCTGCCTCACGTTCCTCAAGATTCTCTCCGACGCAGAAGATCGGGGAAAGGCCTTCAGCGATGGCGAGCTTCACCTTCTCGACGAGCTTTGAGTCAGTCTCGCCGTAATACTGCCTTCTCTCCGAGTGACCGAGGATCACATAGCCGCAGCCAGCGGAAGCGAGCATCTTCACCGACACCTCTCCGGTGTAGGCGCCGCTCACCTTGTCCGCACAGTTCTGGGCGGAGAGTCCCACTGAAGATCCCTTCACCACTTCAGCCACAGGGCAGAGATGAGTGAAAGGAGGAGCGATGATGAGGCTGACTGAGGACGGCACCTCCGAAGCCTTGGCCACTACGGCCTTCGCAAGTTCAATTCCCTCCGGAACGGTGGTATTCATCTTCCAGTTTCCGGCAACGATGTTCTTTCTCATATTCCAAATTTTTAAGCCGCGCAAATTTATAAATCTTTTCACAAATAAAGAATATTCAAGTAATGTTTGCTTATCTTTGCCGGGTGAAACTTTTGAAACTTTTTTTGAAACTTTCAAATTCATACGATGAAGAACTTTGTTGAGGAACTCAAATGGAGGGGCATGATACAGGACATCATGCCGGGGACTGAAGAGAAACTGATGGAAGGACCGACGGCCGCCTATGTGGGGATCGACCCGACGGCCGACTCACTGCATATTGGACATCTTGTCAGCGTAATGATACTCAAACACTTCCAGAGCTGCGGACACAAACCGTTCGCTCTTGTCGGAGGAGCTACAGGAATGATTGGCGACCCGTCAATGAAGTCGCAGGAGAGGAATCTCCTCGACGAGGAGACGCTCGCACACAATGTCGCATGCATAAAGAGACAGCTCTCAAGATTCCTTGACTTCGACTCGGATGCGCCTAACAGGGCGGAGCTCGTCAACAACTACGACTGGATGAAGGACTACTCTTTCATCAACTTCGCCAGAGACATCGGCAAGCACATCACCGTCAACTACATGATGGCCAAGGACTCTGTCAAGAAGAGACTTTCTTCCGAGTCGCGCGAGGGAATGTCGTTCACCGAATTCACTTACCAGCTGCTTCAGGGCTACGACTATCTCTGGCTCTATGAGCACAAGGGATGCACTCTGCAGATGGGCGGGAGCGACCAGTGGGGCAACATCACGACCGGAAGCGAGCTCATTCGCAGAATCCTCGGCAAGGAAGCCTACGCCCTCACCTGTCCGCTCATCACCAAGGCCGACGGCGGAAAGTTCGGCAAGACGGAAAAAGGCAACATCTGGCTCGACCCGGAGAGGACTTCCCCTTACCAGTTCTACCAGTTCTGGCTCAATGTGTCGGACGAGGACGCCGCAAGGTACATAAAGATCTTCACGATGCTCTCAAGAGAAGAGATCGAGGCCGCAGTCGCCGAGCACGCGGAGGCTCCGCACATGAGGAAGCTGCAGAAGCTCCTCGCCAGGGAAATCACCGTGATGGTGCACGGGGAAAAGGAGTACGAGAACGCCGTGGCCGCATCCGAAGCGCTTTTCGGCAATGCCACCGCCGACACTCTCCGCAGCCTCGACGAAAAGACGTTCCTGCAGGTGTTCGACGGAGTGCCGACTTTCGAGGTTGCAGCCGACAAACTTCCGATGAGCGTGATCGATCTGCTTGCCGTCGAGACTCAGGTATTCCCGTCTAAGGGAGAATGCCGCAAGATGATCCAGGCGGGAGGGGTCAGCGTCAGCAAGGAGAAGATAACGGACGCGAACGCCGAGATAGGAGCAGGACATGTCCTCAACGGCAGGTATCTGCTCGCCCAGAAAGGAAAGAAAAACTACTTCATCATCAGACTTGTCTGAAATGTGAAAAGGAGGCACAATGGAACAGGAAAGCACGAGACAGCTCAAGGTCTCCAAAGAACTGCAGAGAGACATTGCGGAGATTATCCGCAGCAAGGGAATGGCCATGTTCGACGGCGCACTGGTATCGGTGAGCGGGGTGAAGATCAGCCCGGATCTCTCCGTTGCCAAAATATATGTGAGCATCTTCCCGTCCGAAAAGGCGGAAAAGGTGATGGGAATTCTCGATGAGAACGCGAGAGCTCTCCGGGGCGAGCTCGGCAACAGAGTGGCCAAGCAGCTCAGGATAGTGCCCGAAATCACGTTCTTCAGGGACGACTCCCTCGACTATGTAGAGCGCATCGAAGAGCTGCTGAAGAACAACTGACGGCAATATCACGACAGGGAAGATGAATCTGCCGCTTTTCATAGCCGGACGCTATCTGTTCGCGAAGAAGTCGCACAATGTGATCAACATCATATCGGCGATAAGCGCCATCGGAATGGCCATCGGAACGGCGGCCCTGATCATTATCCTGTCCATATACAACGGGTTCGACTCTCTGGTAAGATCAATGCTGGGGAATGTCGAGCCCGAACTGCTCATTACCCCCGCCGAAGGCAAGACGTTCGTGCCTGAGGGCGAGGCCTACGACTGGCTCTATGACCAGTCTTCGGTAGCAAGCATCTGCACCGTACTCGAGGAGACCGTCTTCATCAGCTACGACGGCAGGCAGAGCGTAGCGAAGGCCCGTGGCGTGGACAGGATCTACGCAGAGGAATCACCGCTGAAGGACCACATCCGCAGAGGAGAGTTCCGCCTCAGACGGGGAGATGTTCCGCTCGCCGTAGTGGGGGCAGGACTTGCGCACAGGCTCGGCATAGATCCGAGATTCGTAGCTCCGGTCGAAATGTATTTCCCGAGGCGGACCGGAAACATCTCCCTTTCAAACCCCGCAGCCTCAATCGAATCCGTAAATGTTTACCCGTCAGGCGTATTCTCGGTCAATAGCGAGGTAGACGACGAGCTAATGATCGTCCCGATTGAGAAGATGCGCGAACTCCTCGAATATGACGACGAAGTGTCGGCTGTTGAAGTGAGGATGACGGGTGTGCCGCAGAAAGAGATAAAGAGAGTACAGGAGACGGCTCAGGAAATGCTCGGACCAGAATTTGCCGTCAGGGACCGTTTTGAACAGAATTCTGCCCTCTACAGGATGATGAAATACGAGAAGGCATCGATTTACCTCATACTCATCTTTGTCATCATCATAATAGCTTTCAACATATTCGGGTCGCTGTCGATGCTGATAATGGAGAAACGGGAGGATATCATGACATTCAGAAGCATGGGTGCCACAGAGAGGATGATGAAACGGGTATTCGTACTCGAAGGCTGGATGATCTCCCTTCTCGGACTCGCAGCAGGTCTTGCGATCGGGATAGGATTCTCTCTCCTGCAGCAGCATTTCGGCTTCATCAAGATGCCCGGCAACTTCATCGTCCAGGCCTATCCAATCATCATATCGTGGAAAGACGTGCTGCTGACCGCCGCCGGCGTTGCCATCATCGGCTATCTCATCGCCATGCTGCCCGTTGCCTCCTTCTACCGCAAAGAAGAAACAGCCCACTAAAAAATCCCCCCTCCCCTTTTTCTCCTTTCTTTCCTTTCTTTTTCTCCTTTCTTTTCCCCATTCTCACCTCTCTTCTCATCCTCTATTCTATTATTCTATTCTATTCTACTCTATTACTCTACTCTATTCTATTCATATCTTCCGCCATTTCACCATTTCTTTCTCTCCTTCTTTCTCCCGATCCCTGCCCCTCTCCCGATCCCTTTCCCCCCTCTCCTCTCTCGTTCCAAACATAACCTCCTTTTAACCTCTGTCGAACACTGCCTCTCATTTTTCGCTTTTTTGGGCACTCGCCGTTTTTTGCAAAATTACCGATGGTTAATAGCCTCGAATCGGTTTCTCAGGCAATCTGAGGCGCCTGGGCACTCGCCGTTTTTTGCAAAATTAACGACTATCACAAGCCTCGAATCGGCTTCTCGGTCAATCTGAGGCGCCTGGGGCACTCGCCGTTTTTTGCAAAATTAACGACTATCACAAGCCTCGAATCGGCTTCTCGGTCAATCTGAGGCGCCTGGGGCACTCGCCGTTTTTTGCAAAATTAACGACTATCACAAGCCTCGAATCGGCTTCTCGGTCAATCTGAGGCGCCTGAGGCACTCGCCGTTTTTTGCAAAATTAACGATGGTTAATAGCCTCGAATCGGTTTCTCAGGCAATCTGAGGCGTCTGGGCACTCGTTGTTTTTTACAAAATTACCGATGGCTCAAAAAAGCAAAAAACGAATGGCTGCAATTCAAAATTTATGTTAACCAAAATATTTCTGTCGACTGAAATGGCTGAAAGCTCCAAAGAAATCTCGCAAGAAATTTTCAAAGGAAGGAGGCGAGGAGGGCGCTGAGAGCGGAGTTTTCCATGACGCCGCCAAAGCGGTCGGAACCAGGCCCATACACGAAATAGGGAACGGCGATTCCGTTGTGGCTGTCGCTTCCGAACACGGCTTCTATCCTTCCCTCATTGAGATCGCCTCCGCGAAGAGTGAGCGCACCCGTAGCGTGATCTGCTGTAACAACGACGAGAGTATGGCCATCGGCTGCAGCCCATTCAAGCACATCTCCGACAGTCCTGTCGAAGTCAAGCAGTTCCTCCATAGCGAGGTCGAGGCGGCCGGCATGACTCCAGTCGTCGATGCAGGAACCTTCGAGCACCATTACAAAACCAGAAGCGGATGACTCGGAAACTGCGGAGGAAGCAGCGGAGGAAGCGGCGGAGGAAGCGGATGATGAGGAGGAGAGGAGGGAAAGGCCGTGGGAGACCATATCCCGATACAGATCACCGCGCTTCAGGGCGACGGGGAGTTCAAGGTCGGCAAGCAGTCCAAGGACAGGAAGTCGGTCAGCGGCGGCAAGGGCTTCGGGGGAAAGAGCGACTTCATAACCTCTTGCTGCCATCTCAGAGATGATGTCACGGCCATCCGAGCGGTCCCGCCAGTAGCGGAGCCCGCCTCCGGCGATGTAGTCCACTCCACAGTCAAGATAGTCAGCCACAATCGACTCGGCGTCATCACGGTCGGGCTCATGGCAGCAGAAGGCGGCAGGAGTGGCATCGTTGAGCCGGCAGGTGGTGACCACGCCGGTCAGCCTGCCGGAAGCAGAAGCCTTTTCGAGCAGGGACTCGAGAGGAAGGCCGTCAGGAGTGACGCCGACATGGCCATTGGCGGTCTTCTGCCCGGAAGCCAGCGCAGTGCCACCGGCTGCGGAATCGGTGATGAGATTATCGGCGCTGGTGGTGAGGGACAGACCGGTCACTGGCATGGAGGTCATGTTCAGCTTGCCATGATTGAGGACCAGCGCACAGCTGATGTGCTCCAGACCCATCCCGTCGCCGATCATAAGAATGATATTACGAGCCCGGGCAATGTCATCGGCATCGGGAACGGTGACGACGTTATCTGCATCGGGAACGGTGACGACGTCATAGGGGTAAGGAGAGACATAAGAAGAGACCGGAGCAGAGACAAGGATTGAATCGGAAACGGGCGCTGAATCGGAGGCGGAGTTGCCGCATCCTGTCAATATTCCTGCGGACAGCAGAGTGGCCGCTGTCCGCAGGGCATTCACTAAAATATTCTTATTCATCGAACTTCCGGAATTTGAGGAAAGTGGCGTGATGAGGGGCAGGGGCGTCAGTAACGCGGATGCGGATACCGAGGTCGTTGTAGCCCTGCCCGGTGAAGGCGACGCCCTCGTTGGCCAGACGGATCGAATACTCCGGACGGGAGTAAAGCCTCTCCATCGGATCAGGAAGATTGAGGTAGACATCGTATTCCCCGACAGGGACATCTTCCGGAAGTCCTACCTCGCAGGAGAACTCAACCTCCTGTCCGGGGAACCAGAAGCGAGGATCTTGAGGAAGAAGAGCCTTATAGCTCTCGCCGCTCTCCCGGTTGATCAGAATGAGCTCAACCATCCTCGGATTATAGGGCGAGGCAAAGCCGACATTCTTGAGCCTGAACATGAATGACAGCGATGAGCCGGGAGCGGTCTCGGTCTGATGGCGGCAATAGCTAAGCTCAAGCCTGTAGCCGAGCCGCCGAGAGATCTCGTCATAATAGCCTCCGTCACGCCACTGGTCCATGATTGCATGGGAATATCTCGAATTGAGATAAGACCAGTGCATCATCTCCATTTCTTCAATCGTCTTGCGATAGTAGACCGGATAATTGTTGCGAGGGTTGCAGGTCTCGCCGCCCATAGGAGTGTAGAGAGTCTCGGTATTAAGGAATTCCTTTTCGGCTTTGACATCCATCCGATATGTGCCGACATCGTCAGGGCTGGCGAGGAAGCAGTCGTTGTGATGTCCCACGCGGGCATAAGGCTTGCCTGAGAATGCCTCCTCGAGGGTGATAGGCTCTGTCCTGCCGCCGAAAATCTCCGCCTTGCCGGTCGGGTAACGTATCTGGACAGTCCTCTCCTTCGGAAGGACATCGAGAAGGGCGTTGACGATAGTCCTCATGTTCTCCGGCGAATCAAGGCCGTAGGCGGACGAGTGCATCTCTCCCCATGCACCGATGAAGCCGCAGTTCATAGTGGCGATGATGTCGGCATTCTCTTTGAGAATCGGAGCAAGCTGGTCTATATGCATCAGGACAATGTCCAGAGGGGCGTCTTTGTCTCCTATCCTGTTGCAGTATGCGAAACGCGGAATAATCTTCATGCCCGCGTCACGAACAAGGTCGAACTCGCGTCTGATGGAACGAAGGAAGCGCTCTGAGATGGCGCAGTCGCGGAACTCGTCCAGATCGAACTGCCTCCAGACCATCGACTCCTTCGCAGCCTTAAGCCTCTCGAGAGTCTTGGCGTCGAGTTTGTCTTCACCGCTGCCCATGTTGCTTACAAAGCCTCTCTCCGGATTGATGAAATCCTCGTCCGTAGGACGGAAAAGCACCTCAGCAAACGGGAAATCCCCGATGCATGAGCCGGAAGCCGTCGCCTCCGCACTCTCAGGTGTTCCAAGCATCACCGTACGGATGCCTTCAAAACGAGGAACTACACACACTCCCCTCTCCGGATGAGAGGCTGAAGACCACACTATGCGGCCGTCCCCGGCACCGTCGCCGAGAACGCCGACCTCAAGACCTCCGTCGACCGCCTTCACCGAAGTGAGCGGCAGAGTGGAGGAATGAATCATCACGTCGGACTCCACAGGCACAAGCGACACCTCGCCGCCATCCTTCATGCGGCCGGAGATGAATCTGCCGTCGTGCGAGACCGAATATGAACCGGCACCGAGAAGGACATGACCGGCATCCGCCGCAAAACTGAAGCGGCTGACCGAACGTGATCTGAAACGCGCCTTGAGCACATCGTCCTCAACCGACACACTCTCCAGTACTTTGGAAGAATAGGTGAGCCTCGGAGCGCCGTCAGGTTCTCCGAAGCGGATTACAATGTCCATCTCGGAAGAGGCCGGCACAGGAAGGATAACCTTGTTCTCTGTAAATGCGCGATACGGGACGCCTCCGATCTCGACAGAACTGATAGGCTCGGAGGCATCGCTCACTCCGAGAGCCATTCCTCCCACATAGGCCGCATATTTCTCGAAATCCTCATCCGCGAATTTCACCTTCACCCTCAGGCAGTCGTCCTCGACGCCCCATGCGACAGAAGCGTTTGCCTGAAGCAGCATCTTTGCGGCAAGCTCCGCAGGCTCAGGACAATAGATATCATGGGTATTCCAGAAGCCTCGCATGACTTCATAATACTCCCTGTTGTCGGCATTGATGATTCTCGTGCCGTCACGCATCAGCCTGGTCACATTTCTCGGCTCGGCGGCAAGCATTCCGCTCATGCCGTAGTCATGCCACATAGCATTGAATATCACTCCGTTGCCGACTTTGTCATAAAGATGGTCAAGCACCATCAGCTCGTATGAGGCGACCTCAGGAGTGGAATACGACCATGTGGAATCGTAGAACCACTGGTAGTCAGGAGACGGGCCGTCATTCACTACAGGCAGCCTCTTCCCGTCAGTAAACCATGACATCGCGCCGTAGGCAACAGGCAGCGACTGATCCAGACCGTGAGTCATGAAGAAGTCGAAACGGTCGGCTATCTCCCCATGAGCCTGCATCGAGACGCCATTGCCCGGATTTACGAGGAAGCGGATCTCACCCGGATCATACCCGTGGGAGGCGAGGCCGGAGCGGATTTCCTCCTTCGAGCCGTCCAGCTCGCGGGAATACTCCTCCGGCGTGGTTAGCTCCGAAAGCAGATGATTGACGGTGTGAGTGCCTATGACGCTCCCCTGCTCCTGAATCTTGCGCGAATGGTCGGCATAGAAATGCCAGCCGCCTCCCGTCGCCCATGAAGAGACATAAGTCATCACCGCCTGCACTCCGGACTCCTCAGCTATGTCCTCCAGCCAAGTCATGCAGAGGTCCATCGAAGCGGGGACCTGAGAGCCGTCTCCATCCACTCTTATCAGGGCCGTCATGCCCGCTCCGGAGATGAGAAGCGACGGGATGGGCCCCTGAGCATCGCCTGCCGCGCACCACTGGAGAGTGCGACGGAGAATCGGATAAGTCTCTGACGGGAAAAATCCCTTCGGGTCATAATTTCTGAAGCTCGCGCCCATGCAGGCCGCGCTGGAGAGACCGTCCAGAACAGCGAGACGCACCCCGTCCGAAGAACGTACTGAAAGATAAGGATAAGACCGGACATCGTCAGTCATGTGAAGGAGCACATCTGCCCCCTCGGCACTCATGGCCGGCAGTTCAGAAGTCAGAAGATTGGAAACCGCCTGATCGGGCTCGTATGGGGCCGTGACATAATGGTCATTGTCCCGGACTCTGAGACGGTATCCTTCGAGCGGCACGCTGTCTCCGACCCTGATTCCGAGCATCGAGTCGACAGGATAGTTCTCGCGGAAGTCCTCGCTCTCGTTGAAAAGCCCCAGAGGGCCGTCAATCACAAGTCCCCCGCCCGTCTCAGTCACCCTGCGGATGAAGTCCGCGCAGGCGGCATACTCCTCGTCCGTGAGAAAAGTACACTGAGAGAAGACGAACACCTCATGCGACGAGAGAACATCCTCATCGAGGTCTTCTATGAAAAGTGTGGAATAAGGCATGCCTGCAAGGCTCGCCAGCGCAGTCCAGCTCTTGGCGGCGCCGCTGACCTCCGCCTCCCTGGCTATGAACGAAGTGCGGCTTATCACCACCGCAGCCCGGCTCCGACGGCCGCATTCCGGAAGCCCGGACTCTGAAGCTGCGGAAACCGCTGAGACTTCGGAGGTTTCGGCGGCCCATGCGGAAATCGCCGCAAGGCAAAGCAGGATCGGAAGGATTATTTTCTTCATTTTTAGTGTCATTAGTGGGTTAGGACTGCCGCCGACAAAGTCAGATCAAAAAGGTCGATAAAGCCGAAAGGCCGCACGACAAGCGACAATAAGCGGAAGTCGTTATGGTTATCAGTCGTTTATATTTCTCTTTATGGTGAGAGAGCCGTCCGGGTTGAGCTTCTGCGCCGCCGTGAACGGCACAGGATAGCGCACGCCCTTGACCTCGAGCTCGGCCTTCAGCTTAAGGGCGCCGGAGTTCCAGTCGACACCGGCAGGAAGAGTCATCATGGCCTGACGGACGCCTCTGGTCTTCGGATAGCCCGCATCGAGACAGCCGCTGATGTTCACCGAGCCGTCATCCGTAAACAGAGTCAGACGAAGAACGCCAGGAACGCACGCTATGCCGTCGTTGACCATCCCGAAGATCAGGTTGCTGTGGCCTTCCCCGTCCTCGGAATGCCAGATCCATGACGGACGGACACGGAAGCCGATGCAGCGCGACAGGTCGTCAAGACCCTCAGGGAACTTCCTGTAATAGGCCTCAAGATTTTCGGCGCAGATACTGTGGAAGCTCCAGAGAGAGTAATAATTCGCACCCAGATCCTTCGCGTGGGAGATGATGGCCTCGTTCTGAGGGATGCCTGCGTTATCATAGATGAGATTGTCGAGACGTCCCCGCGTCATGGCACACTCAACGAAAGCGGCACACCATGCCGGACGGTTGCTCATGGACTCGATACTCTCATTGTCGACGAACACTGTGTCCCTACGGATCCAATTTCCGTCCCGCATCGAGCGGTCCACCACGGCCGAATTGCAGACCCGGCTATAATCCGGCTGGACATTGGTGACCAGCGGCACCTTCGTCCAGATATTCTGCTGTATCTCATATATCCTCATGAAAGCGTCTTCGGCGGCTTTTCGCGAAGGGAAGTTGCTGCCGTCGTAAGGCCAGGTGTGCCCCTCGCCCCAGAAGCCATACATGTTGGTGTCCACAAACTCGATGAGCGGACTGCCATTATACTTCTCTGCGAGAAGCTGCTGCATCTCCTCAAAATAGCCGATCAGCCATTCATTATACTCAGGCTGCAGATGCTCATGCTGAAAACGCGGCTGTGAAGGGTCTCCTTTCCACTCGCCCTTGAGCCGGTGCATAGGCACTCTCTTCAGGACAAAATCCGGCAGAGCGTTCTCCAGAATGTCCGGATTGTTGAGCATTATCCTGAAGCACACGCGCTTGCCGTACTGTTCGGCCTTCTCCATCGTGATTTTCCAGTAGTCGTCGAAATCGAGACGACCTGCCTTCTTCTGGATATGACGCCAGTTCGGACGAATGTGAATCTTTGTTCCGAGCGGAAAGCGGAACAATTTGTCTATGGTCGTCTCAAGCGGCTCCCCCGGGACTGAAGGAGCGCCATAGTCTCCTGAAATGTAAGTCGTAAGCCCCATGCCGAAGCAGTTGACAAGCTGTTTTCCGGGAGTGGTGTACTGCACCACTGAGCCTCCGAAGAAGTCCTCGGGAGCATACTGAGGGAAAGGTCCCTGATAGAGTCTGTCCTTTACCTTCGGACCCGAGCCGAAGTCGTGGCCGTCCCAATTGTGGATAGGCACCCAGGCACTTGCCGCTGGCGCCAGACCCAATGCGGCACCGGCCGTCAGACCGGTCTTTATAAAATTTCTTCTGTCCATGTCTCGCCTGTTTTTCAGTCTGAAAGAATACGGGCGACCCGAAATTCAGGGCCGCCCTCGGATGTCTCAGCGTCTGACTGGACCCTTCCGGATTCGTCCGGAGCAGTCAGATGCCGACGATGATGTCTCAGTCGTTGATGTTCTGCTTTATGGTGAGAGAGCCGTCCGGGTTGAGCTTCTGCGCGATCGTAAACGGCACAGGATAGCGCACGCCCTTGACCTCGAGCTCAGCCTTCAGCTTAAGAGCGCCGGAATTCCAGTCGACACCGGCAGGAAGCGTCATCATGGCCTGACGGACGCCCCTGGTCTTCGGATAGCCCGCATCGAGACAGCCGCTGATGTTCACCGAGCCGTCGTCCGTGAACAGAGTCAGACGAAGCACGCCCGGAACGCACGCTATGCCGTCGTTGACCATGCCGAAGATGAGGTTGCTGTGTCCCTCCCCGTCCTCGGAATGCCAGATCCATGACGGACGGACACGGAAGCCGATGCAGCGCGACAGGTCGTCAAGACCTTCCGGGAACTTCTCATAATAGCGATAGAGATTGTCCGCATTGATGTCATGCCAGTTCCACAGAGAGAAATAGTTTGCGCCCACATCTTTCACATGAGAGATCACTGCCTCATTGCGAGGGATGCCGGCATTGTCGTACTCCATAGTCTCCTCCCTGCCGTTTGAGATTCCGCACTCAACTGCGGCGGCGCACCATGCCGGGCGGTTGCTCAGAGCCTCAATCTGCTCATTCTCTATGAAAATGGTGTCAGTCCTGAGCCAGTTGCCCTCTCTTACGGCCCTGTCCAGCACGGCGGAATTGCCCACGCGGCTGAAGTCCGGCTGAGTGTTGGTGAGAAGAGGCACCTTGCTCCAGCACCTGTTCTGGATCTCATATATCCTCAGGAAAGTCTCCTCGGCCTTCTTCCTGTTCTCGAAAGGATTGTCTTCATAAGGCCAGGTGTGTCCCTCGCCCCAGAAGCCGTACATGTTGGTATCCATGTACTCGATGAGCGGGCTGCCGTTGTACTTTTCAGCAAGAAGCTGCTGCATCTCCTCAAAATATCCGAGGAAATACGGATTGTCATACTCCGGCTGCAGATGCTCATGCTGATAGCGAGGAACTGAAGGATCGCCCCTCCACTCCCCCTTAAGACGCCGCATCGGCACTTTCTCGGCGACAAAGTCCGGAAGAGCGTTCTCGATGATGTCCGGGTTGTTGACCATTATGCGGAAACCTACCCTTTTGCCGTATTTCTCGGCCTTCTCCATCGTAATGTTCCAATAGTCGTCAAAGTCGAGGCGACCGGCCTTCTTCTGGATATGCCTCCAGTTCGGACGGATGTAGACCTTAGTGGCGAGCGGAAATCTGAAGAGCTCGTCGATGGCCTGCTCAAGCGACTTGCCCGGAACGTTCGGAGCGCCGAGGTCTCCGGCGATGTAGGAAGTGAGCCCCATTCCGAAGCAGTTGACGAGCTGCTTGCCCGGGGTGGTGTACTGCACCACGGAACCTCCGAAGAAATCCTCCGGCGCATACTGAGGGAAAGGTCCCTGATAGAGCCTGTCCTTTACCTTCGGCCCGCCGCCGAAGTCATGCCCTTCCCAGTTATGGGACGGTACCCATGAAGTCAAAACAGGCGACAGGCCTACCGCGGCACCCGCGAAAAGGCCTGTCTTGATAAATTCTCGTCTTTTCATCACTTCCCGTTCTGATATTTCACGATTTTCAGAGAGTTGTCATGATAGACCTTACGGAGCACCTTGTCCGGCAGATCAAGCCCATGCAGAGGCCAATGATATGCGTAACCGCCATAGAAATGCTCATCGTCAGTCTCGAGTATCCTCCACTGCAGGTCATACATGTCCTGAGACGGATCATTGTCCGTGCCGAAGAGTATCCTGTCCTGCCACTTGACATAAAAGGCTTTTGTGGCACGCGGAGTCGCGGCCGTCTCTTCATGTCTTGCGGCATTGTCAAGATACAGATTCGGATGCCTCTCCATGATTTCCGAAAGATAACCGTAGTCATGCGTCAGGTTCACGAAATGGCAGGCGATGAACAGTGTGTTCGGATGTCTCGCGCAGGCGTTCTTCAGAGTGGTCGCCATCTCATAGAGATCCAGGATTCCAGGCGTCGAAAGGTCGATCTTCCAGTCGGCCGCATTCATGTAGCCGTCATTGTGCTCATCCATCTTCTCATACATCCATATCGGATCGCCGATGTGGATGTTGACAGGCATCCTGAGCTCGGCACACTTCTCGAGAAGCGCATCGAATCGGGGATCGTCAAGGTGCATAGTCGGGATCTTTTCACCGGACTCCGTACGCAGGCAGTATGACTCCCCAAGTCCTTTGTCTCCGAGTTCGCCTACCCCGCGTGCGCCCTTCTCATAGCATCTCACAAGCTCCGCCACCGCCTTCTCCTCGAAGTCCGGCTCGCCGAAGCTGTCCATGTCAAAGCCGCACCACATCTCGAACCTGTCCGAAATTCCGGTGTACAGGTCATAGAGTCTGTCGAACTCCTCGCCATGCGCATAGGTGAGGATGACAACCTTCTCAATGTTGTTGGCTTCAAGTCTCTCAGCCCATGCCCTGATGGCCTCAGGATCACTTTCATACGGATGAGAGTGCATGTCCACGCATGAATACTTCGCCTCATGCGGATGATGCTCCGGAAGTCTGAACACCGACTCCGGACGGTAGTCTTTCAGCCTGAGCTCGTCTGCGGAGACCTCGGCCTCCTGCCCATACGAGCAGGGGGCCAGGCCCGCAAAAGCGAGTGAAATGACTGAACACGCAAAGTATGCCTTCAGGTTCATGCCGCTTTACTCCATTTTATTGAGATCCACTATAATGCCCTGATTGCCTTCCGCATCCTGAAGCGCGTCGAAATCAGTCCAGTTATAGTTTTCAAGCTTAAAGCCGAATCCCATTTTTGTTCCAGTGATTCCCCAGACACTTCTCGGCAAAGAGAACTCTATCCGGACGATGCCTTCCTGAGTGGTCTCATAATGTCCGACAACGAGACTTCCCGTCAGCTCCTCTCCATTCGAAATCGTGCTGTCGTCCCAGCCGCCGTCCATTACGCTGATGTCCTCGTCATCATAGATATGCATCTGGAGGATATAGTCAACTCCAAGCCTGTCATCAAAGTCAAGAACACCCGTACCAGTGTTGGCGTCAGTATCAAGGAAGAGGTCAAACCTGTGCTGGTCGGCATCAATGTCATCTCTTACATTCGTGTCAAACTGAATATAGAAATAGACATTTATGGCATCATAATCGAATTTGCTCTCAAGAAGAATAGGCGACTCAAGTCCTTCGTACGAACCTCCTGTAAAGATAAAGTCTTCATACTGAACACCATCCCAATCATCGAGCGTACCGTCGTCCATACTGACTACAGAAGCTTTTGCCACAAGAATCTTGGTAGACACCGTCTGCTGTCTGCCATTATATGTCCCGGTCATCTGCACCCAGTAATTGCCCGGCTGCGGGAATGTGCAGGAGAAAGTCTCGCCTGTTCCAGTTGTGACGTCAATGACGTTCCAGCTGATGTCAGTCGTATTTGGGACAGTTGACATGAACGTGTACTGCAGACCTCCGTCACACTGATATGTGAAGGCGATGTCCGGAACAGGCTCAAGATTGAGATCACCCAGCCTCACGCAGGATGAAAGAGCTATAATCGCTACGAATATTGCAGTAAAGATATTTCTTTTCATTTTCATGGCATTAAATGCTTTTCATTGTATCAATATCCAGGGTTCTGCTCACAGAGAGTGTTGTTTACCCTCTCCTGTGACGGGATAGGCAGAGTAAGCCTGTCATAATCCCATGCTGTGGTAACTCCGTCCGCCGTAAGCGCCGGAGGGGTTGACGTGTCGCCGCCTGCCACATAAGTATTGGTGTGGAATCCCCAGTACTGTCTCACGATGTCCTTATGGTTGCGTCTGAGGTCAAAGAATCTCGTCGCCTCAAAAGCGAACTCTATTCTTCTCTCATTCAGAACAAGGTCAACTATGCCGCCGGCAGCGGTGACATCATCTGAATCATACTTATAGTCATCAATGGTCTTCCCGGATTCAGGGATGAACCTGTTTTCCCTGATGCTGTTGAGATCTGCCAAAGCCGGGGTCTCCTGACCCAGATGAGCATAAGCTTCAGCCCTGTTCAGATAGACTTCAGAAACGCGCAGCACGGCTGGAGAATTATTGGAGATTGAACCATCCTGACCGGAGAATTTAGTGCATCCATACAGATCAAGACCGTTTTTCACATACGGAGCCTGAACAAAGTTCGACCTCACGTCAGCATTGAAATGAGATGTGCCATATCCGCCCATAGCCTCGAGAAGACTTGGACTGTACCCTTCTTCTCCCCATGTTCCGTTACCGTTGGAATTGTAGATCATACTGGCGATTGAGCCCGTCTTATGATCATCCGTCGAAGTGAACTTGATGCACCAGATCGTCTCGTCATAATTATAAGTATTCGCGTAATAGTCCGGAAGGTCAGCCGCAGAAATTATACCGAGACCTTCCTGTGCGAGAGCAGCCTCTGCGCTCTTGATGCACTCGTCCCAGTTCTCCATATAGAGATAGACTCTGCAACGGAGTGCATGTACTGCAGCAAGTGACGCGAATCCCTTGTTTGAACTTCTGTCGGAACTTCCTTCCGAGAAAAGGTCTTCCGCATTCTTAAGACACTCAAGAATATAGACATAAGTCTGCTGCAGCGTCTCCCTGGCCTTCATGTCTGCATCAAGATTATCTGTACGGATAAGCAGTCCGAGCTGCGACTCCGCCATGTCAGGATCATAAGGCTCACAATAGAGTCTTGCGAGCGAATGCATCACAAAAGCCTTTATGAACCACGCCTCCGCCATAAGATACTTATCCTCAGCCGTAAGTTCCTCTTTTTGGGCGGCAATAGACAGAGCCGTATTAGCCGCATATATGACCTTATATGACTGAGACCAGAACACGTTGACATTGCCGAGATTCTCATTTCTCTCACCATATCTGAAGATCATATTTATCTCATCTTCAGTCTCATGTCCATAGACTACGTCATCTGAAGAGAAGTCAGGGAACTGATAATACTGCCTCAAATACCAGGCATTGTTATCGTCCGTCTCACTTATGAACAGCGAATAGCAGCCATTGACCGCATCTTCGAGCCCAGATGGAGCGTCAGCCATCTGATCCCCCGTCAGAGAGTCTGTCGGAGCGATGTCAAGATCGCACCCGCACAAGAAAGCCGCCGACAGGAGTAAAGCTGTATATCTGATTATGGTTTTCATTTTATAAGGATAAATTAGAATGTGAAATTGACCTGAAGTGAATACACTCTCTTATTAGGATACCTTCCGTCCAGATCACTGATGCGTCCTACGACTTCGTCAGTTCTTGAGACTTCAGGATCCGCGCCCCAGACCGTCGTGAATGTTGCGACATTGTTGCATGAAAGGCTCAGTGTCAGACCGCAGCCAGGAATGGTATTTTCCGGAAGAGTATACGAAAGAGTTATGTCCCTGATCTTGAAATAATCACCTCTAACAAGATATCCGGTATGATAAAGCATTGCCGGAGATGCAGCAGGGAGACCTATAGTGGCTACGTCACCAGGCTTACGCCAGATAACATCCTCGTTTGAAGGGAGAAGCGAGTTGCCGACAAAGGTAACGAGCGAGCTGGCTCTCTTCCTTCCATAGAGATAATTTCCCCAGACGAAATTACCGGTTGCGCTCAGCTTGAAATTACGCCATGTGAAATAAGTCGACACGCCGCCTTCCCATGGAGAAAGGGCACTCCCGGCCTCAATGAACCTCGCTTCGTTGTAATCCTCGGTAAGTTCACCGTTCTCATCCACAAACATCTGATGACCATTGTCCGGGTTGATCCCGGCATACTCTTTCAGATACCATGTATACAACTGGGCGCCATCCCTATACACCTGAGATATACCCTCGTAGGTAGACTTATAGATCTTGGTGTCGCCGAAGCCTGAGAGCCTGTTGTAGTTATATGCTATTGAAAAGTCCACATCCCACCTGAAGTCGCCTTTCTTGACCGGCGTCACGCTCAGAGCAGCCTCAAATCCCGTGTTGAGCACCGAACCGAGATTCTGCCACTGGTTGGAGAAGCCGACGGAAGGAGCCAGATCCCTATTGACGAGCAGGTTGTTTGTGACGTTCCTGTAATAGTTCAGGTCAAGAGACAGCCTGTCGAGAATGCCGATTTCGACACCTGCATTGAACTGAGTGGTCTGCTCCCATTTCAGCTCCGGATTGGCCATCTGAACAGGAACTGCAGCGGAATTATTGTCGTAATTTCCTGTATATCCGAAAGAGTCGAGGAACTTGGATGCTCCAATGTCCTTCATTCCCGTCTTTCCCCAGCTGGCCTTGACCTTGAGATTTGAAACAGTATTTGAGTTGAACCACGGCTCATTGCTCATCATCCATGCCGCAGACACGCTCGGGAACATTGCAGTCCTGTTCGCCGCATTGAACGTAGACGACTGGTCCACTCTGAATGAGGCCGTCACAAAATATCTCTGATCCCAGTTATAGTTGACCTGAGATATGAATGACTGCATTCCTGAAGTGGCGTTGTATCCGCTTGCGGTGAAATTCTTGGATGTGACGTCAAGAACATACAGTCCATATGGAAGCCCCTGTCCGGAAGCACCGAGACTCTCCTCCCGGTCCCTCTGCGCTTCATATCCCAACAAGGCAGTAAACGAGTTGCGCTTCCAGTCCTTGTTGAATCTGAGCATATTGGTTGATATGCCGCCATAGTTGAACGACTGTGACTCCTCAACAAGGTCGCCGCCTTCCATAGTCTCGATATTGTCTATTCTATGATAATGCTCCTTCCATGTGCTGGCTGAAATACGGTTCTGAGAAGTAAATGAGAGCCATGGAGTAATCTGTACATTGACAACGAAGTCATAATTGAGACTGAAGCTCTTGGAGAACTGTTTTACACCTTCGGAAGCAAAGGCCAGCATAGGATTGTTCTTGTACCTTCCGTAAATGTCGCTTGAAGTGCCAAAATATTTCAGATCGCCGTTCTCATCGTATGGGCTGTCAAACGGCACTGCCTGATCGAAATAGAAGAGGACATTTTCAGGAACACTGTTGCGGAATCTCCCGGTCATATTAAGGTTGCTGGTGAGAGTCAGCCATTTGGTAAGCCTGAAAGTGTTGTTTGAGCGGACATTCAGCCTTTTGTAGTTGGAGTGACGGATTATTCCGCTCTCATCGTAATACGAGGCGCTGGCGTAATAGTCAGTCTTCTCGGTCTTTCCCATCAGGGAGAAGTAATAATTCTGGACAGTTCCCGTCCTGAATATGAGGTCTCTCCAGTCCGTGTTGACATTCAGCACGTCGCGAGAGATGGCATTGTTGAACTTGACGTCATCGATGAGGTATGTCTCAGGATCCCTGAAGTATTCGCGATAATATGCATACAATTCCGATGCGTCCATATAATGCTGGCGGGAAAGATCTGGTGTGGTAAGGGAGAACCCGGCCTTGAAATTGAATTTCATCTTGCCGCTGGAAGCCTTCTTCGTAGTGACGACGATCACGCCTCCGTTAGCCTGAGCTCCATACATTCCGGTTGAACCAGCATCCTTCAGCACCGTCACCGATTCGACATCGTTCGGGTCAAATTCACCTCCTATGATTCCGTCCACCACATATAGAGGCTCCTGCGGAGCATTCATGGATGACGTTCCTCTGATTCGGATTGATGATTCTGCACCAGGTGCGCCGCTGCTGTTGATTACTGATACGCCGGCAACTTTTCCCTGGAGCATGGTTCCAAGGTCGTTCGTCACCACATCCTTCAGCTTATTTTCATTGACGACCGTCACCGCACTGGTAATCTCGCCTTTGGTCTTGGTACTGTAACCCATGACCACGACTTCGTCAAGGAGCTGCTGGTCAATTGCCATGGTGAGATCGATGACCGCACGGTCGCCGACAGTGATTTCCTCAGTCTTGTAGCCGATGCTTGAGAAGACCAGGACAGGACTGTCGCCCTGAAGCTCAATGGAGTACCGGCCGTCAAGGTCGGTGACGACGCCGTTAAGCGTGCCCTTTTCAAATACGCTGACTCCGACCAGACTTTGGCCGTTGTCCCCCGCCGTCACCACTCCAGACACGCGGACCTGGGCCCACATCGATAGAGAAAGCGTCAGCAGGAAGAAAGTCAATAGATACTTCTTCATGATTATTAAGTGTTGTTAACAAGTGGTTTAATGTCGAAGCATATCGGCCGCCACGAGCCCCGCCCCTACGGAACGGGGCCCGGAAAACGGCCTTAAGGGTCAGATGCCTTCAGATGGAGTCACCGCGATCAGCAGGCTCTTGTCCACGCCGGCGTTGAGGACGGCATTTCCGTCCGCATCGGCTGTGACCGTGCCGAGATCCCTGTGATTGTAGTAGTCCTCAACCTTGTAGGTGACGCCGGACTTCAGGCCTCTGAGCTCAACGGAGTCGACCGCTCCGTCAGTGGCGTAGAAGGCATAGTGCATCACTCCGTCCTTGAGAATCACGTGCGTCTCCGGATAGTCGTATCCTATGTCGTACAGCCCCGGCACATATTCTCCGAGAGAAAGCATCCTGGAGTTGTATATCTGGATGGCGTTCTTCATGAGAGCCTCTCTCTCTGGAGTGAGGAGGCATTTTTCAGATTCTTCTGCACGAGGGTTGTCCTTCGGCCAGGTGAACTTGGTGCCGATTACAGCGCCGATTCCGAGCTGCGTCGGCCAGTCGCATCCGTTGTCGGAGAGCTCGATATGGTCTCCGTAATACGCGGTCTCAGGAGCGAGAGCTCTGAGGACATAGCCCTTGGAGCGGATCTGACGGCTGTCGAGAGGGTCTGAAGAGACGGTCTTGTTGGTGTAAGGAAGATGGTACACCGAATAACAGTCACCGCACGGGCAGTACTGTATGACAGCATCGCTCCTGACTTCTTTTGCAGTGTCGAAGATCAGCTTATAGAAAGAAGGGATCTCCCTGACGCATTTCTCGGGATCATCCGGATGGTGAGCCGGATTGTAGTCCGGAGCAACGGAATTCATGTGCTGGCCGTCGAGCTTGAGTCCGTCGAAGCCGTAGTCGCCGATGAACTTCCTCACAAGTCTCTCGGTCTCGGCCCTCACGTCAGGATCGAGCGGAGAGAGGAACTGGCTGTCCCACCATGTGATGTACTCAGGCTTGCCTTCCTTGTCGAGGACGAGGGCATCCGGATGCTTCTTGAGAAAGTCCGTGCCCGGATCAGCGGCCATAGGCGCCCACCAGAGCTCGGCCTTGAGACCGTAGGCATGAATTTCGTCCACAAGCCTGCGCATCTGGTCGTCACCGCCCGGAAAACGGGAAGGGTTAAGATCCCAGTCGCCTTCGGCTATCTGGAAGCCGTCATCAAGAGTAGCCCAGCGGAAGCCCAGCTCCTTGACCTTAGGAAGAGTGCCAACAACCTCATCCACTGTGAAGTTCCTTCCGTATCCCCATGCGCACCATGACGGTTCGAAGGCCGACGGCTCGCTTTCAGGCATCACGACGCCGACTTTCTCGAGCATGGACGAGTATTCGCGCAGAGGCTTGAAACAGTCCCCGCTGAAGACTCCGACAAATGTGGTGAGAGTCTCGAGACTTGCGCCCGGCTCAAGAGAGACAGGAGAGTCATATTCCTTGAGGACCGACACATGCGCCAGATTCTCGCCGGCACGCTTGGTCACTGGCAGAGAGACGAGCTCGGGATTCGGGGCAAGATGTCCTACGATGACACCGGCGTCCCTCCTCCAGAGGATGCTCACAGGCACTCCTCCGCCATAGTCCGTGTCATTCATTCCCATATAGTTCTTCTGGCTGAACTCATCCCCGATAGGGAAGATCCAGTCGGCCCTGTCGGAGGTGGATTGTCCCTGGAATGACCAGAGGGCAGGGGCAGACTCCTCGGTGACCACGTCAAAATCTTCGGCCGTCCAGCCTTTCACACTGACCGGGGCATCCGAAAGATTGGTGTAGACCGCCTTGGAGACTATCATCGACGGAAACTCGGCATACGCAGTAAAAGTCAGCTCTTTGCGGATGCGGACCTTCTCTGAGGAGGCCTCACCCGTCACGATGACGCTCTTTCCCTTTCCGAACTCGTCGCTCACGGTCTTGCGTGATTCCGAGATCTTCTGCCAGGAAAGAGGCTCTCCGCCGAGGATGAGGTCGCTGAAGGCCGCATCAGGAAGCACTAGCTCCCTTTCCGGAAGAGATGAGGCAAGGCTGACCTGCATCGCATCGTTCACTGTCAGGGTCAGATCCCCGGACTTGACGCTGTCCGAGCCCGAGCAGGCGGAGATGACCGTAGCGCACATCGCCCCGATCATCGTCGTTTTCAGTAAACCTTTCATCATGTTATATGTTATTGTTCGTTTTTCCGATCATTGTCCGTCTTCAGGGAAGTCGTAGATGGTGACGCCGTGCACGACTCTTGAGATGGCGCCTCTCGCCGCCGACGGATTGTCCGGGTCAAGACCCTTTGCGAGCGAGCTGTAATAGCCGAGAAGCTGGCCCACAAGCACATAGGGCACGAAACGATATTCGCCCTCAAGGAGTTCTTCTGAAGCCGGAGCGTTGATTTCGAAGTCGATGCCTTCAGAGATTCCGGAAGGAACGGTAGAGACGATGACCTGTGCCGCAGGATGGTTCTCGCTGTAGACCTGAGCCACAAGATCCGCCTCATAGCGTCTCACGTGCGGATCTTCCGAAAGAAGATACACAACAAGCGTATCCTCGTTGATGACCGCCTGCGGTCCATGCCTGAGGCCCATGAAGGAGTCGTAGGCGCACATGATCTGGCCATCGGTAAGCTCCTGAAGCTTAAGGTGGCATTCGCAGGCGATGCCCTTGAGCGGACCGGAGCCGAGGAATACAGCTCTGGAGAACTTCTTTGAGGCAAGTTCCTTGAGCCGGCCCGTGACCGCGTCTTCAAGAATGTGCGAGGCGAAGTCGGCCGCTGCCTTCAGACGCGCCCTCTCGCGCTCAATGGAGGCGATGTTCTTGCAGAGGATGCTCGTGATGAGCATTGATGAGAAGCTGCTGGTCATCGCGAGACTCCTGTCGTTGGTGCCGTCAGGAAGCACGATCGCCAGGTCTCTCTCCGGATCTGCGCACTTCACGAGCTCCCCTTCAGGATTGCAGGTGATGATCAGATGGCTGGCGTTCCTGCACCATGCGCGTGCGATTTTCCACGCGGCTACGCTTTCGGGACTGTTGCCGGATCTTCCGAATGAAATGAAAAGCCTGTCGGACGGATCGAGAAAATATCCGCAGGAGGAGACTATGTCGGTAGTCGCCACAGCCTTCACTCTCGAATATCCCGAGCGCGTCCAGAGACACGCCGCAGCGTCCGCGATAAAATCAGAGGTACCTGCTCCGGTCAGAACGATTCCGGTATCCTTCCCGATGCCGTTTGAGACAAGAAATTCCTCAATCTTCCGGCGATTTGCCAGAACTATGTCATAAGAGTCGAGCCACATCTTCGGCTGATGCCATATCTCTTTGACAGTATGGTTATTGAACTCAGACATTGTGTTAGTATTATTGTGCGGTTACTATCTATGCGAACAAAGGTACAATTGACAAGTTAATTTTCAAAATATTTTTGAGAAATTTCTTTTATTTTTTAATTTTGCGGCAAACAAAAAGGTTTCTTTTGAAAGAATTGTCTTGTAGAGAACATTTTATATTGATTTTCGAAAGGTAAATTTGATTTTCGCCACATAAACCTTAACTTTACTGACGAAAGTTCAATTTTCGAAAATCAATTTTTTGCCATGAAGAGAAAATACAGCACTGAAGAGCGCAGGAGCATGATTCTCAAAGCGCTGCATGAAGAGGGAAAAGTCCTCATATCTAATCTTGTCGAGACTTTCGGAGTTTCCGAAGTGTCGATAAGGAAAGATCTGGCGATTCTCGAAGAGAGAAAACTTCTGGTGAGAGTGAAAGGCGGGGCCATCATCCTCCACTCAACGGCCGACTACGACGACCTTTCCATCCAGCACAAGAAGCTGATCCATTCAAGAGAGAAGCAGATGCTCGGCAAGTTCGCAGCCTCCCTAATAGAGGAGAACGCGACAATTCTCATCGACTCCGGCACGACGATGATGGAGATAGCGAAGAATCTGGACGGCTTCCGGCATCTGACCATCCTCACCAACGCGCTCGACATAGCCATCACGCTCAACAAGTACGACAGGTTTGACGTGATCGTTCTGGGCGGCAACATGAGATCAGTATCCTACTCCACCGTGGGAATGCTCGCCGAGTACGCGCTCAAGAACTTCTACTGCGACAAGCTCTTCCTCGGCGTGGACAGCGCGAGCATCCGTGACGGTCTCTCGACACCCAACATCGAGGAGGCCAACCTCAACCAGGCCATGATCGCGTCCGCCAAGGAAGTGATAGCGGTATTCGACTCAAGCAAGTTCGGCCGCAGAAGCTTCGCGCACATCGCCTCGCTCGAGGACATCGACACCATTGTGACGGACAGCGGCATACCCGACGACTTCAAGGAATACATCCAGTCCATCGGCATAAAGCTCCATATAGTCGACATCTGACATTAAGCAACCGAAGAATCAAGTAACCGCATAAAAAATGACAAAGAAACACAATTGGCTTGCCTACGCGCTCGTGACCATGGTAACTTGGGGCATCTGGGGCGCATTTTCCGAAGTGCCGGACTATCCGGCGACACTGACGTACGTCGTCTGGGCGATCAGCATGATCCCTTGCGCCCTCGCCGCTCTCGTGAACATTAAATTCAAGCTGGACATCCGGCCGAAATCCGTAGCGCTCAGCATGGGCGTGGGACTTCTCGGAGCCGCAGGACAGCTAATTCTGTTTGAAGCGCTCAAGCACGGGCCCGCCTACCTCATCTTCCCGATGATCTCCGTGGCGCCTATCGTAACAGTCATCCTCTCCACGATCTTCCTCAAGGAAAGGGTCAGCAGGCTCGGCATTCTCGGAATCATCCTTGCCTTCGTCGCCCTCGTCTGCTTCTCCCTTTCAAACGGAAGCGACGACTCCGTAAGCGGATATTCGTGGCTGATCCTCGCCTCCCTGGTGTTCATCTGCTGGGGCGTTCAAGCCTTTGTCATGAAGCTCGCCAACAACAGTACCCCCGACGCCGAGAGCGTGTTCGTCTACATGGCCATCGCCGCCGTAGTCCTGATTCCCGTGGCAATCGCAATGACCGATTTTTCCGAACCCGTCAACTGGTCATTCAACGGCCCTTACCTGACTTTCTTCATACAGATCCTCAACGCCATCGGCGCCTTCGCCCTCGTCTATGCCAACCGTTACGGCAAGGCCATGATCGTCGCTCCGCTGGCAGACGCCGTCGCTCCGGTCATCACCACCATTATCTCTCTGGTGCTCTACATGCACATTCCGACCGTTCCCCAGCTCATCGGCATCGTATCCGCCATCAGCTGCGTCCTCATCTTCAGCCGCGAATAGCGGAGCCGACAGCAGCAGAGACAGAGACAGAGACAGAGACAGAGACAGAGCCGAGAGGCAGAGACAGAGACAGAGACAGAGACAGAGACAGAGACAGCCCAAAATCGATGACATCCGCCCGAAAAAAGCCCGGCATCCACCGGGCTTTTTCATTTTCGCCCTCCCCACCTCCAGCATCACCACTTGTCCGCCTCATCCATCCCCCCTCTCGCTTTCTTCCTGTCCCCCCCACCCCGCGACTTTACCAATTTGCCGACACGAATTCTCATTTACAGGCACGCAAATTTTGTATTTTTTAGCCATCGGTTATTTTGCAAAAATTAACTAATTGTCGAAGGCGTCGAAATGCATCAGAGGCTCATTTCTCGCCCGAAAGTATCGGTTATTTTGCAAAAATCGACTAATTGACGAAGGCGTCGAATTGCATCAGAGGCCCATTTCTCGCACGAAAATATCGGTTATTTTGCAAAAATCGACTGATTGACGAAAGCGTCGAATTGCATCTGAGACTCATTTCTCGCCCGAAAATATCGGTTATTTTGCAAAAATTGACTGATTGACGAAGGCGTCGAATTGCGTCTGAGGCTCATTTCTCGCCCGAAAGTATCGGCTATTTTGCAAAAAATGACTAATTGACGAAAGCGTCGAATTGCATCAGAGGCTCATTTCCCGCCCGAAAGTATCGGCTATTTTGCAAAAATTGACTAATTGTCGAAGGCGTCGAATTGCATCAGAGGCCCATTTCTCGCCCGAAAGTATCGGCTATTTTGCAAAAATTGACTAATTGACGAAGACACTGAATTGCATCAGAGGTCCATCTCTCGCCCGAAAGTATCGGTTATTTAGCAAAAATCGACGAATTGACGAAGGCGTCGAATTGCGTCTGAGGCTCATTTCTCGCCCGAAAGTATCGGCTATTTTGCAAAAATTGAAGAGGGGGCAAAAAGAAGAAAAACGAGAGGCTATGTTGAATATGCAGAAATTATCGGTTATTTTGCAAAAATTGACTGATTGACGAAGACACTGAATTGCGTCTGAGGCTCATTTCTCGCACGAAAATATCGGCTATTTTGCAAAAAACGAAGAGGGGGGCAAAAAGAAGAAAAACGAGAGGCTATGTTGAATATGTAGAAATTATCGGTAATTTTGCAAAAAATAACGAGGTGCTCACGCAATTTGACGAAGTACAGCATAGAAAGCATAGAAAGCATAGAAAAAAAACAGGAAACAGATAAGAGAGTAGAAACAGATAAGAGAGTAGAAACAGATAAGAGAGTAGAAACAGATAAGAGAGTAGAAACAGATAAGAGAGTAGAAACAGATAAGAGAGTAGAAGTCGAACAATGAAAAAAGCGAATAAAATCGTCAGCGCCATTAAAAGGCAGATTTCCGAAGCCGATAACGGGACGATGTTCTTCAACAACAGCTTCCCGGATTACGATGACGAATATGTGGGGCACATATTGTCGGAGATGGTTGAAAAGAGGGTCCTTCACCGGCTTTGCAGAGGAGTTTATCTCAAGGCAGAGGAGACGGAGGCAGGGATAGTATATCCTTCGGATGAATATATTGCGAAGGCCATTGCGGAGAGAGACGGCGCACAGATTCTGCCGACAGGAGCGACGGCGCTGAAGATCCTCGGGCTGACACCTGAGGACGAGGCAACGGCTCCGAAGGATGAGGCAGCGGCGGAGGCGGCGGAGTTCCTGACTACCGGGTCGGCGAGAGTAGTCAAAGTGGGAGAAAGGACTATAAGATTCAAGCGATCCGTGCCGAAGAATTTTGCGATCAAAGGAGAAAAACGGAAACTTATCGTTCAGGCGATGAAAGCGATTGGGGAAGCGAACATGTCCGATGACTTATACGACAGGTTCGACAGCCTGATATTGAGATATCCGGAATACGAGACGCTCGCGGAGGACATGCGCTCAATGCCGAGCTGGATAAAAAAGATATTCTCCAGATCGTTGCCGGGAGAATAGGGAGACCGTGGCATCTAACGCGACAGACGGCCAGAAAAGACGGCCAGAACAGATGGTCAGAACAGTGTGGGATGGTTGTCCTGAAGTTCGGAAAGGATCTTTTCCATGATGGCTTCGCGGCAGAGAGCGGCCTTGGCATGGACACCGAACTTTTCACAATAGCGCTCCATAGCCGCCATCTCCAAGTCGTTCAGATAGATAACCTGCCTATGGCGGCGCACGAGAGCCTTCCTCTGCTTTTTCAGATAATCCGGATCGGGCCGCGATTCTCTTCCTGTCTTCCGCTTTAGTGATGCCATAGAGCTATTCCCCAGTGGAGGCGCCCCGGGAGCGACGCTTTGCAGTCAATTCATCGTCTGCACGCGAGCGGCTGCCGTTGACAAGGATAACTCCGGAGAAAACCAGAATCACAGCCACAAGTTTGAACACATTGAAGGTATCCATGCCCCAGAGCACGGCTATGAAAGTCGCTACTACAGGCTGGACATAGTTGTACATCGCGACGAGCGTCGGACGGAGAGTCTTCTGACCGAGAGGCACAAGCAGATAGCAGAGGAACGTGCCGCCGAAGAGGATGAAGCCGAGCCCTGCGAACTGGTCTGCAGGGACATCTGCCCACGGCTCGGAAAAGAACGAGACACCGCTGAGCGGCAGCATGATGAGAGAGGCGAAAGTGAACATCCACTTCATCAGCGTGACCGGAGAGTATCTGGCGATGAGATTCTTGAAGATGACGAGGTAGGTGGCGTAGGAGCACTGGGCGAAAAGGCAGAGCAGATCGCCCCAGAGATTGGACGACCCGGCATGGGAGGCTGCCTGGCCACCGCCCGGCATGAGACGGTCACCGAACACCAGCAGAAGAGCTCCACACATACCGAGAATTACTCCGCCGGCCTTTTTTGAGGTTATCGGCTCTCTGAGGAAAATCGCCGCGAGAATCATAGTCACTATAGGAAGGGAAGTGGTGATGATGGAGGCGTCCACTGGAGAGGTCATCGAGACCCCGGTTATGTACACTCCCTGATTGAGTACTATCGCGAAAAGGGCAGCAAAAAACAGCCTGAGATAGTCTTTCTTATCAACCTTTTCGGACTTCGTGAACAGCGAGGTTACCCAGAAGAGGATGGCCGCACCGAAAATGCGCACGTCCGTAACTGCAACGGCACCAACTATCCCGGCCGCCAACACATATTTCGACACCGGGGCCATCGCCCCCCACATCACGCTTGCGGCAAGCATGGCAAGATGTCCGGTTCTCTGATCTTTAGTCATCTGATTTCTTCGTCTTTGGTGTGACACTTGGCCTGTCACCTGGTCTGTCTCTTGGCCTGAGCCGTAAAGGCGCGCAAAAATACAATTTTTTCTTTGCGGCGGTGTGTCTCTCTGAAAAAATTTGACTAATATTGGACAATCAAAACGAAGAAACATGATACGCAACATCGCTCTCGTGGCGCATGACGCCAGAAAAACCGAACTGATAGACTGGGTAAAATTCAATGCCGGCTCACTCGAGAGCTGCGACCTCTACTGCACCGGTACCACCGGAAGACTCATCCGCGAAGCCCTTGAGGAAGTCCTCGGCAAGGACAGGATGCCGTCTGTGACATGCCTGCTCAGCGGGCCGCTCGGCGGAGACGCCGAAATCGGAGCAATGATAGCGGAAGGGAAAGTGGACATGCTCGTCTTCTTCTGCGACAACCTCATCATGCAGGGACACCAGAACGACGTCATGGGGCTCGTCCGGCTGGCTTCACTCTACAACATCCCGTTCGCGACAAACAGGAGCACCGCGGACTTCATCATCTCATCACCGCTGTACAACAGTCCGGACTACGAGAAGATAATCCCGGCCTGCATCGAATCCTATAAAAACAGAAAGCTTCAGTAGACTGACGAGGAGAGCCGACGAGGTGGACGAAGAGCAGGGACAAGGAGAGCCGACGAGGAAGGCAAAGAGGTCCGGAGAAGGACCGGAGAGGGACCGGAGAGGGACCGGAGAGGGACCGGAGAGGGACCGGAGAGGGACCGGAGAGGATATAAAAGGAAAGAAAAAACGGGGATCAGGCATCGAGCCTGTCCCCGTTTTCAGTGTAGAATTCATTTTGCAGAACGGTGAAATCGGTGATTTCCACCAGTCTTATCTTGCATCTGTACTTCGACTTCCACTTTCCGAGTATGGATGAGAACATTCCCCGGCTCAGGTACGCGCCAAGTATCGGGCTCACCTTAAGCACTAGAGACTTGATGTTCTTCTCCGTCACATAGTAGGCAAGACGGCGCTCGATGGCTTCGTCTATGACTACGCTGGACGTTATCTTTCCCGTTCCGTGACATACCGGACAGACCTCCGTCGTGTTGATCTCAATGGCCGGACGAACGCGCTGCCGGGTAATCTGCATCAGGCCGAACTTTGTGAGAGGCAGCACATTGTGCTTTGCCCTGTCAGACTGCATGAGCTCCTGCATCCGCTTATAGAGCATATTCCGGTGCTCGTTACTCTCCATATCGATGAAGTCCACGATCACGATGCCACCCATATCCCTGAGCCTGAGCTGCCTGGCGATTTCCTCCGCCGCATAGCAGTTGACGTCGTAGGTGTTCTGTTCCTGTTCCTTGTTCTTTGACCGCGTGCCGCTGTTCACGTCTATCACATGAAGAGCCTCGGTATGTTCTATAACCAGATAGGCCCCCTGCCTTATCGGCACGACCTTGCCGAAGGAACTCTTGATCTGCCTCGTGACCTCAAAATGGTCAAAGATGGGCGTGCTGTCCTTATAAAGTCTGACTATCTTCTCCTGTTCCGGCGATATTAGCGAAATGTATTTCCTCGTCTCCTCATAGACCGTCTCGTCGTTGACGTAAATGTTGGAAAATGATTCGTTGAGAAGATCCCTGAGTATCGTCGTGGTCTTGCTGTATTCCGTGAAGAGCGGCTGCACGGACTTGGACTTGACAAGTTTTTCCCAGGATTTCTCCCATTTCTCGATGAGAGACATGAGCTCTGCGTCAAGCACCGCCGCGTTTTTGCCTTCAGCGGCTGTCCTGATTATGGCTCCATAGTTCTTGGGGAGAATGTTCTTCACAAGCGCCTCGAGCCTTCTCTTCTCTTCCTTCGAAGAGATCTTCTGGGAAATGCTCACCTTTTCAGCAAAGGGTAGAAGTACGATGTTCCGTCCCGCCAATGAAATTTCTGCGGTCAGTCGTGACCCTTTCGTCGAAATCGGCTCCTTGACAATCTGCACCACCAGCATCTGTCCCGGGCTGAGGACATTCTCGATGCGGCCCTCCTTCTCGAGTATGGGGCCGATCCTGATCGAGGAGAACAGATCCTTCGGGCTGACGTTCGGATTCAGCTTCCGGAGAAACTCGTCGAAAGCACGGAAGTTCAGCCCAAGATCCAGATAGTGCACAAAAGCCTCTTTCTCATCGCCGATATCGACAAAGGCAGCGTTCAGGGCCGGAAGTATCTTCTTCACCCTGCCGAGGTACACGTCCCCGACAGAAAAACTGTGCCCGTGGCTGGACTCCCTGTTGAGTTCGATGAGCCTGTGGTTTTCCAGCAGGGCTATCGATACCTCAGTCGAATTGACGTCGACAATAAGATCTTTAACAGATTCCATCAAGAAAGTTCATTTAAAGAACGTTAAAGCAGGAGGCGAACCTCCTTAAGCACAAAAGGGCGACCAACTTTCCCGGTCACCCTTTAATCAGCAGGCTGCTAAAATGGCAGACACAGAGAACTACTTTCTCTTCTTATGTCTATTCTTGCGCAAACGCTTCTTGCGTTTGTGGGTAGCCATCTTGTGCCTTTTTCTTTTCTTACCGCTTGGCATACTCTTAAAAATTTAACGATTATTTCTTTACTACGTTCACAAATACCTTTGCCGGTTTGAATGCAGGAATATTGTGAGCAGGAATAGTCATTGTGGTGTTCTTGGTGATGTTTCTGGCGGCCTTCTCTGCCCTGTGCTTGATTATGAAGCTGCCGAAACCGCGGAGATACACGGCGTTGCCCTTGGCGAGGGACCCCTTGACGCTCTCCATGAATGACTCGATTACGGTCTGAACGATAACCTTTTCAATACCCGTTGCTTTCGCAATCTCGTTTACTATCTCTGCCTTTGTCATAACAAAATAGAATTAAAAAACCCAAAAATTTTTCGTCATTAGGGCGCAAAATTAGGTTTATTTTTTTAATATCCAAAATCATAATGGTATTTTTATCTGAAATTTTCGTGGCCTCGTCAGGCTCTGAGGGGGTCTGGCACAGAGATTGACCATAATGCCTCCCGGCTTTGCGACAGGGCGTTCCCTGCCAAAATGGCAGTGTGTCCGTCCGAACGCATGACAAGATAAATGATTACGATATGAAAGACATGTTCAAAGACATTTTATCTCCGTCAGGAACGGAAGTCAACATCATCCCCGTGATGCAGGGAGACGGATTCATGAAGATAGATGAGTCCGAGCTTCCTGATTCGCTTCCGATTCTGGCCCTGAGAAATGCCGTGATGTTCCCCGGCACCGTCTATCCGATCACCATCGGCAGAGAGAAGTCCATACGGCTCATCGAGGACGCGGAGAAGAACAATAAATATATAGGTGCGGTCCCTCAGACCGACATTTCGGTGGAAGACCCGAAAAAGGAGGACCTTTATAATTATGGTACGGTGTCGAAGATTCTCAAGACTCTCGAGATGCCGGACGGCACTATCACGGCCATACTTCAGGGCTTCAAGAGGTTTGAAATCGAAAGCATCACCGAGTACGAGCCTTATATGCTGGGCATGGTACGCTACCTCAGCGACGAGGCTCCGGACCAGAGCGGAAAGGACGTGAAGATGATAGCCGAGGCCATCAAGGAGAAGGCGGCCACGATGATACGCATGTCGACCTATATGCCTCGAGAGGCGGCTTCGGCACTCAAGTCCATCGACAACTTCGAATTTCTCGTCAACTTCGTCGCATCGACAATGGAGGCGGAGAATTTCATGGACAAGGTGGAGCTGCTCCAGTACGGCGACGTGAAGGAGAGGGCGATGAAACTGCTGACGGTGCTCGACACGCAGATCGAGCTGCTGAAGATCAAGCAGGACATCAACCAGAAGGTAAAGACAGAGATAGACCAGCAGCAGAGGGAATACTACCTCAACAGCCAGCTGAAGACCATCCAGGAAGAGCTCGGCATGGACGAGATGGAGGACTTCGAGAAGCTCAGGGCGCGGGCCGAAGAGAAGGTATGGCCGGAGCAGGTGAAGGAAATCTTCGAGAAGGAGATGGCCAAGCTCGAGAGATACAACCCGAGTTCGCCCGAGTACAGCATCCAGTTCAACTACATCCAGTTCATGCTGGACCTGCCGTGGGGCGAGATGTCACAGGACAACCTCGACCTCAAGAACGCGCAGAAGGTGCTTGACGAGGACCACTACGGACTCGAGACGGTAAAGGAGAGAATCATCGAATACCTCGCGGTACTGAAGCTCAAAGGCAACATGAAATCCCCTATTCTGTGCCTGTACGGCCCTCCGGGAGTAGGCAAGACGAGCCTCGGAAAGTCCATAGCAAGGGCGCTCGGCAGAAAGTACGTGAGGATAGCCCTCGGCGGAGTACACGACGAGTCCGAGATACGCGGACACAGAAAGACCTATGTGGGAGCGCTTCCGGGACGGATTCTGAACGGAATCAACCGGGCCGGCACCTCCAATCCGGTCATAGTCCTTGACGAGATCGACAAGATCAGCAGCGACATCAAGGGAGACCCGTCATCAGCCCTGCTTGAGGCTCTGGATCCGGAACAGAATACGACGTTCCACGACAATTACCTCGACATAGACTACGATCTGTCGCACGTGCTCTTCATCACTACTGCCAACAACACCGGCACGATACAGCCTGCCCTGAGAGACAGGATGGAGATGATTCCGGTGAGCGGATACCTCGCCGAGGAAAAGATGTGCATAGCGAAAGACTACCTCATCCCGAGACAGCTCGAGGAGCATGGGCTGGGCAAGAAGCAGCTCAGGATAGACAAAGGCGCCCTTGAGGACATCATCGACAAGTACACGAGAGAATCCGGAGTACGCGGTCTGGAGAAGCAGATAGCGAAGATAGCGAGGGTTACCGCCAAGAAGATGGCTCTGGGTGAAAAATTCCCAAAGGTCATAAAGAAGGAGCATCTGAAGGAATACCTCGGACTTCCGACCAGCTTCCACGACATCCAGAAAGGCAATGAGGCTCCGGGGGTGGTCACCGGTCTGGCGTGGACCGAGATGGGAGGCGAAATACTCTTCATCGAGAGCTCCATCAGCAACGGCAAGGGAGTGCTGACGATGACAGGCAATCTCGGAGACGTGATGAAGGAGTCCGCAACCATAGCCTACCAGTACATCAAGGCACACCCGGAGATGGCGGAGATGACTTCCGAGCAGTTCTCACAGAAGGACATCCATGTCCATGTACCTGAAGGAGCCGTGCCTAAGGACGGGCCTTCGGCCGGAATCACGATGGTGAGCTCGATGGTGTCCGCTCTCCGCGGGCAGCAGATCAAGAGCGGAATAGCGATGACCGGAGAGATGACCCTGCGCGGACGCGTACTGCCAGTGGGCGGCATAAAGGAGAAGATTCTCGCAGCGAAACGCTCGGGAATCAGCACCATCATCATCTCCGAAGACAACCGCAAGGATGTCGAGGACATCAAGGAGATATATGTGAAAGGCCTTGAATTCATCTATGTCAAGACCATAGACGACGTGATCAGGGCGATATTCTGAAACGGCCGCCGGAACGCGAGCCGGACCGGAAACAACAGCCGTGAGCCCGGGCGCATGGACGCGTTCCGGGCTGCGGCACAAAAGACGGTACAATGGACGTCAAGATAGAACAGAGCTGGAAAGAGGCCCTCGAAGACGAGTTTGAGAAACCGTACTTCGAGGACCTTGTCCGCTTTCTCCATCAGGAGAAGGCGCAGGGGAACACGGTATATCCCCCGGGGAAGCAGATCTTCAGGGCATTTGAACTTACGCCGGTAAGCAGTGTGAAAGTCGTGATACTCGGACAGGATCCGTATCACGGGTACGGGCAGGCGATGGGCCTGTCTTTCTCTGTTCCTGACGGCGTTCCTGCTCCTCCATCGCTGAAAAGAATATTCAGAGAGATACAAGACGACCTCGGCATCACGATGAGCGGCAGGCCAAATCTCGAGAACTGGGCAAGACAGGGAGTGCTCCTCCTCAACTCCATTCTCACCGTCAGGGCCGGAGAGCCGACTTCGCATAGCAAGATAGGCTGGACCACATTCACCGACGCCGTCATCAGGTACATATCGGACAACCTCGACGGCATCGTCTTTCTGCTTTGGGGCGGCTACGCCAAAAGCAAGAAAGCGCTGATAGACACGTCGAGACATCATGTGCTTGAAGCCGCACACCCCTCCCCTCTCGCGAGGGACGCATTCTTCGGCTGCAGACACTTCTCCAAGACCAACGCCATACTGATTCAGGAGGGAAAGACGCCGATAGACTGGCAGCTGTAGACGCAGAGTCTGTCCGACCGAAAAACAAGGCAAAATCACAACACACTGAAAATGAAGACCAAGGCATTGTTTCCGGGCTCATTCGACCCGTTCACATCAGGACATCTCGACATATTGAAACGCTCGCTCACCATGTTTGACGAAATCGTAGTGGCAATAGGCATCAACATCGGGAAACGGGGATTCTTCCCCACTGAGACACGGAAGGAAATCATCAGAGAAGCCGTCAAGGGACTCGAGGGAGTGTCTGTCATCTCCTATGACAACCTCACGGTAGACACCTGCAGGGCTCTCGGCATCAGACACATAGTACGCGGTGTCCGCAACATGATAGACTTCGAGACCGAAAGATCCATTGCAGACGCAAACAGGAGGCTCGCGCCTGAGATCGAGACCATAATCATCCCGACCGCCCAGGAATTCGCGCACATATCATCAACCGCCGTCCGCGACATACTCAGACACCACGGCGACACCTCGCTCTTCATCCCTGAAGGAGTCGACCTGCAGGCGCTATGCGACTCGGAGCGCCGGACAGAAGAAAGCCGACAATCATGACAAGCAGAATGCCCATCATCAGAATCATCGCGGCTGCCTTTGCCGTCCTCACAGCGGCCGCCGAGGCGCAAACCGCAGCGGCTGCCGAGGCATCCCGGACTGCCGTCTGCGGGGACACCGTCTCCCGAAGCGGAGAAGCCGGAACGGCTGGGATGGAAGTCCTCAGAGACAAACTCGAAGAATACCTCAACTCCATCAGGACCGAGCCGCTGGAGATGCAGTGCAGGGAAGCCGACTTTCTCATTGGAAGCTGCTCCGACTCGACAGTAAGACAGGCCGTCGCCCTGAAGATCTTTGACCATTATCTTCAGTCAAAGATAATGGGAGCGGAAGGTGTGGCCGTACATCTGTGCGACGAATGGTTCATCCCGGGGAAGATAAAGATGCGCAGCCCGGAGGAACTGATGACGGCACGAATCTTCGCCGAGTTCAACAGGAGCTCGCTTGTGGGCATGAAAGCCCCCGAACTCTCTCTGCGCGACACGACAGGAGCGTGCGTGACACTGTTCCCCGCCTCCGGGAATGCGGGAGAAAAGCGGTTCTGCGTACTGTATTTCTACGCGGCCGACTGCGCAAAATGCAGACTCGAATCGATGATGCTCAAGGAGATTCTGGATAACGGCAACTATCCGGTCACTCTCTGCGCCGTGTACACGGGAGACAGCCGCGAGGAATGGCTCAGGTACATTGACGAAAGGCTCGACTTCTCGGCTCCTGACACTGAAGTCAGACATCTCTGGGATCCAGATCTGAGCTCCGGCTTTCAGATGAAATACGGAGTTCTCGAAACCCCGAGGATGTTCCTGATCGGACCCGACGGCATCATAGAGGGACGAGGCCTTGACAGTCAGGCGCTCGAACAGATGCTCAAGATGCTCCTGACTCCCAAAGAGACGGAATATGGCTCTGATGCCGCCTTCAGCTTCTATGACAAGGTGTTTGAGGAGACGACAGGATGCGATGAGATCAGAAGGACTGTTGACCACATCGCGGAAAGGACACTGAAATATGCCCACGACACACTGCTGTTCAAGCAGATGACCGGAGACCTGCTCTATTATCTCTCAGGGAGAAGGGAAGCCGCCTTCAAATGCGGGGCAGAACACCTGTGCGACAGTCTCATCCTCTGCAGGGCAGACCTGTGGAATACGCGGGAGGACACGCTGAAGGTCATCGATCTTGCCAGAATTATGACGGATCTGTATTCCAGGGCTCGGCCGGGCAGCAGAATCCCGGACATCACAGTACACGGCGTCCTGCTTGACGGGAGAAGGGAAAGGCCCGGGAAATACGCTCTCGACAGGCTGCGGGGCGACACGAACCTGATCATTTTCCATACTGAAGGCTGCGGGATATGCCGGGCCGAACTCGCCGCCGCCCGCGAACTCGCCTGCGGCAAGACTGCCGGAGACATGAACGGAACGGCCGGCGACCTCACGGACAGGACAACCCGCCGCAAGGCCGGCAAACCGAAAGTAAAAATACTTCTCGTCGACATGGACGAAGTGTTCACCTCATGGCCCGAAGAGGCCGAAAGCCTGTTCAACGCATTTGACCTCACCGGATTGCCATACATCCTCGAAACCGACCGGAGCGGCATCGTCACCGACAGATACATGTCGCTCGCAGCAGACGCAGACGCACCGTCAGCAGCCGACCGGATCTCGGACGACTAAACGGCGACGACCCGACACGCTTCTTGACGTCAATGTCTTACGGAAGGCGTTACGGGATGGCAGCGGACAGAGCCGGCGGCTATTTGAATCTCAAGGTGATATATGCCCTGAATCCGCTGGTCTTTGCGGAGAAGTCCTGTAGGGCTCCGGTGAAATTATTGTAGCTGCAGTCTCCGAAACGGTATTCAGCACCGACGCCTATTATGCCCCACGAGACCATCCCGCCCGTGACGAACATCGTGGCATAGTTGCCCATGGCAGAAAAGCCGTCAGGATTGGAGAGAAGTACCGAAAAAGTCGGAGCATAACGGAAATACGCATTGATGTTGAGCTTCCCGACCGGATTGATCGCGATTGACGGGCCCACCTGAAGAGAATATTCTATGCGATGGAGATCATAATCGGACAGGCCTTCCGAAGTAGGATATTTACCGGTGTAATTGTTATAGTTGAGATCAACCCATGTGGCGTCCACGCCTATCTTGAGAAGTCCGGCAATAGGCTTGGAATGTACGAAATAGGTACGGCCCGAAGTGAATGACGCTCCGTAATTGGAGCGGAGCTTCGTCCCGTCATCCATTTTGAAGGTCATGTCCGACCAGCTGAAATTGCGGTATTTCCTGTGGAAATCCTCGGCCTTGGCGCCCGTCGACATCACGAGGGCGAAAGAAAAGGCCACTACAAACGGAATAATTCTTTTCATTTTCATATCTTTTTGAACAAGTGTCTGCAAGACAGAAGGTCCGACTCCGACAGACGCCCCACCGGAGACGGCACAGCGTCAGCGCCTGCGCCTTGACGGCATGAGCAGCCCGACCACGAGGGCGAGGGCAAGAAGCGCGGAGAGGAAGGCGGCCGTCCTGCCCGTCATGTCTCCGTGACGCACAAAAAAAGTCTCCCTGTCGTTCAGATTGAGACTGCCCCGGAGGACCGCAGGCTCCCACCACGACGTGGAGGCGACGATCTCTCCCTTCTGGTTGATGATGGCGGAAATACCCGTATTGGCGCTTCTGGCAATGCTCCGGCGAGTCTCAATGGCTCTGAGCGAAGCGTATGACAGGTGCTGCCGGTATCCCGGAGTGTCCTTCCACCATGCATCGTTGGTGATTATCGTCATCATCTCAGCCCCCTTCTTCGCATATCCGGAAAAGAACTCCCCATAGACCGACTCGTAGCAGACAGCACAGCCGACAGGTATGGAAACACCGCCCGCCTCGCACAGCAGAAGAGAGACCTCATCCTGCCCCACGCATCTTCCCATGACTCCGCCGAGCCAGTCGTCCACCCTGCAGAAGAAGGCCGGATACGGGGTCATCTCCACTCCCGGCACGAGCCTGCTCTTATGGTAAATGCCGTATCTTCCGGTCGAATCGGTGATAAGAGCGGAGTTGTGGGACTCCCACCAGAGCCCGCGCTTCATTTTTCTGGCAGTATGGGACGGAGGCGTAGCCGAGGATATATAGGTACGGGAGGACGCTCCGAAAAGCAGATTCACTCCCGGATAGTCACCGAGAAAGGAGACGAACTCATTGAACGTCCGGCCGCCGCGCACATCGTTGGTGACCACGTCCGAAGTGAAGGTCTCGGGCGCCACGGCAAGAAGCGGACCGGCCGACTCATCGCCCTTCCTGTCCGCGAGAGATGCGCTCATCTGATTGAGCAGAAGGGCATTCTGACGGGACTGGGACATCGCCTGGAACTTGTTGTAAGGGTCTATGTTAGGCTGAAGCAAGAGGACTTCGAGAGGGTTCTCCTTCTCCTCGTATGTCTCGTACATCACCTTGGAGAGGATCATCGGAGCGAAGATGACGAGCAGGGATCCGGTCACGGAGGCGACCTTTGCCTTGACGTTCCACTTGAAAGCCCAGCTTCCGTCAGAAAGGGTCACCATCAGGCCGAAGATGGAGAGATTGGAGAGCCATACCCAGAGCGAGCCTCCGAGATGACCGGTGAACTCATACCACTGCACCGCCTGTATGCTTCTGGCAAATGAGTTGCCCAGCACAAGCCACGGCCACGAGATCTGCGCGTCGAAATAGAAATGTTCCCAGGTGATCCAGAGGGAAGCCAGAAAGACATACGGGAGAATCCCGCCGAACACCTTGCGGCTGAATCGGAAGATGCCGAATACGAGTGACATCTGCAGGGCATTGGCGAATATCGCGAAAAGCCCTCCTCCGACGGTTGCGTTGCACACCCAGAAAGTGGTCGCGGCATTCCAGAGGACGAAAGCCGAATAGTGAAAGATCCATCCGCGGCGCATTCCCGACATCGTCACCACTCGCTCCATCAGCAGAAGAGGCACGAAGCCGAAAAGTGAGAAGAACCCGCAGTGGGGAACAAGAAAAGGCACCGACATCATGCCTGCGAAAAGCAGCACGAGAATCCATGCGAGGAGCACCGGACCGCGCTGTTCCTGCACGGAAACCCTGTTTTTCTTTCGTTTCATCGTCAATCGCTCTTTGCGCAAAGATAATTCATATCCGGGAAATATCGGTAACGGGGAGACAAAAAGTGGCGCGGCTGACAAAATTTTCTTATGTTTGTAAGATAATCTTTCCGAAAGAATCAATGTTTATCGACGTCCTCAAAGCCTTTCTCATCGGAATCTGCGCGTCCGCACCCGTAGGTCCGATAGCCATTCTGGTGATACAGAAATCATTGAGCAAAGGCCACAAGGCAGGCTTCATAACGGGAATGGGAGCATGTGTCGTGGACACCCTCTTTTCCGTGATAGCCATTTTCTTTCTGGCCATCGCCCAGAAATTCCTCAATGACTACAGGGAGCTGATCCTGCTGATCGGAGGGATTGTCGTGGCGGTCATCGGATTCGTGATGATGAAGACCGACCCCTTCAGGAAGATGAAGGCCGGCAGCAGCAAGACGGTCATGATGAAGGACTTTATGCAGGCCGTAGTCATGGGGCTGTCAAACCCGGGGGCCATCCTGGTGATATTCGGTCTCTTCGCATTCTTCGGGCTCGGCTCCGGCTGCGCGAAGGACTGGCACGTGATGCCGCTGATAATCGCCGTCAGCCTCGGGGCCGCCACCTACTGGTTCTGCACAACCGCCCTCCTGAGCCACTTCCGCAAAAAGTTCAAGATGTCTTCATTGATCTGGATAAACAGGCTCACCGGAATCATAGTCATAATAATAGGCATTGCTCTCATGGGCGAGGGACTGTTCAGGGTCATTTTTCTCGACACTCCATTGTTTTGACCTGCGTTTTGGCTAAATTTGCGGACTAAAATCTCTTTCCATGGAAAAAAGCAGAGTATTCTTCACAGATCTCAGGACGACTCCCGGAAACGACCTGATGACCAAGTTGTTGCGTCTGGTCAGACGCGCAGGGATCGAAGATGTCGACTTCAGTGACAAGTTCACGGCAATAAAGATACATTTCGGAGAGCCGGGCAATCTCGCCTACATCAGGCCCAACTATGCGGCCAAGATCGCCGATCTGGTGAGAAGTCTCGGCGGAAAGGTGTTCATGACTGACAGCAACACTCTCTATTCCGGGGGAAGATCGAATGCCGTAGATCATCTCCACGCCGCAATGGACAACGGTTTCAACCCGATCTCGGCCCACGCCGACGTGATCATCGCGGACGGGCTCAAGGGCACGGACTACCGCGAGATTCCTCTCGACGGAGAATACTGCAAGTCCCCGAAGATCGGAGCGGCGATAGCCGACGCGGACATAATAATATCGATGAACCACTTTAAGGGACACGAACAGACCGGCTTCGGCGGCGCACTGAAAAATCTCGGCATGGGCTCGGCGAGCGTCGGCGGCAAGCTCGAGCTGCACTCATCCTCCCAGCCTACCATCAACGAAGACAACTGCATCGGATGCCGCATCTGCGAAAAATACTGTCGTCACGACGCCATAAAGGTCAGGGACAGAGTGGCAAAAATCGACTACTCGAAATGCGTCGGCTGCGGTCAGTGCATCGCCGTATGCCAGCACGACGGCGCGACGGTAAGCAGCTATGACTCCTCCGACGTGCTCAACCGCAAGATCGCCGAATATGCTCTGGCGGTAGTGAAGGGCAAGCCGTCCTTTCACATCAATTTCATAATGAACGTCTCGCCAAACTGCGACTGCTGGAATCACAATGACGCCGCGATCGTTCCGGATCTCGGCATCGCAGCATCGTTCGACCCGGTGGCTCTCGACTGCGCCTGCGCCGATCTCGTGAAAGCCGCCCCTACACTTGAGAGAAACGTGATATCCGATCTGGACGAGAAGGCCGGAGAGGGCTGCGGACATCACCACGAGGGCGAGGACAAGTTCCGCATCGTCCATCCGGACACCAACTGGGAGGCCGGAGTGGAGCACGCCGAGAAGATCGGACTCGGCAACAGGAGCTACAGGCTCATCACCGTGAAATAAAATCGAATATGCAAATCAAGAAGTTTTTTGGAAACTGGATATTTCTCAACCTGCTCGGAGCAGTCCTGCTTTTCGCCGGTCTTACGCTCGGGGCAGGTCTTCTGCTGAACGTCATCACAAAGCACAATCAGGAGATCAGCGTGCCGGATCTGACCGGCAAGTCTGTGCCTGAGGCGGACAAATACCTTGCCGCCAGAGGAATGAGGGCGGAGGTGACCGACTCCGTGTACATCAAGCGGATGGAGAGGGGCGTGGTGTACCGGCAGAATCCCGAGCCGGGCAGCCATGTGAAGAAAGGGAGGAGAATACTGCTGACCATCAATGCGGTGAACCCGAAGAAGGTCACAATGCCGAATCTTGTCGGCTATTCTCTGAGGCAGGCTAAGGCCGAACTCCTGTCCCGCGGGCTCAATCTCGGCAGACTTATATATGTGGAGGACATAGCCACGAACAATGTCCTGAAACAGCTGTACGGGAACAGGGAAATCAAGCCCGGGACACAGGTTGAGAGCGAGGCGAGAATCGACCTCGTAGTCGGGCTGAACAATCTGGACAACATGACGTATGTGCCTTACGTGACCGGCATGAAATATCTTTCGGCAGTAAGCGCGGTACAGGACAACTCGCTCAACGTGAGCGGGCTGCACTTCGACTATACAGTGCGTGACTATGCCGATTCGCTTGACGCCGTCGTGTACAGGCAGACTCCGGAAATCTCCGAGGAGCCTCTGCTCATGGGTTCTGAAGTGACCCTTTACCTCACTACCGACGTCACGAAAGTGCCGGAGAAGCCGGAGCCGTCCGATTCCACTGAAACGCTGACAAGTTTTCCGAAATGATTGACTTTACCGAAGACGATTTCGTTCCGGAGGACGAGTATTCCGGCCCGGATTCCGAAGCCGACGGGCTGCTCCCCGAGGATGAGGAGCAGGAGATGTTCGAGCATTTCCGCTTTGAGCTTGACAAGGGGCAGGCTCCTATGAGGGTGGACAAGTATCTCTCCACCCACATGGAAAACACGTCCAGACACCGCATCCAGCTCGCGATAAAGGAAGAATATGTGAGGGTGAACGGAAAGGTCGCCAAGGCCAACTGCATCGTCAGACCGGCCGACGTGGTGACTTTCGTGATGCCTTATCAGAGACGCGGACTGGAGATTCTGCCTGAGGACATTCCGCTGGACATAGTATATGAAGATGATGACCTGCTCGTTGTGAACAAGCCGGCCGGGCTCGTCGTGCATCCCGGACACGGCCATTTCTCCGGAACCCTCGTCAATGCCCTTGCACACCATCTCGGGATAAGTCAGGGACCGGACGCCGACGACGAACGGATGGGGGTTCTCGTCCACAGGATAGACAAGGACACCTCCGGGCTTCTTGTGGTGGCGAAAAACGACGAGAGCCAGCTCGACCTCGCCAGACAGTTCTTCGTACATTCAATCGAACGACGGTATGTGGCCATCGTCTGGGGCAATCTGAAGGAAGACGAGGGCACGATCACCGGGAACATCGGCAGAGACCCTTCCGACAGGATGAGATTCAAGGTGTTCCCTGATGGAGACCACGGAAAGCACGCAGTCACTCACTACAGGGTGCTGGAGAGATTCGGCTATGTGACGGTCGTGGAATGCAGGCTCGAGACCGGACGCACCCATCAGATCAGGGTTCACTTCAACTGGATAGGCCACCCGCTCTTCAATGACGCGAGGTACGACGGGGCTGAAATCAGGAAAGGCACCATCTACGCCAAATACCGCCAGTTCATCGAAAACTGCTTCAAGCTGCTGCCCCGACAGGCCCTGCACGCCAAGACGCTCGGATTCTCACACCCGCGCACGAAGCAATGGATGTCCTTCGACTCCCCGATTCCGGACGATATGCAGGCTCTCATTGACAAATGGCGCAGATACGCGCAGAATCTCACTCCGGAACTCACCGGAGAAGACGACTGACGTCAGCGGCGCGAAAGGACCGACGTCAGCGACGGGAAAGAGACTGACGTCAGCGATGGGAAAGAGACCGACGTCAGCGGCGAGGAGGCCCCATAGGACCGCCGTGACCCGGACCGCGACCGCCGCCGGCCTGCCCGAAATTGCCGAATCGCCATGTCAGGGACAGGATCACATATCTGCCGAGGGTATTGTTGCGTGTCTCGAGATGATAGTTGGACTCGTCAGTCACCGAAAGGTTCTTTGACTGGTTGAGAATGTCATAGGCCTTCAGTGCCAGCGTCAGCCGATTGTTGCAAAGAAGCTTGTCTATCTCGGCATTCAGCACGAACTCGTCATCCTGAGGCGTAGTGTAGCCCCTGTACCAGTTGTAGTCACAGTCGGCTATGATATTGATTCCTCCGGGAACCGTCCAGTTCATCGAGGCGTCTATCTTATTGTTCCAAGTCGCGCTCTGATTGTATGAAGATATTGTGTACCAGGACTTCGAAAGCCTTGTACGAGCACCGACGTTCAGTTCGACGAGGTCGCTCCTGAAGGTGAGCCGCAGACGCTGGGTGAAGCTCAGGGTCTGCGTCCTGTTCGCATTGAACATCTCGTCCTTCTTCGACTCGAAATCCTCATGGAAGAGGTCGTAGTTGAAGTCGGCGGTCTCCTCGTCATAGTACAGGGATGTGTCGAACGCGCCCGTCCTGCCTATGTAGGACGTAGCTTCATTGTACCTTGCGAAGGTCATTGAAAATATCGAAAACTTCGAATCTCGCCCGAACGGAGAATTTATCATCACCCTACCGTCCACCGATGCCGAAACAGGGCCGTTGACAGGTATGGAATACTGTGCTCCGGCGCTGTCATACCACTGGGCGTTCACTATCGGATTCTGCACGATGCTGCTGCCGAAGCGGCCGTGTATGGAAAAGAAGGTCTCCTTGTCGGTATACCCGAACATAGCCCTCATGTTGTGATTGAAATAAGGTATCAGATAAGGATTTCCGAGCGACACGTTCAGAGGGTCGGAGTTGTCCGGGACAGGCATGAGCTGCGAGGTGGACGGCTGTGAGGAGCGGCCGAAATAGAAAAACCTGAGATTGGTGTTGTCGTCGACGTCGTATCGCAGCATCGCCTGAGGAGACCAGTTGAGTACCTTGCTCTCATAGACTTCCCCATTTGTCTCGTTGTGGGTGTCGGTCGGTCTCAGCGCAGCTCCGAGCTGGGCAACCAGCTTGTTCTTCTGGTACATGAAATTGATCCCGGCGCTCTGGTTGACGTAACGGTTGAGAATGTCGTTGGAATATGTCGCGTCGTACGACTCCCCCGCCGGGTCGTAGGTCATGTGTCCCTGTTCCATATCCACCAGATCGGAGGCATTGCCGCCGCTGTTGTAGGTATTCTTAAGCGACCTGCTTCTGTTCCAGCTGTATGAATAATTGGCCTCTATATAGAAGTCATGGCCGAGAGGCTCGGTATAGACCACCCTTCCCGTCATCGAGGACGAAGTCGAATTCTGGTCATATCTCTGGTTGACGATATCGTCTGAAGCCGCGCCGTCGACGGAGGAGTCTCCTGATCCGGAGCTGTCGCCATAGGTACGGGTCAGAGACTGGTTGAAGCCCCAGAGGTCATTGTTGCTGAAGTCATATCTGAACATGACTGAAACCGTCCTTCCGGGCTTGCCGAGCCTCTGGCGGAAGAGGAGGAAGCCCTCTGCGTTCCAGTTCCTGTTGGTGCCGATGTTCTCGGTGAATCCGTCGTTCATCCGGCTCTCAGTGCCGCCGTCGATTCCGAGGGTAGAAAAACGCGAATACTCGGTATAGCTGCCGTTTCCGAAGTTGAACTGCGGCTCAAAGAGGATCGAGGTGTTCTCGCTGAACTTGTGGTCGAGCCTCACTCCGAAACGGTGTCCGTCAGAATGGGAGAGGTTGTAGCCGTCATTGTCATACACGAGCATACTTCCGTCGTCCATGTATGTGGTCCTCGTGCTCTGCTCTTCGACATTGCGGGAAGAGCCGCCGTACATATAGTTGGCATTGAGATCCATATTCCCGTCAAGCAGGATGAACGCGCCGTTGGCTCCGGCCATCCACGATGTCGTGATGCCGTTTCTGCCCCAACCTCCGGTGCCGCGTCCCATGCCGCGTGCGCCGCGCATCGTCTGCATCATACTGCCGGCAATGTCGTTGAAGCCCCTGTTGTTGGTGTTGTTGCCGTTGAGAATTATGCTTATCTGGCTCTTGTCCGTGAAACGGCCTATCATGGCGGCGCCCTGATACCTCCAGCCGTCGTTCCAGAATGTGTTTCCACCGGCATAGTACCCTGACTCCGGCACATCGTGTCCGCCTCCGGCCATCACATTGCCGAACCAGCCGTCCATCATCCCCGGCTTGACGCTGAGATCCAGCACGGTCTCCTCATCTCCGTCATCTATTCCGGTGAACTGGGCCTGGTCGGACTTCTTCTCCACCACACGCACCTTCTCTATTATCTTCGCCGGGATGTTCTTGGTGGCGAGCTGAGGATCGTCGAGAAAGAACTCCTTACCATCGATCATAACCTTAGTGATGGTCTCGCCGTTTGCCGTTATGGAGCCGTCAGTACCTATCTCCACGCCTGGGAGTTTCTTGAGCAGCTCCTCGAGCATATCGTTGTCTGACGTCTTGAATGAGGAGGCGCTGTACTCGATGGTGTCCTTCTTGACAATGATCGGATTGCCTATCGCCGAGACGCTCGCGGCCTCAAGCATCTCCACATCGGGAGACATCTTGACCTCACCGAGATCGATGGTTCTGTCGACAGTCACCTCAATCTCCATAGGCTTGTAGCCCATGAGTTCCGCCTTGAGCATATAGGTGCCGCGCACTATGCCCTCGAAATTCGCCGAGCCGTCTTCCGCGCTGACAAGATACTTGAGAGGGTCCTTCGCCCCTTTGAGCGTCATGGACACGGTGGCGAATCCCACAGGTTCGCCTGTGGTGCCGTCAGTGAGCTTCATCCTGACCGGGAAGCCGACCTGGGCGCTCGCGCCGAGGCATGAGAAGAGCAGGGCAAGAGTGACGATTATTGCCGTGAACAGTTGACGTACCATCTCTAATATACAACCATCTCTAATGAACAACAGTTTCAGAACACACGAAAAAACGCCCGGCATTCACCGGGTGCAGATTAGATTTTGACACACGGAGGCGGCGAGGGTTTAATGTCGCGGTGAAAAATTTTTCACTTCACGCGACTTTCACTCCATGTGGCTTTCACTTCACGCGGCCGGGATTTTCCGCGATAAACTTCTTCCAGTCAGACGAACCTCCCGAAGCCGGAATCGGGCTCTTAAGATGGAAATAATGGCACAGGGCGAGAGCGAGGGCATCGGTCGCATCAAGATGCTCCGGAGCGAAGTCGACCCCGAGCAGCCGACTGCTCATGAGACACACCTGCTCCTTCGAGGCGGCTCCGTTGCCGGTAATGGCTATCTTAGCCTTGCGGGGGGCGTATTCAAACACGGGGATGCCCGCATCCGAGGCCGCCGACACCGCAGCGCCCTGAGCCCTGCCGAGCTTCAGGATGACCTGTGCGTTCTTCCCGTAGAACGGGGACTCTATGGACATGACGTCCGGCGAATACTCTGAAACGAGTCTCGACACCTCCCGTCTTATGAATCCTATCCTGTCGAAATGTCCGGATATCTTTCTCATGTCCAGAATCCCCATCGCCACATATTCCGGACGGCTCTTTCCAACGCGAATGACCCCGTAACCTAAAATATTGGTTCCGGGGTCAATTCCCATTATGACTTCGGGAGTCTTCCTCTCTTCAGAGCTTCTTCTCTCCTCCATGCGTCAGTCTATGACATCGAATCCCGCGTATGGCCTCAGAGCCTCAGGAATCACGATGCGGCCGTCTCTGTAGTTGTTCTCGAGAAGAGCCGCCACCACACGCGGGAGAGCGAGCGAGCTGCCGTTGAGCGTATGCGCGAGCTGCATCTTTCCGGACTCATCCCTATACCTGAGCTTCAGACGGTTGGCCTGATATGACTCGAAGTTGGAGACTGAGCTGATCTCAAGCCAGCGTCCCTGTGCGGCAGAATACACCTCGAAATCATAGGTGATGGCCGAGGTGAAGCTGAGGTCGCCTCCGCACAGGCGAAGTATCCTGTATGGCAGTCCGAGCTTGAGTACGATGCCCTCGACATGGGCGATCATCTCGTCCAGAGCCTTGTATGAATTTTCCGGCTTCTCGATGCGCACGATCTCCACCTTGTCGAACTGATGAAGCCTGTTGAGGCCGCGCACGTCCTTTCCATACGATCCGGCCTCCCTGCGGAAACAAGGTGTATAGGCCGTCATCTTCACAGGGAAATCCTTGTCGCTCAGAATCATGTCCCTGTATATGTTTGTCACGGGCACCTCTGCCGTAGGCACGAGATAGAAGTTGTCAAGATTGGCATGATACATCTGTCCCTCCTTGTCAGGGAGCTGTCCTGTGCCGAAGCCCGAGGCCTCGTTGACCATCACCGGCGGCTCCACCTCAAGATAGCCTGCGGCGGTGTTGATGTCCAGGAACATGTTTATCAGAGCCCTCTGAAGCCTCGCGCCCTTGCCCTTGTACACCGGGAATCCGGCTCCAGTAAGCTTGACGCCGAGATCGAAGTCGATGATGTCGAACTTCTTGGCGAGCTCCCAATGCGGAAGGGCGTCCGGACCGAGATCCGGAATCTCGTTTCCCGTCTTCACCACCACATTGTCGCTGGAGTCCTTGCCTTCCGGCACGAGATCGCACGGGATGTTCGGGAGCAGGACTATGAGAGAGTCGAGCTCAGAATTGTTGGCCTGGGACTTTGACTCAAGATCCTTTGAATGCTCCTTCAGGGCGGCCACTTCAGCCTTTACGGCCTCGGCCTCATCCCTGCGCCCCTCCTTCATCAGACCGCCGATCTGAGCGGCCTTCTGCTTCTGCTGCGCGAGGCAGCCGTCAAGCTCCGTCTGAAGACGACGCCTGTTCTCGTCAAGGGCAATTATCTTGTCCACGATCTCCCGCGCATCGAAATTCTTGACGGCGAGTTTCCTGACCACATATTCGGGATCTTCCCGAAGCAGTTTGAATGTCAGCATGATAAATGCATGTTATATGTTTGCGTAAAAAAGACAGAGGACTGAAACCCTCTGCGGAGCACCAATCCTCTGTCCTGTTCTTCCGTCACTCCGTTCCTCAGTTCTCAAAAGGAATAACCGAAACGTATGACCTGTCATTTGCCTTCTTGCAGAATTTCACGGTACCGTCAACAAGGGCGTAAAGAGTGTGATCCCTGCCCATTCCGACATTCTGTCCAGGGTTATGCACCGTGCCTCTCTGGCGGACAAGAATATTGCCGGCCTTTACGGCCTGGCTGCCGAATTTCTTGATACCAAGTCGTTTGCTTTCTGATTCACGACCGTTCTTTGAACTGCCGACACCTTTTTTATGTGCCATATCCGTTTTCCTCCTGTCTGATTAAGCGATTTCGTTGATCTGGATTTTGGTGAGATCCTGACGATGTCCCGTCAGCTTCTGATACCCTTTGCGGCGCTTCTTCTTGAATACGAGAACTTTCTTTGCCCTGCAGGTGTCATCGAGCACCGTGGCCTTCACCACAGCTCCCTCCACATACGGAGCCCCGATCTTTACGGCGCCGTCAGCATCTACCAGAAGCACCTTGTCAAACTCAAGAGCCGCGCCCTTTTCAGCGGCGAGACGGTTGACGAAAATCTCCATGCCAGCCTCAACTTTAAACTGCTGGCCTGCAATGTCTACGATTGCGTACATAAACAAATACAAACTTTATGAGTCCCGACTGCAAGCGGCCTGCTTCGCAACAGGCTCTTTATCAATGGCTTGACAATCATATAAAAGATTTTGGTCTGCAAAGATAACACATTTATCCGAATCTGCAAAACTATTCGCTTCAAGGCAGTTCATTCTGCGCAGTTCGACTCGGCCTTCATCCGACTCGGTCTTCGACAGCCTTTCAGCGTGCATGTCAGCGGACGAAATACAGCACTACGGCGACACCGTCCTGATCCGCAGCGGGAGCGAGAACAAGCTCGCTGTCGGTCAACGAAATCACGGGCACTGAATCTGTCTCGGCCACTCCCGACGGGTCTGAAATGGTGAGGGTGAGGATGCCGTCGGCATAGACATAGGTGAAATCCTGACTTTCAGGAACCAGTCCTCCGCCCACTTCCGAGCCTCCTCCTGTTCCGTCATATTTCACGTCTACGCTTCCGCTTCCGTCAGCGCGGAAATCCATGACGGCCGACACGCCGGTACCCGCAAGGCTGACCGTCTGCGATTCGCCGTTGAGAGTCAGTGTCATCCTGTCAAGAGTCCATGTGCCGACTATCTGGCCGGAGCCGTTTCCGCCACCGTTTTTGTCGCATGATACCAGTGAAAGCGCCGCCACCGCGGACACCAGAATGCAGATAATCTTTTTCATGATGTTTGATATTAAAGGTTAAACATGATCCTGCCCGCGGAACGGCCCCGACTTTGGGCCGACGCGCAACTTTCATAAGATGCTTAAACTGCGGAAACCGTTGCATTCCACGGGACAGAACCGTCAGCATGCCCCGAAGGGACGCGCCGGGACCGTCCGCAACCGAGACAGACCGCGGGCAGATTCATCCCGGGGCATCAGGAGGAAATTTTCAGTAGAAATTTTCAGCCGCCCGGCGGGAAACTTTTTTGCATATTTTTATATTTTTGCGTAGCGGATTATGATTTTTCCGCACATCCGGCTGTAATTTCCGCGGAAGCGGACTCACTAATTTGACCATGGACACACCTTTCATATATGACAGATATGTCACCGACCGCAACTTCATCGGGAGGAAGACCGACTGCAACACCTTGAGCAACCTTCTGTCAGCCAAAGAGAACGTGACCATATACGAGCCGCCCAAGAGCGGCAAGATGTCCATCATACAGCAGGCGTTCTTCAGCATGAGGATGTCCAACCTGCAATTTCTTGCGGCAGAGGTCAACGCGTTCAACATACGGGAGAAGAACAGGTTTCTGACAGCTTTCGGAAGCGCAGTGATCCGGGCATCGGCATCTACGCCGCAGGAATACGGGTACATCATGTCGAAACACCTACAGGGCACCCACTTCGTGTTCGACAGGCAGCTTTTCGCGGCTACGGAGGAAATCGTCTCCCTCAACTGGGACGCCGACACGAACGACATGCTCGAGATGTTCCGCCTCCCGGGACGGATAGCGGCCGACAGCAGGAGCAATTTTCACGTCATTGTGGAGGAATTCCAGAATCTGACCATGATTCCGGACTACGAGGAGATATTCAAGGCTCTGGAGACGGTGCTCTCGGAAAGGGATACGGAGGCAGAGTTCTGCGCCTCCTTCATCCTCACCGGCTCTATGGTCAACGCCATGAAGAAGATCTTTGAGGAGCAGAAGCATTTTTACCGCATGACTGAGCATCTCCCCCTGCACCAGATCGACGACAAGGACATCGTCGAGCACATTGTCAGGGGATTCCGCACGAGCGGCAAGGTGATAGAGATGGACCTCGCGGCAAAGGCCATCGGAATCTTCAGGTCCAACATCTGGTATCTCAACCACTTCATATCGATCTGCGACTCTCTCTCAAAAGGATACATGAACGAGGGTGTCCTGATGGAGGCTCTCAGGATCATCCTCTCGATTCACGAGCCGAGATTCTTCTCCACGATGAACAATCTCACCGACCACCAGATAAGCCTGCTCAAGGCAATCCTCGACGGAGAGATCCGCTTCAGCGCGTCGGAGGTGATAGAGAAATACAGACTCAACTCCTCCGCCAACGTAAGGAGGGTCAAGGACGCGCTCATGAAGAAGGAGATTATCACATTCAACGACAGGGACGAGCCCGTAATACTCGATCCGCTGTTTCAGCATTGGCTTGAATATCATTATTTTGGAATAAAGAAACTGAAATGAGAAGAAAAAGATTGGCAGTCCTCACAGGGGCAGGCGTGAGCGCGGAGAGCGGACTCGGGACATTCAGGGACAGCGGCGGACTGTGGGAAAACTACAGGGTAGAGGATGTGGCGAGCGCAGAGGGATGGATCAGGAATCCGGGACTCATGCTGGAGTTCTACAACACCAGGCGCAGGCAGCTTGCCGACGTCAGGCCGAATGCCGCGCATCTGGCCATTGCCGGCCTCGAAAAGGACTTCGACGTGACGGTTATCACCCAGAATGTCGACAATCTGCACGAGAGGGCCGGCAGCACGAGAATCATCCATCTCCACGGAGAGCTCACCAAAGTGAGACCGGAAAACTGCTGCAACGAGAGCGACGGCTTCTCCGAGGCCTCGGTTTTCGACATCGGATACGGCGACATAAATCTCGGGGACAAGGCTCCCAACGGGGCTCAGCTCAGGCCTCACATAGTATGGTTCGGAGAGGCTGTGCCTAAGATAGAGGCGGCGATGGACGCGGTGGAGAAGGCCGACGTGATGCTCATCGTAGGCACGTCGCTTCAGGTGTACCCGGCCGCCGGTCTCTTCAGATACGCAGGCATCGACGTGCCGATATATGTCATCGACCCGAAGGAAGTGCCTGTCAGCGACCCGAGAATCACACACATAAAGGATGTCGCCACATCCGGAATGGAGAAATTCGTCTTAATGGCAGCGAAAAATTTTGAATGACGGATAATTTGACTACCTTTGCACCCGCAAATGAAAAGGAGGTGATACAGCGATGATTATAGTTCCAATCAAAGAGGGCGAGAACATAGAGAAGGCTCTTAAGAAATTCAAGAGGAAATTCGAGAAGACCGGAGCGATCCGCGAACTCAGGGCAAGAAAGGCTTTCGTCAAGCCGTCAGTGAAGAGGAGAGAGGAGATCAAGAAGGCGATCTATGTTCAGCACATGCAGCTCATGGACGAGAAATAGTTTCATCTTCCGAGGTTCACCGCACAGATGCTGAACCGGAAGATTGCGATATGAGGGGGATCCCGTGAGGGTCTCCCTCATTTTTTGTGCATATCGGCGTCATTAATTTTTATGTCCGCGGCCGGAAATCCTAACTTCAAATTTCGTATCTTTGTAGGAATCGTCAATTTTCGACACCATGAGCGGAAAAAAGAGAAAAATGAAGACGGTATGGAAGGTGCTCCTCTGGATTGCGGGCATCTGGGCCGCTCTTCTGGTCATATTGCAGGTCGCCCTGTCGCCTGCGGCACTGACGAAAATAGCCAACAGTCTTGCCAATGAATACATAGACGGGGACGTGTCATTCGGCAAGGTGAAGCTGTCCGTATTCAGGAGTTTCCCGTATCTCAACGTGGGCCTCTCCGACTTTTCGGTGACATACCCTTCCGACCGCTTCAGCGGGATGGAAGACAACTTTTATACGAGGCAGGGTCGCGGAGAGCAGGCCGACACGCTGGCCTCATTCCGGAATCTGTATGTCTCGGTCGACGTCGCGGCGCTTGTGACAGGCACGGTGAAAGTCCCCGGGCTCATTCTCGACAAGCCGAGGATATTCGCAAAGAGCCATCCCGACGGAAGAGCCAACTGGGACATATTCAAGACCGGAGCCGAGGCCGAGACGGCTGCCGCTGACACTGCCGGCGGAGAATCCGGAGAGATGCCGAAAATCGTGCTCGGCAGAATCGTCCTGCGGGGACATCCGCACATAGTCTACTCCTCACCGGCAGACACCGTATTTGCCATGGCCGACCTCAAGAACCTGAGGTTCAACGGCAGACTGGCCGTAGGGAAAGGCAGGAGAGGCCGCATGGGAATAAGCGTGGACAGCATGTTCGTGGCCGGACGGCTTCCGTCGGACACTCTGGCGATGACGATGGACAGGCTTGCCCTGCAGGCGCACAGTGACCATCTGGAGCTGAAGGGAGACGCCACGGCGTTCATGGCCACCAGGGCATACGGAAGAATGCGGCTGCCAGTGTCTCTGGAGGCAAAGGCGTCATTCCCTAAGGACTCCGTGTTCGCCGTCGACGTCAGGGACTTCAAGGCGACCCTGGCCGACATCCCGCTCAAGGCAGACGCTTTCATAAGATATGACGACAGGCTCTATGTAAAGGGACAGGCATCGATTGACAGGTGCAGGGTGAACGATGTGATGGACCACTTCAGGAAAAATGTCCTCAGAGGATTTAAGCATGTCAGCACGGACGCCGAAATATCGCTTTCAGCGACTTTCGACGGCTTCTACGACCCTTCTTCAGGAGAGATTCCCGACATCACGGCCCATCTGGAGATCCCCAAATCCACAATAAGCAACAAGATGCTGGACATCAGGCACGAACTGGCCCTCGACACTGACCTCAGAGGCGGGAGCGGAGGAAAGATAGACCTGACGCTCAATGATTTCCACATAAGAGGAAAGGCTCTGCAGATAGTGGCGAAAGGCACCGGAACAGACCTGCTCGGCAAAGATCCCGTCATCGACATGGAGGCGGGAGTAGACGTGAGCCTCGACACACTGTCCCGCTTCGTCAGGAAGAACAGCGGACTGACCGTATCCGGAGCGCTTTCTGCCGGACTGAAAGGCAAGGCGTCTCTCTCTCAGCTCGACCTCTACCATCTGGCACAGGCCGACATCTCGGGACACGTAAAGAGCGCGGGGCTCAACGTGGTGTCCGAAAAGGACTCGCTCAGCCTCTTCACCGACAGCCTCGACGTGTGGCTGGGAGCTGTGGGCAACACCAGAGACTCAAGCGTGGCGCAGGGGGAGAGGATGCTCGCTCTGGTAGCTTCCGTGGACAGCGCCTTCATCTCCTACAAGGACATGATGCGCATAGTCGGCAAAAATCTGTCGCTCAAGGCGCAGAACTCTGCCGCTATCTTCAACAAAGCGGACTCGTCGGCATTCTATCCGTTCGGCGGCAAGCTCGACATAGGGCGGCTGTCAATGGTGGGGTCAGACACGTCGTTCGTGGCCGTGGCCAATTCGAGCAGCATATTCAAGGTCTCGCCTAAAGCCACCAATCCTAAGATTCCCGTGCTGACTCTCGACAGCTCCAACGGAAGGGTCTTTCTCAGAGGGCCTGTGAACAGACTGGCGCTCAGAGACCTCGACATCGATGCGGTCGCCGCGATGAACTCTGTTGAGAGGAGACAGAAGGCAAAGGCATTCGTGGACTCGCTTGCGAAACGATACCCAGACGTGCCGAGAGACTCACTCTTCAGACACCTGAGAAAGATGAGAGGCTCAAGACCGCTGCCTGACTGGCTCAGCGAAAAGGACTTCCGCAAGAACGACCTCAACTTCAGGCTGAACGACACTATGGCCAGATATTTCCGCGAATGGGACTTCAACGGCAGCCTGTCGTTCCGCCGCGCAAATGTCATGAGCCCTTATTTTCCTCTGAGAAACAGGCTTACGGACGTCACGGCGAGCGTAAGCAACAACGAGATAAGATTCGACAGCTTCAATCTAAAGAGCGGCACCTCCAATCTGTCTGCGAAAGGAAAGGTTACGGGTCTTTGCGGTGCCCTGCTCGGGAGAGGCCTCATCAGACTGGAGATGGACGTCAACTCCGACAGGCTGAACCTCAACGAGCTGCTCGGAGCATATTATGCCGGGGCGCAATATGTGCCGGCAAACGCGCCTGCCCAGTCTATCGACATGGAAGACGACGAATATCTCGAGACGATAGTCATCGACACTCTCGCCGAGACCACACAGGTCAACCACACTTCACTGCTTGTCGTACCGGCCAATCTGGTCGCCGACCTTTCATTGTCGGCCTCCGACGTGACCTATTCGAAACTCACGATAGACAGCATGACGGCAAATATCGCCGTCAAGGAAAGGTGCGTACAGCTCACCAACACCGTGGCCACTTCGGAGATAGGCAACATAGAGTTCGAAGGCTTCTACTCCACGAGGACGAAAAAGGACCTCAAGACCGGGTTCGACCTCAATCTGGAGGACGTCACCGCAGAGAAGGTGATCGAGATGATGCCTGCGGTGGATTCCGTCATGCCTATGCTCAAGTCATTCAGAGGGATGCTCAACTGCACCGTATCAGCCACGGCGGCCATCGATACGGCCATGAGCATCCGTCCCGACTCGATCAACGGCATCATCCGCATCACCGGCGACAACCTTACCCTTTCCGAGAACACAGCCTTTACGGAAATCGCCAGAAAACTGAAATTCAAGGATAGGGAAAGCGGACACATAGACCACATGTCCGTTGAAGGGCTCATCGCCGACAGCAGGCTCGAGATATTCCCGTTCGTGCTCAAGGTGGACAGATACACTCTGGCAATGAGCGGAGTACAGAATCTCGACTCAAGCTTCAAGTATCATGTGTCCGTCATAGACTCCCCTATTCCGTTCAGGCTCGGAATCGACCTGTCAGGCAATTTCGATGACTTCAAGTTCAGGATAGGAAAGGCCAAATACAAGAGCACGGACGTGCCTGTCTTCTCCGGCGTGATAGACCAGACGCGCATCAATCTGCGCGAATCCATCCGCGACATCTTCCGACAGGGCGTGGACAAGGCGGTAAGGGAGAACGAGCAGCAGAAGCTCATTGACGACTACAAGAAGAAGATAGACTACAGACAGGCCATAGATCAGCAGCTGGATTCTCTGTCAGCGGAAGAGAAAGCCCGGTTCGGGGAGGAGTGACGGATGGACAGACGCCTCATCATCGCCGCATTTGCCTTCCTGTGCGTGATTTCCTGCAGGGAATACGCACAGGAAGGCTCTGAGTCGTGCGGATATGACAGAATATGCGGCGTCATCGACAGCCTGGCGGACTGCGGTCAGAGCCGCGAGGCCATCTCCATCGGACGGACAGCCTTCGCCGGAACGGAAGATACGGAAGAAGGGACGAGGGGACGGGTACGGCTCGGGGCAAGGCTGGGAAGGCTTTATTATATGGAGTCTATGCCCGACTCAATGTACTTCTTCTTCAATGCCGTGACAGACGACGCCGACAGGCTGGAGATGTACCGTGAGAGCATGATGATGCACAATGTCACAGGAGTGTACAATCTCCTGAACGCGCTGGACTATGAAAACGCCCTGTTTCATTTCCAGCAGGGACTGGAGTGCGCGGAAAAAAGCGGAGACGAAGACTTCCTGCACAAGCTTCTGGTCAACATATCCATCATCCATTACATGAGGAGGGATCCTGCCGGACTCACCACGTCCCAGGAGATATACGACTATGGGGAAAGGACGCACAACAGCTATTTCTCCTACACCGGCGCCCTGATGTCCGCCTACATGTACCATTGTCTCGGCGAGGACGAGCAGGCTCTGGAACGTGTGACCGAAGCCTCCCAATGGCCGGAATACTCCAGCGGGCCGAACTCCCTTGAGCCTCTGAAGGGCTCGATTCTGGCTGCGCTCGGCAGAGACGATGAAGCCGAACGGACATTTCTCGGATGCCTGAACGACCCGGAAGTCAGCGACGGCACCGTTCTGATCGAGCTCCACATGAACTACGGAAAATACCTCGCGTCCAAGAGACGCTACCAAGAAGCTGAAGAGCACTATCTGAAGGGGCTCGAGACGGCAGAGAGCAGCGGAATGCACTTCTACGCATATTCGATGTACGAAGAGCTCGCCAATCTGGCCTCCGCCGCCGGCGAATATGAGAAAGCCGTGAAATGGCTCGGCCGCTACAACGAGATGAAGAACGATGTGTTCAATGTGGAGAAGGAAAGGTCCTTCAACAACCTCATAAGACAATATGAGAACCAGAAGAACGCGATGGAGATACAGAAGAGGGATATGGAGCTGCTCAGGCAGAGACAGCTGATAAGATTCATCCTGGTCATATTCGTCCTGACGGCAGTCTCCGTGGCCGCAGTAGCCGCACGCATCAGAATCCGCAACAGGATGTACCGGCAGCTCGTGTCAAAATACAATGCCTACCTTGAGAGAGAGAAGATGCTCATGGAAAGGTTCTCAGAAAGCAGGAGAGACAGCGGCAGCGAAGTCATAAAGCAGATGTTCGACCGGCTGGAGGCCCTGATGAAGGACGAGAGGCTGTATGCGGTGAAGAACCTGACCATAGAGGACGTCGCCGGCCGTCTCGGGACGAACAGAAGCTACCTGTCCAAAGCCGTCAACACATACGCCGGCGCGTCATTCAACTCGTACCTCAACTCCATCCGCATCAAAGAGAGCATAAAGATGCTGTCGGATCCGGAGAATGACGCTCCGATAAAGCAGATTGCGGACGAAGTCGGCTACAGCAACATCACCTCATTCTACAACAACTTCACTAAAGAGACCGGAGTACCCCCTTCCAGATTTCGGGCGGAAACGATAGGGAAATCGCAGCCGGAGCATTCAAAAAACAGCAATTATACGTTTTTTGAATAGTTTTCCTCTCTCATGTTCCGACTCATCTGACGCAAATCACTATATTTGTTATGCGGGCTGACGGCAAAACGCAAGAGACGGCAAAACGCAAGAAAAACATGGAAAGCCGCCTGCCCTGCCCCATCAGACTCGCATAACCCTATTTAACTCGCATAACCTTATTAATAATAAAACGAACCAGAATCATGAACAGACACCTATCTGCAACCGCCGTATGTCTGGCCGGACTGCTGTTCGCCATGACATCATGCGACAAGAAGGAGACAAGCCCGGAAGGAGGGCTCACAATCTCCGGAGGCACAACCGTCGAATTCAATGCGGAAGCCGAATCCAGACCGCTCGAATTCAGCTGCACCGAGCAGTGGTTCATCTCCTATGAGCCGGTAGAATGGCTTGACGTATCCCCTCTCTCAGGTGAAGCCGGCAATGTGACTGTCACCCTTGCGGTGGACGTGAATGAGACCGGAGAGGAGAGAAGCGCGTCATTCACCGTGATCTCCGGAAGCAGCAACGAGACAGTCACGGTGACTCAGGGCACAGGAAACGGCAACACTGACGGAATGGAATTCGATCCGGACTTCGCCGAATTCCTGATTGCCAACCATGACACTGACGGGGACGGCATCCTCAGCGTAGAGGAGGCTGCGGCCATCAAGTCTCTCGAAATCACTGACGAAACCTGCGTACTCACTTCCCTCCGGGGGATAAAGAATCTCGTCGGGCTCGAAACACTGAACTGCAGCTACAACAGCATCAGCGGGACTCTCGATCTGAGCGGCATGACAAGCCTGACAGAGGTGAGGTGCGACCACAATCCTATTCTGGAGATCAACATCAGCGGATGCTCATCCCTCAAGACTCTCAAGGCGAATGACATGACCGGATACATACTTGAGAGTCTGGACCTGACCGGATGCACCGCGCTCGAAGCTCTGGAATGCCACGACGGGAATCTCTCGGAGCTCGATCTTTCAGACTGCACTTCCCTCAAGGACATCAACTGCTGCTTCAACGAACTGACGGAAATAGATTTCACCGGATGCGACAGACTGGTCAACGTGACCACCCGCGACAATCCGATGTACGGCTTCACTCTCGACCTTTCCGACAGACCTGACCTCGTCTATGTGAACTGCTCAACCAGCCATCTGGGAGGACTCGACGTCTCGGGATGTCCGTCACTCAACCAGCTGATAGCATACACCAACTCCATTCCGTCGATTGACGTGTCGGCAAGCACGAAGCTTACAAGCCTGTCGATATACAACAACGCGCTCAAATCAGTCGATCTGTCAGCCAACACGCTGCTGACCGGCATCGACGTCGCATCCAACCAGCTTACAAGTCTTGACGTGTCGCACAACACGGCAGTCACCAGTCTGACCTGCTGGAAGAACCAGATCACGGCTCTCGACCTGTCAGGGCTGAAAGACCTGCAGACGCTCTCGTGCCACAACAACAGCATCGGGACACTGACCCTGACCGGATGCCAGGCCCTGTATGACATACAGTGCTACAACAATGCTCTCAGCGAAATCGACCTCTCCGAGTGCCTCGGGACAATACGGTCCCTGACCATATACGGCAACACGCTCTCCACTCTCGACCTTTCCGGCTCAACGGTGGAATACCTGTACTGCCAGAACAACGAACTGACGGAGCTCAATATTGAGGGATGCTCGAAAATAGTCATGCTCAACTGCTCAAGCAACTCCCTGTCCACCCTTGACGTGAGCGATGCATCCGTCATCACTGAGCTGCTGGCGAACGCCAACATGCTGACCTCGGTAAATCTTCCGTCGAGCAGCGTCCTGACGACTCTGGAACTCGGAGGCAATCAGCTCTCGAAGATTGACCTGAGAGGATGCCCGGCCATCAACTCCCTCACCCTCGCGAAAAACAATTTCTCTCAGCTGAGCGTGAACTTCCTCACAGCAATGGGATACATCGACGTGTCCATGAATCAGATAAGATCTCTGGACCTGAGCAATCTGACCGGACTGATGTCAGTGTTCTGCAGCGAGAACGGGATGGAAAGCCTCTATCTGAACGAGAATGCCAACCTCAACAGCCTGCAGACTGATCCGGACACGGAGGTATTCTATGTCCCGGGACGAGGATATGACGACGTCAACACGGACGACTGGGGCGACACGGAGATCAATCCATGGAACTAAGACATTAACATTCACATATTTTTGAAAAATGATGAAACTGAAAATATCGGCATTGGCGACGCTGTCCGCAGGAATCATGGCCGCGTCATGCCAGTTCTCCGCTACGCCGGAGAACGAAAGAGCGGATTACCGCATGGTCACGGTGACCACGGAGTCTCTCGGAACAAAGACTTCCATTGAAAACGAATATTCAGACTGGACTCACCTCGTGTGGAACGACGGCGACAGGTTAGCATATGTGACTGACTGCGGCACTGATGTCGTGAAAACGGCTGCGGTGTCATCGGACGGGACGTTCACGGCTGAAATTCCGGCTGAAGCCACCGTATCCAACACCCTTTATGTAGCCTATCCCCCAGACGGGCTCGAGGGCAAGACGCTCACCGACCTCAAGATAGAGATCGGAGAGGCCAACACTCAGGAGGGAATGACGTCAAGCGCAGGAGTGGACGTGCCGATGTTCGCCTCGGCACAGGTGCCGGCTGCCGGAGAAACGACGGTATCGGTGAAATATGAAATCCCGGCCGCGATTGTCCGCTTCAACATAACGTCCTCAGAATATGCCGCCGACCAGCTGACGTCGGTGACGATGGAGGCAGGCGTTCCTCTGTCCGGAAGCGTGTCGGTGCCCGAGTCGGGCGACGGCATGTTCACATACGAAGGCGGTTCCGGATCAGTGACTACCACCATCTCCACACTTTCGCCAATTTCGGAGGGAGGCTATGTGTACCTTCCGGTGATGCGGGGAGACTACAGCGACGTGACGGTGACTGTGAAGACCGACAAAAACACCTTCAGATTTGAAGGCGGCAATTTCAGCCTCAGCAATCCCGATGCGACCGTCTACAAGGTGACGCTCAACCTCGGAGAGGCCGCAGCCGTACCGCCGGACCCTTATTTCGCGGAAATCAGCGAAGGAGAGCAGTTCTCGGCAGAAAACAAGTACCTCGTGACATACAGGCAGTCCTCCCTCTCATACAGGGTAGCAGCAGACCACATCTCTTCGAAGATAGACGGAATGACATTTGAAGTCGACCCTGATCTCGGAGGAATACCTGCAAAGGGAGACGTGCTCAACTATGCGTTTACGATAGCCCCGGTAGCCGGAGCGGAAGGGAAATATTACCTGTACAGCGAAGCGGCAGGCAATACCAACGGCAACTATATCGGAAGTGCGGGAGGCACGTCAACGGCAGGCAACTTCTTCTTCATGAAGACAGAACCGACGGCATCCGACACCTACTACATCTGGGACATAACATACGGAGACGGGGTACAGTATATCTACAACGAAGGACGCAACCGCTACATGAAATACAGCAGCAGCTTGACCTACTTCGTGACCAGCAGCGTGGGCGAGGACAACTCTGGTAACGAAGACATCCTGGACTTGACTATCCTGAAGCTCATAGGCGAAGTTGACGCCGCGCAGTAAACCTGCAAGGCGGAATACGCACAAACACCGAGGGGACCTGACATTCCGAGTCAAGTCCCCTCTTTTCTTTCGGGCTGAACTTATGATATCCGGAGTCTTAAAGTCTTCGTGACCGCCTGGTCTTTAAAACGAAACTCTCCGGACGCATCCGCCGATGACATTCAGATCTTCTCCAGCTCGATGGTGAAGTGACGCATGATCGGCAGCTCTCTGGTGATGCGATAGCCGGTGGTGATGCTCTCCCTGCGGTCAAACACGTTCTTAAGAGCCGCAGCCACATAGTCCATGTGGTTATTGGTATATACCCTGCGAGCTACGGCAAGCCTGAGCAGCTCAAGACGCGGATACCTGTTCTCGTGCGTCTCAGGATCCCTGTCTGCAAGAAGGGCGCCGATCTCCACGCCGCGGATGCCGCCCTCAAGATAAAGCTCTACTGCGAGGGTCTGTGCCTGAAACTGCTCCTTAGGGAGTTTAGTCAGAATCTTCTTTGCGTCCACGAAGATCGCATGACCGCCGGCAGGGCGCTGGTATGGGACGCCGTATTCGTCGAGTTTCTTGGCAAGATAGGCCACCTGGCCGATGCGGGTGCTCAGATAGTCGAAGTCGGTGCTCTCCTGAAGCCCCTGCGCAAGGGCGTTCATGTCGCGTCCGGCCATTCCTCCGTATGTCAGGAATCCCTCGTACATGATGCTGAACATCTGGCATTTCTGCATGTCCTTCTCGTCCCTGAAGGCGAGGAAGCCGCCGATGTTGACGATTCCGTCCTTCTTTGCCGACATGGTCATGTAGTCGGCGTATGAATATATCTCTCTGGCTATTTCCTTGATGCTCTTGTCGGCATATCCCTTTTCACGAGTCTTGATGAAATAGGCGTTCTCGGCAAAGCGGGCGGAGTCTATCAGCAGCTTCACTCCGTATCTGCGGCAGAGCTCCGATACGCCTCTGATGTTCTCCATTGACACCGGCTGACCTCCCGCCGTATTGTTGGTGATGGTCAGCACAACGGCAGGAATCTTCTCTGCCGGATGCGCCTTGAGGACGGCCTCGAGCTTGTCCAGATCCATATTTCCCTTGAACGGAATCTCGAGCTCGGTATCGGAAGCCTCGTCGATGGTGCAGTCTATCGCATGAGCCTTGCGGTATTCGATATGCCCCTTTGTGGTGTCAAAATGGGAATTGCCCGGAAGATAGTCCCCCTCTTTGACGATGGCCGAGAAGAGGACATTCTCTGCCGCCCTCCCCTGATGCGTCGGAAGGACATGCTCAAAGCCGGTTATGTCCCGGATCGACTCCTTCAGCCTGTAGAATGAAGTCGCGCCGGCATAACTCTCGTCCCCCTCCATAATGGCCGCCCACTGTCTGTCGCTCATCGCGCCTGTCCCGGAGTCGGTCAGCATGTCGATATAGACATATTCGCTCTTGAGGTTGAAGAGATTGTACTTTGCCTCTCTGATCCATTTCTCCCGCTCTTCACGAGTTGACTTGTGGAGATTCTCCACCATCTTGATCCTGTAGGATTCTGCAAAAGGTAGTTCCATATTTTCGATTTTTGGTTGTTATTTTTCACAACATTCCGCTAATTTATCAAATTTATTAAGCAGAATCAAGATTTCATGATTTTTTTCAAAAAACAAAGTTTTGGCCTGACGGCCACATATACTGTTGCGCCTCGGCAATTGCAAACAAGTTTGCATTGCGCTCGGCTTCTGCGTATATTTGCCAATGGGCTTCCGCTCTTTATGGAGGGAGGCCTCTATGGAATTTTTAAGGAGTTACGGAATGAACAGTCAGGAATATGTAGAGGTATCTATCGGGATAGAGCCTTACAGCGATGAAAACGCGGAAATGCTGATGGCAGAACTGGCGGAGCTCCCGTTCGAAGCGTTCGAGATGGAGACGCCTTATCTGAAATGCTACATACCGAAGGAGGCATACAGCCCGCAGATGTTGAAACTGGCGCTGAGCGGGCTCGACGAGGACAGCTTCGCCGTGAGCGGCTTTTCGGCCAGACTGATTCCCGCCACCAACTGGAACGCCCTGTGGGAAAGCAATTTCACGCCGATCGTCGTGGACGGGAAATGCACAGTCAAGGCATCATTTCACAAGGGGCTGAAAAAGACGCGGTTCAACATCACTATCGATCCGAAGATGGCATTCGGAACCGGACATCACCAGACCACCTACATGATGTGCCGTGCCCTCATGCGGAACGAGGCGTCGGTGAAAGGCAGCATAGTGATGGACATGGGATGCGGAACGGCCATCCTCGCCATTCTCGCGGCAAAGATGGGGGCAGCCCATGTGTACGGAATAGACATAGACGCCGTGGCGGCAGTCTCCGCATTCGACAACGCGAGAATCAACAGGGTGTCGAAGCGCGTCGAGACCTACTGCGGAGATGCCTCCCTCCTCCAGATGGGCAAGTACGACATCCTTCTGGCCAACATCAACCGCAACATTCTCATTCAGGACATCCCGACCTACTCCCGCTCCCTCCGCAAGGACGGCCTGCTGCTCGTGAGCGGCTTCTACACCGAGGACCTCCCGATGATAAGAGGCGTAGCCGAGGCGGCAGGGCTGGAATTTCTCAGCGAGGACGCAATGGACAACTGGTGCTGCGCCGGATTCCGGAAAGCCTGAGGCCGACATGCGTGCCGGCCGCCAGGGCTGTCTGTCTGAGACAGCCGATGGAACGACAGCCGGAACGGGCGGATGATATTACTGCCAAGGCCGGCATGACAGTCTCCCCGAATGTAAATAAACATTGTCATGACGGGAGGACGGCAGTCTTTTTTGGATATTCTGCGATTTGTCCATATCTTTGCAGCGCATCTCCCGGAAAGTTCCGCCTTTAGTGAGGCAGGACGGACGGCCAAGCCGCTGTACGTTGAGATGACAGACTATGCGGGCGTGTTGTAATTGGTAGCCAAGCCAGACTTAGGATCTGGTGCCGCAAGGCGTATGGGTTCGAGTCCCTTCGCCCGCACTTTTCAATCAGCTTCTCCACTTCAAGCAACCAAAGTTCAAGTCAAAAGCATTCACCCCATCGAATATAATTCGCTATATTTGTCTGCACAACTTCTGATAATGCAGAAATATAGGAACAGCTATGACACCGGAAGAAAAAGCCAGGCAAAAGATAGATCAGTGGTTCGCCGAGGCAGGGTGGAAAGTAATCAATAGGGAAGACTACGAGCCAACCAGTACGGCCGTCGCCATAAGGGAAGGATTGCTGAAGGGTAATCTCGAGGCGGATTATTTCCTTTTCATTAACGGCAAGGCCATTGGCGTGCTTGAGGCAAAAAGGGAAGATGTGGATGCTCTTTCTGGCAAGGTATGCGAGCAGGCTACATTATATGCCAGAAGCGTGCCTCCCATCTATCAGACATATCAGAAACCGTTGCCTTTTATCTTCACTTCTAATGGCAAGGAGCTGTTTTTCTGCGATTTCCGCAAACAGGAGCAGAGTTTCAAACAGATAATGGCTATCCCGACACCTTACGAGCTGGTCAAGCAGTTAGGAATAAGTGATTATTTTGCAGGACTCCCCACTCTACAGAACAAAGGATTACGAAATTGCCAGTATGAGGCTATAACTGAGCTTGAAAAGAGTTTTCGTTCAGGGCAAAACCGGGCTCTGATGGTTTTGGCGACAGGAGCAGGCAAGACATATACGGCTTGTCTTGCGGCATATCGTCTGCTATCCTACACCCCCATGCGAAGGATACTGTTTCTGGTGGACAGGAATAATCTTGGCAGACAAGCGGAGGGCGAATTCGGAACTTTCCGATTGACAGAAAACGGAGAAGCCTTCAATACCATATTTGCGGTAAACAGGCTTCGTTCTTCATCCATTCCGTCAGACAGCAATGTGATTATTTCGACTATTCAGCGACTTTTTTCATTCTTGAAAGGAGAAGCTATCGAAGACAATGATGAAGACGAAAGCGGAGAACCAGCCGAGGAAATCATTTTGCCGCCAAATCCGAACCTGCCGCATGATTATTTTGATCTGATTATCATAGATGAGTGCCATCGTTCAATTTATGGCAACTGGCGGAAAGTTCTGGAGTATTTCGATACGGCTAGGCTCATAGGCTTGACAGCCACACCGGTACCGGAGACTATGGCGTTCTTCAACAACAACCGCATAGTCAATTACACTCTGGAAAAAAGTATTGTTGACGGTGTTAATGTGGATTGCCGTGTGTATAGAATCAAAACGCAGGTAACTGAGAATGGCGGCGCCATATTGGAGGGCGAAAAGGTAAAAGAAGAAACACGCTATACAGGAGATATAAAAACCATCTTCAACAAGGAGACTAAAATTTATACCTGTAAGGAACTGAATCGAAGTGTCATCAATCCTGCACAGATTAAACTTGTCTTATCCACTTA
>CALVDO010000004.1 GCA_944326355.1 uncultured Bacteroidales bacterium | reverse complement strand
TTGAGCGGAAGACGAGGTTCGAACCCGCGACCCTTAGCTTGGAAGGCTAATGCTCTACCAACTGAGCTACTTCCGCAATTCCTCGTATCTGAAAGCCATCTTCTTCGTTGGATTTCGTTCCTCAGTCGGTCATTTACGGAAGTAAACTCCCTCCTTCGAACATCGTCCGCCTTGAATCTGACCTTTCATATACTCCGGTCATTTTTTTGTGGGAGAAGATGGATTCGAACCACCGAAGGTATAAACCAGCAGATTTACAGTCTGCCCCATTTGGCCACTCTGGTATTCTCCCGATTTTAAAGAACTTTGAGCCGATGGAGGGAGTCGAACCCACGACCCCGAGATTACAAATCACGTGCTCTAGCCAACTGAGCTACATCGGCGTTTTGCTTTCCGATTCGGATACTTGGTTTCCGAAAGGGATTGCAAAGATATGCATTAATTCTGAGTTTCCAAAACTTTTTGATTATTTTTTTCCAATTCCTCTTTTTCGCGCATGATAGTGCAGAAGATATGTTCCGTGTCGAGACCGCATTCTGCCCTCAGCTCGCTCTGCTTTCCCTGTTCTATAAACCTGTCCGGGATGCCTATGCCGGTCAGCCTGATGCTCTTCTTTCTTAGTGCGGCATATTCGGCCACTGCGCCGTACACGCCTCCGGCAAGGCATCCGTCCTCCACAGTTATGATGCTTGAGCAGTTTCTGAACACCGAGTCGAGAATCCCGGTGTCGAGCGGCTTCACATATCGCAGATCATATATATAAGGTGTCCATCCGGCGGTTTCCCTGCATTTCGCTGCAGCTTCGGCAGCCCGGTTGATGACGGGGCCGACTCCGAGCACTGCAATCTCTCTTCCTTCGGTTATGAGTTCTCCTCTGCCTGGCTCGAGGACTTCAAAGTCCGTCTCTCTCCATGCGAGACCTTCTCCGTAGCCTCTCGGGTATCGGATGATGAACGGACCGTTCTCGCTGATGGAGGCGGTGTACATCATGTTTTTCAGCTCCACTTCATTTCTCGGGGCGCCTATCGTCACTTCCGGTATGCTCCTGTAAGCCGCGATGTCGAAGTTTCCGTGATGGGTGGGGCCGTCTTCGCCCACGAGACCGCTCCTGTCCAGACACAGGACCACCCCGAGCTTCTGGAGGGCGGCGTCATGGATGATCTGGTCGTAGGCACGCTGGGCAAATGAGGAGTATATGTTGCAGAAGGGCTTGAGTCCTCCCGCTGCGAGTCCTGCGGAGAATGTCACCGCGTGCTCCTCGGCGATGCCTACGTCGAAGAATCTGTCGGGCATCTCTTTGGCAAGAATGTTCATGCCGCAGCCCGATGCCATTGCGGGTGTCACGCCCACAATCTTTGCGTCTTTCCTCGCCAGCTCGAGCAGCGCTTCGCCGAAGACGTCCTGATATCTGCTCACTCCGGGATGGGACGGGATGATGCGTTTCCCGGTGACGGGATCGAACATTCCCGGTGCGTGCCAGATGGTCTGGTCCTCTTCAGCCGGTGCGTAGCCCTTGCCTTTGGTGGTGATGGTGTGGAGTATCCGCGGACCCTTTATGTCTTTGAGCCTTCTGAGAGTATCTACGACCTGAGCGATGTCGTTGCCGTCTACAGGCCCGAAGTATCTGAATCCCATCGCTTCAAAGAGGTCTCCTCCGGACGCGCTGACCATGTTTGACTTGGCGTTGACCACGATCTTCTGCATGGCTTTTCTCAGACAGCCGTCCCCGATGCGGTTCCAGATATGGTTCTTGATTCTGTTGTACGTCGGATCTGTCGTCAGTTTGAGAAGGTGCTCGTGGAGTGCGCCGATGTTCTTGTCGATGGAGATGTTGTTGTCGTTGATGATGACGAGTATGTCGGTGTGGCTGCTTCCGGCGTTGTTGAGCCCTTCAAACGCCAGCCCGCCGGACAGGGCTCCGTCTCCTATCAGCGCTATGGTCTTTTCTCCGGTGCCCCTGAGTTCGGCCGCCTTGGCGAGGCCGAGGGCGGCGGAGATGGAGGTGGAGGCGTGGCCGGCTCCAAACACGTCATATTCGCTTTCGGATCTTTTTGTGAACCCGCTGATGCCTCCCTTTTTCCTGTTTTTTCTGAACAGTTCTTTTCTTCCGGTGATTATCTTGTGCGCATAGGCCTGATGTCCGACATCGAAGACTATCTTGTCTGCGGGCGTGTCATAGACATAATGCATTCCGACGATGAGCTCAACCGCGCCCAGGCTCGAGCCGAGATGCCCCGGATTGGTCGAGCAGCACTCGATCATGTAGTCGCGTATTTCGGCGCACAGAGTCTTCAGGTCTTCTGTCCCGAATCCTCTGATGTCGGCGGGCGAATTGACTTTATCCAGCAGTCTGTACATCTTCTTCAAATCTTTTCTTTCTTGTTGGGTGCGTCAAGTTCAAGTTCGGGGTGTCTGCCTGACGAGGCTCTGAGCATGATGGACACGATTACGGCCACTGTGCCGAGCGCGATGAATATCAGTTCGGCGCTGACTGCGGCGCTTATCTCCTGCGCGGCGTTGCCCGCTTCGGTCACCGTATCCCGGAATATCTTGCCTACGAAGATCGGGACGAGAAGCATTCCCATGTTCTGTATCCAGTAGATGAGCGAGTATGCTGTTCCGAGATTCTTCTCGGGGATGATCTTCGGTACTGACGGCCACATCGCCGACGGCACGAGAGAGTAGCCGACTCCGAGGACGGCTATCGCGAAGTATCCCCAGAATGCAGAGCCCTGAGGAGCGAACGCCATCATGAGATGCGCTGACAGCACCATCACCGCTCCGGTGGCCATCCATGCAGTGGCTTTTCCGATCTTGTCGACGAGGGCTCCGAAGAGCGGGGTGAAGATCACGGTGAAAAACGGTATCATGGTGATCATCCATTTGGCGGAGTCAATGTCCAGCCCGAAGCGGGGAATCACTATGGAGGTCCCGAACTTCTTGAACGATATGATGCAGCAGTAGAAGAACACGCACAGGAGCGCGATCATTATGAAGCGCGGGTTGGTGAGCACCTTCAGGATGTCGCTGAAGCGGAATCTGTCTTCGTCCTTGACTTTCCCTCTTGCCGTCCTGCCGATTCCCGTCTGGGCGTCGAATCTTGCGTCCATGGCGACGAAGACCGCCCAGAGGATGCCCCCGAGGAGCAGCAGGCAGAGTCCCGTGATCGCAGGCCTGGCCGTTTCGGCAAGGGTGTAGATTTCGCCGGCAGGCTTTTCCCTGACGAGAACTGGGGCGAGGATGAGAGCCGCCGCCGTGCCGAGCCTCGCTATCGACAGCTGAAGTCCCATTGCGAGGGCGACGTTCCTGCCTTTGAACCATTTGGCTATGGAGCGCGTCACAGCCACCCCCGCGATTTCGCTTCCCAGACCGAAAATCATACACCCGATGTAGGCCACGGTCAGCGACGCGTCGGGATCGAGGCCTGAGGTGATGGCGAAGAGTACGGCGGAGGCGCCGAGAATCATGAGTCCGACGAATACCGAGCCTATGATTCTGACTCCGAACATGTCCAGAAGAATCCCGCAGAGTACGAGCCCTCCGCACACGCACAGGAATGAGTAGCCGCCGGCATAGAAGCCGTAGTCTTCGCTGTCCCACCCGAGCTGCAGCATCTCCGGGTTGCGGAAGATGTGCGAGAGGGTGGAGAACATGTCGTCAAAAAAGTATGACGCGAACATAGGCACCACCAGACACGCGAGGGCGATCCAGCAGGCGGTACCGGTTCTCATGTCGCGGGACGGACTCATTTCGTCTGTTCTTCGGTGATGTTCGGCAGTTCGAGGCCAAATCCTTTCTTCTTGTCCTCAATCTTGAGAAGCAGGCTGAATAAGAAGGCCAGTACGCCGAATGAGGAGAATATGACCATAGGCATGAGATAGCCTCCGGTGGCTTTGAGCACTGAACCGATGAGCATAGGCACGAGGCAGAGCCCTATGTTCTGAACCCAGAATATGAGGCAGTAGGCGCTTCCGAGTATCTTTTCGTCGATTATCTTCGGAACGCTTGGCCAGAGCGCGGCCGGTACAAGCGAGAAACTTACTCCGAGCACCACGATCAGCAGAAGCGCGAACCATTTGTGCGGGAACACCGGCAGGATGAACGCGAAGCTCAGATGGCATACGATCATTATTATCGCTCCGACCATAAGCATTGAGGCCCCCTTGCCCTTGTGGTCCAGAAAGATGCCGAGAACGGGGGTGAGGACCATCGCCAGAATCGGGAAGCAGCTGAAGAGCCTTGACGCGGTGTTGGCGTCGACGTTCAGCGTGACTTCGAGGAAGTTGGGAGCGTATCTCTGGAACGGGAATATGGCCGAATAGTAGAGCACGCAGAGGAGGGCAACCAGCCAGAACATCTTGCTGGAGAATATCTTTCCGAGGTCGTTGATGTGGAACTCGTCTTCAGGGCTCGTTTCCTGAGATGCCTTTCCGGCGGCTATGAGCTGCCTGTCGAGCCGAGTGTCCATGACTGAGAACGCTATGTAGTTGATCAGCCCGACGAGAAGAAGGCAGGCGCAGAATGCGAGAGGGGCTACTACTGAGCCTCCGAACTTGTCGGAGATGGCCGGAGACAGCCACATCACGGCGAACACTCCCAGTCGGGCTATCGCCATCTCCAGCCCCATCGCAAGAGCCATCTCCTTGCCTTTGAACCACTTGGCTATGGCTTTGGACACTGTCGTGCCGGCCATTTCGCATCCGCATCCGAATATCATGAATCCGAATGCCGCCATCTTGGCGCTTCCCGGCATGGACACCCACCAGGTGTTGAGCCATGCGTTGAATTCGGTCGTCTGGAACCAGTCGCTGATGCCGACATATTTCACTGCCGCTCCCATCACCATGAGGGAGGCAGAGAGGATGCCGGTGAATCTGATCCCGGTCTTGTCCAGAATGATTCCGGCTATGATGAGGAAGCCGCACACGTTGAGGATGTACTCTGACGCGGCGTATGTCCCGAACACTCCGCTGTCCCAGCCTCTCTGGCTTTCGATGAGGGACTTGAGCGGTGACATGACGTCCACGAACATGTATGCGAAGAACATCATCAGCGCGATGAGAATCAGGGCCGCCCATCTTGCGGCAGCGTAGTCGTTGAGAAATCTTTTTATTGTTGCAGTCATCTCTTTTCGTTATGGATTTGATTTTCAGTTTTTCTGCCTCTGGCGCACTCCGGAGGTCCCGTGCCGCCTCTCCGCTCGGGCCTATCTCATTATCGTTGCCTCGCGGTCAGGACCGAGGGATATGATTCTGATAGGCACTCCGAGGTACTCTTCCATGAAGGATATGTAGTTTCTGAATGCCTCCGGCAGCTCGCTTTCGGACCTGCAGCCCGTCAGGTCGGAGTTCCAGCCCTTGAAGTCGGTGTAGACCGGCTCTATTCTGGCGTATGTGTCGAAAGGCACCTGTGCCGTCTCCTTTCCGTCCACCATATATGATGTGCAGACTCTGATGGTCTCAAACGTGTCCAGACAGTCTGATTTCATCATGATCAGGTCTGTGACTCCGCTTATCATCACTGCGTAGCGCAGGGCCACGAGGTCAAGCCATCCCGTTCTTCTCGGTCTTCCTGTGACGGCGCCGAACTCGTTGCCGATCTTGCGGAGCTTTTCTCCAGTCTCGTCGAAGAGCTCGGTCGGGAACGGGCCGCTTCCGACTCTGGTGCAGTATGCCTTGAATATGCCGTACACATGTCCAATGCTCGACGGGGAGATGCCAAGTCCTATGCAGGCTCCGGCGCATGCCGTTGACGAAGACGTCACGAATGGGTATGAGCCGTAGTCGATGTCGAGCATCGAGCCCTGTGCACCCTCGGCAAGGATCGGCTTCGTCTTCAGGGTCTCGTTTACATAGTATTCGCAGTCGATGAGCGTGAACTGCCTGAGGTAGTCCACCGCCTCCATGAATGTCGCTTCCTCGGCGTCCGGATCGCAGGCGTACTCCATCTGCCTGAGCATCTTGACGTGTCTTGTCTTGAGCTTTTCGTATCTCTGGCGGAAGTCCTCGGCGAGGATGTCACCGACGCGGAGCCCGTTGCGGCTGACCTTGTCTGTGTAGGTAGGCCCTATGCCCTTGAGCGTAGAGCCGATCTTTCCTTTTCCCATGGCGGCTTCATTGGCCGCGTCGAGAAGTCTGTGGGTCGGAAGTATGAGATGAGCCTTCTTGGCGACGAGGATTCTGTCTTTGACCGGCACTCCGGTTCTTGCTATGTTTTCGCATTCGTCTCTGAAGGTTATCGGATCGATCACCACTCCGTTGCCCACTATGTTGACTGCGTCATCCCTGAAGATGCCTGAAGGAATCGATCTGAGCACGAAGCTGCGGCCGTCGAAATGCAGCGAATGTCCGGCGTTCGGACCTCCCTGGAATCTGGCCACGACCGGGTATCTTTCCGCGAGGACGTCCACAATCTTTCCTTTTCCTTCATCTCCCCACTGGAGACCTAGAACCACGTCTGTTTTCATTATTCTCTGTGTGTTATGTCAATGTGTTTATATGTTCATTTCATAGTCTCGCCGTCGTCCGTGCTGCCGGCATGCCTGCGTCAGAACGGGAGCCCGTCGTCTTCCGCTTCAGCGGTCTCCGCATCCGGCTGATTCCCCGGCGTCTGTCCGGATGCCGTGTCCTGCGCGGCAGTCCGTCCCGGAAGAGATCCGGCCTGACGGGCGTCTGAGGCATCGGCCGTCTGGCCTGTGCCCCTCTCGGAGAGTCCTCCGAGGATTCTGACGACATCAGCGGCTATCTCCGTCACTTTGTTGTCGTTGCCCGCCCGGTCTGTCCAGACGCGGGTGCGGATGCGTCCTTCTATATAAAGCAGGACGCCTTTGCGGACCTGTCTCTCGACCAGATCGGCGATCTGGTTCCATGCGATTATCCTGTGCCATTCGACATGTTCCCTGACATTTCCCCTGCGGTCTCTGTACGGTTCGTCGGTAGCCAGTGTGAATGTGGCTGTCTTCATCCTCCCGTCACCGAAATCAGCATACCTGATCTCGGGGTCTCTCCCTGCGCGGCCTATGAGCATGGCTTTGTTCAGTGACATTCCTTTCCGCTTTTCAAAATACCCGGCAAGTTAATCAATTATTCAAAATAAAGGAAAAATTTGTCACAATAGTTTTCAACGGACTTCTGCCGGCGCACGGTCATAGTATTCTTCTCATCGCCTCTTCGTCCGGAATCTCGCCGGTGAAAGTGACGTATCCTGTAATGGCCTGATGCAGCAGCCATTCCCTGCCGGAGACATATCTGGCTGCCGGATTGGCCTGCCTCATGCGGCTGAGGACCTCTTCTCCGAACGACGGCTTCCTGTAGTTGGCCTCAAGGAGAATCTTCGCCTTTGCGGAGAGTCTGCCGCCCCTGAAGTCGGCTCTTTCCAGACAGCCGATTGCCTCGATGGGGGATGGGACGGCGTATATTATCACATCCGATTGCCTGAACCATTTTCCGAATTCTTCCATAGGCCTGACTGTGAACCCGTATTCCGGCAGGCTCTCGGCAAATTCCTCGGCGGTGCCGGCGCTCCTGTTCATTATGACCGTCTCGAGCTTCAGGTCTCCTGCTGCGACTGCGGCTGCCTTCCCGGCTCCTCCGCAGCCTACGACCAGGGCTCTGCGCCATATCCTCTTTTCTCCTTTTGAGGCATTCAGCAGACTCATCTGCACTCCGAAATAGTCGGTGTTGCAGGCCTTGACCCCATCCGGGCTCTTTATGAGCACGTTGGCCGCTCCGGTCTTGACTGCCACCGGGTCTTTGACATCTGCCTTGAGAAACGCCTGTCCCTTGAAGGGGGCCGTGACGTTGATTCCGTCATATCCGTCCAGAAATCTGTCGTAAGAGCGCCCGAAGTCTTCGCCTTCGATGAGGTCATAAGTATATCGGCCGCCGTATGCCGCTCTGAATAGCGCCGGGCTGAGCGAATGCTCTATGGGGTGTCCGATGAGTCCAAACTTTTTCATCCTGTCAGTATCTGTCCTTGCGCTCCTCCTGTCATGGACCGACGGCGGAGCACGATTGCAAAGATATTTTTTTTATTCTATTTTTGCGGCCTTCTGCTGGCTTTTAATACTGTCGACATGTCGGACATGATGAAGAAAATAACGGGATTCGCGAAGAGCTGGTCTCTGCCGCTGGGGATAACGCTCGGGGTGGTCGGGTATCTGGCCTTCCATTTTGTCGGATTCCTGGCTCCTCTCAAGCCGGCCGTCCTGACGGCATCCGGACATCTTGTGCCGGCTCTTCTTGTGGTGATGCTCTTCCTGACTTTCTGCAAGGTGTCGCCGAGGGAGATGAAGGTAAGAAAATGGCATCTCCAGCTGGCTGTGATTCAGGTCGTTTCATGTGCTGCAATCGCAGTGCCCCTTCATTTCTTTCCGGATTTCCCGGCGTTCGAGACGGCTGAAGGCGCTATGGTCTGCTTCGTGTGCCCTACCGCCACTGCTGCAGCGGTGATCACAGGCAGGCTCGGAGGGAATGAGGCTTCTCTGACGACATACACGATGATAAGCAACATTGTCGCCGCCGTGGCGATTCCGCTCTTTTTCCCTCTGGTCGGAGGGGCGGATGACCTCAGCTTCGGGCTCAGGTCGATGATGATTCTCGGCAAGGTGTTCCCGATGCTCATTCTTCCGTTCATCGCGGCGATGCTGGTGCGGAGGTTCTTCCGGAGGCTTCATGCCTTCATACTGAAGCGTTGTTCGGGGCTCGCCTTCTATCTGTGGGCGTTCTCCCTGATAATGGTGATCGGACAGGCTCTGCGCTCGGTGGTGAACAGCGGGGTGTCGTCGGGGATGCTTGTCTCCCTCTTTGCTGCGGGGCTCGTCACCTGCGTGCTGCAGTTTGCTGTGGGCAAGGCGGTCGGAGGCCGTTATGGCGACAGGATCAGCGCCGGTCAGGGACTCGGTCAGAAGAATACTGTCTTCGCCATCTGGATATCGGTAGCCTGCCTGTCTCCTGAGGTCGCGATAGCTCCGAGCAGCTATATCCTTTGGCAGAATCTCATAAATTCCTGGCAGCTCTGGCGCAAGCAGAGACGCGACCGGACTAATGTCTGAGGCAGTCCGGCGGATTTCGCTGTGAGTGTCTCAGGCCTGTCTTTATGTCCGGCCTCCTGCCTGTCTCTGCCTTACGGCTTCATATAGCAGAATTGCTGCGGATACGGATACGTTCAGGGAGTCGAGCTTCCCGAGCATGGGTATCTTGATGTGCGCGTCGGCGGACTTCCTCCAGAAGTCCGTGAGGCCTGTGGCCTCGGTGCCCATCACGATGGCCACCCCGCCGCGCATGTCCTCGGCATAGTACCATTCCGAGTCCTGCAGCTGTGCGGTAAGTATCTTTATGCCGTTCTCCTTGAGCCATCTGACAGCGTCTTCAGACGATGCCGTAGCCACCTGGCGCGAGAATACCGCCCCGATGCTCGCCCTTATCAGATTCGGATTGTACAGATCGGTCAGCGGGTCGCATATTATCACCGCATCCGCCCCGGCAGCGTCCGCGCTCCTGAGCACCGCCCCGAGATTCCCCGGCTTTTCAACTGCCTCCAGCACCATGATCAGCGGCTTTTTACCGAGCCTGATGTCCTTCAGCCCCCGCTCTCGCCATTCCGCTTCGGCTATGACGCCTTCCGTCCCTCCGCGGTAAGCGATCTTGTCATACAGCGGCTTCGGAACTTCTATCATGTTGAGTCCCTGCTCATGCCGGTCTTTCTGCTCCGTACTCCTCGGGGCTGTCGCGCCTGCGGCTTCGCATTCTCTCGTCCTGCTGCCGATGCGGTCCAATATTTCCTTCAGCCCCTCTTCTCCGAGTATCTCCCTGCACACGAAGAGAGTCTTGACCTTGAATCCCGCTTCGATGCAGTGCCCGAGCTCCCGACGGCCTTCCACCACGAAAAGCCCCTTCTCCCGTCTCGTTCTCGACTTTTCCTGGAGCGCAAGCAGTTCCCTTATCTTCGGATTCTGCCCCGACGTGATGATTTCAGTTCTCATTTTCAGATTTCCCGGCGTTCTCCTGTCCCTGAACCTTTTTCGGCCTCATCTGAGGGAAGAAGAGCACGTCCTGGATAGTAGGGGAGTTCGTCATGAACATGGTGAGGCGATCGATGCCCATCCCCATTCCGGAAGTCGGAGGCATACCGTATTCGAGGGCGCGGACGAAGTCCATGTCGATGTACATCGCCTCGTCATCTCCGTGCTCGCGCTGCTTCAGCTGGTCCTGGAACCTTTCCATCTGGTCGATAGGGTCGTTGAGCTCGCTGTAGGCGTTGGCGAGTTCCTTCCCGCAGACGAAAAGCTCGAACCTTTCGGTAAGATCGGGGTTGCTGCGGTGACGCTTTGTCAGAGGCGACATCGATACAGGGTAGTCAGTGATGAATACCGGCTGCACGAGATGCTTTTCGCAGTATTCGCCGAAGATGGCGTCTATCAGCTTGCCTTCGCCCATCTCCTTGGTTACAGGCACGTTGAGCCTGCTGCAGGTCTCGCGGAGCTGCTGCTCGTCCATTCCTGCCAGGTCAACTCCCGCGTATTCCTTTATGCACTCGAGGATAGGCATCCTGCGGTAAGGCGCCTTGAAGTCCACCTGTCTGTCTCCGATGGTCACGACGGTCGTGCCGTGGAGAGTCATGGCTATCTTCTCCAGCATCTTTTCCGTGAAGTCCATCATCCAGATGTAGTCCTTGTATGCCACATATATCTCCATGCAGGTGAACTCCGGGTTGTGGGTCTTGTCCATTCCCTCGTTGCGGAAGTCCTTTGCGAACTCATACACTCCCGAGTAGCCTCCGACTATGAGCCTTTTGAGATAGAGCTCGTTGGCGATGCGAAGGTAGAGCGGTATGTCGAGCGCGTTGTGGTGCGTTATGAACGGCCTTGCGGTGGCTCCGCCCGGAATCGACTGGAGAATCGGCGTCTCGACCTCAAGGCATCCGGCCTCGTTGAAGTATTCGCGCATTGTGGAGATGATCCTGCTTCTCATGACAAAGGTGCGGCGCACCTGCGGATTGACGATCAGGTCCACATATCTCTGCCTGTATTTCAGTTCCGGATCGGTGAATGCGTCATATACCTCTCCGTCCTTCTCCTTCACTATCGGAAGCACCCTGAGGGACTTGCTCAGCAGGGTCAGCTCCTTGGCGTGAACTGAGAGCTGGCCGGTCTGCGTGATGAAGGCGAATCCTTTGATCCCTATTATGTCTCCGATGTCGAGAAGCTTCTTGAACACCGTGTTGTACATGGTCTTGTCCTCGTCCGGGCATATCTCGTCCCTCTTCACGTACACCTGTATCCTTCCCGTCTCGTCCTGAAGCTCGATGAAGGAGGCTGCTCCCATGATTCTGCGTGACATCATTCTTCCCGCTATCACGACATCCGAGAAGTTGCCCTTCTCCGGATCGTATCCTTCCTTGATTTCCTGTGCCGTCGCGTTTACCGGATAGAGGGCTGCGGGGTACGGGTCGATGCCGAGTTCCCTCAGTTTGCCGAGCGCCTCGCGCCTGTTGCGCTCCTGTTCGTTCAGGTCCATGTTTTCCATCATAGTGTCCTCAAATTTGTAATCCTGCAAAAGTACGACAATAAATTCTAAAATTAAAAATAAAATAAGTACCTTTGTATGTTATGGGAAAAGACAGGGAATGGATATTGAAGGAGACCGCCGATCCTGAAACGGTGAGCCGGCTGGCGTCGGAGCTCGGGATTGATCCCGTTCTTGCCGGTCTGCTGGTGCAGCGGGGAATCCGCACGTTTCAGGAGGCAAGGGCTTTTTTCAGGCCGGAGCTGCAGTCTCTCCATGACCCGTTTCTCATGAAGGACATGGACGCTGCCGTCGAACGGGTAAGGCGGGCAGTAGTGTCTGGAGAGAAGATACTTGTCTATGGAGACTATGATGTGGACGGCACCACTGCCGTCTCTCTCGTATATTCTTTTCTGCGCGACCTGACTCCCGGGGTCGAGTTCTATATCCCCGACCGTTATGACGAGGGCTATGGCGTTTCTGACAAGGGGATAAGCTGGGCGTCTGAAAACGGGTTCGGGCTCATAATCACGCTCGACTGCGGAATCAAGGCCGGAGAGAAGGTGGCAAAGGCGGCTTCTCTTGGGATAGACATGATAATCTGCGACCATCACCTGCCGGAGAATGACATTCCTGCAGCGGTGGCCGTTCTTGATCCGAAGCGGGCAGACTGCGGCTATCCGTTCGATGATCTGTCCGGATGTGGAGTCGGGTTCAAACTTGTGCAGGCCTATGCCTCAAGGTACGGCGTTCCCTTCGAAAAGCTGATTCCACTGCTTGATCTGACGGTAGTGAGCATAGCTTCCGATCTTGTCTCGGTCACCGGGGAGAACAGGATTCTCGCCCATTTCGGCCTGAAGCGTCTGAATGAGAGTCCTCGTCAGGGGCTGCTCGCGATGATCCGCCTTTCCGGGCTGGAACCTTCGCACATATCCATAGACGACATTGTGTTCAAGATAGGCCCGAGGATAAATGCCGCGGGACGCATGGAGACCGGGCGGATGGCTGTGGAACTTCTGACCGCCACCGACGTGTCCGAGGCCATGCGCATAGCCGGAGAGATCAACGAGTATAACAACGAGCGCAAGAGCATCGACAGGGAGATCACGAGAGCGGCTCTCGAGATGGTGCAGTCGGGCGGCAATCTGTCTGACGGCCACGCGACCATAGTGTATGACCCTTCATGGCACAAGGGGGTTGTGGGGATCGTCGCTTCACGTCTCGTCGAGGCCTTCTACCGTCCCACTATAGTCCTTACCCGTTCCAACGGTCTCATAACCGGCTCGGCGAGAAGCGTACACGGCTTCGACCTCTACGGCGCCATAGAGAGCTGTGCGGACATCCTCGAGAATTTCGGCGGTCACATCTACGCCGCCGGACTGACTCTCAGGGAGGAGAATCTCGCAGAGTTCTGCCGCAGGATCGACAGCTATGTCGGCAGCACAATAAGCGACGAGATGCTTACTCCTGTCCTGTATATAGACTCAAGACTTGACTTCTCCAGGATCACCCCTAAGTTTTTCCGGATTCTGAAGCAGTTTCAGCCGTTCGGTCCGGGCAATGTCGCTCCTGTCTTCGAGACGGACAATGTATATGACAACGGCAACGGCAGGAAAGTCGGTGCCGAGGGAGGCCATCTGAAACTTGAACTCATCCAGGAGGAACAGCCATACAGGCACATTTCCGCAATTGCCTTCAACATGTCCTCGCATTTTGACCATATCCGTTCCGGAAATCCCGTGGACATCTGCTATTCCATCGTTGAGAACTATTATCGAGGCATCGCCAATCTGCAGCTGCGCATCAAGGATATCCGTGACCGGGAGGAGATAATCTGAGCGGACGCCGCCTCATCTGTGCCAAAAAGCCCAAGACGGCAGGATAAAAAATGGCCTGACTCCCGGACGGAAGTCAGGCCTCTGCATTCATTCGGTACTCGGATCAGTCTCTCTGAGCTCCATACTGGCTGTAGCTGCCGCCTGGAGTGAAGATGCCGTTTTTAAAGTCCGCTGTGGCCAATGGGTCGGTGTCTGATACAACAATTTCATTGCATGATTCGAAACCTTCTCTGTTCACTCGGTTCATGCCTCCGTAGAACCATTGCCAGTTGGTGTCTTCTCCGTTCTTGTATACGATACTGTCATCTACAAGAGTGCCGGTAGGATTTCCGGCGTATGGCGTTCCCGTTTCGGCACTTGTGTCTACCGGACGGAAGAATGCCATATTGGCGGTAGTCCTGTCTGTCCAGAACAGGTTCTTTGTCACGCTGACCGTGTTGAGTGATGAATACAGGACACATCCGGACGTCGTGGACCACAGGTTGACCACTGTGTTGTTCTCAAAGACAAAGTTTGAGAAGCTGCAGCTGTTTCCGCTTATGAGTCTGAAGTCACTGACTCCATTTTCACTATAGAGCACATTGTTCTTTAATGAAATTGTCCCGTGCGATGCCGTACTGGAGCCGAAGCTGAACAGGAGTAACTGATTTGTACCCGGTATTTCAATTTCGCTGTCCTCGACTGTAAATTCGGCATAGCTTCGGGCAGATGAACTTACATAGGTGAACGGTTTTCCGCTCGGCATTGTAAAGTGGCAGTTGATGAAGCCCACATATCCGTATGCTCCGTCACGATTCTGGGCGAACAGATAGTTGCCGGCATTTGTGGCGTCTATATCAAGATTGTATGCCACGAATGTGCCGTCAGTGTTCCCTGCTCCCTGATTAAGTGCTACCTGGGAATTGAGCAGCATGCTGCTTCTCTGTCCTGGGGTATTGCCGATAATGATCAGCTGGTAGACTGCTTTTTCAGTACCTGGGGCATCAGTGGTGTTGTATGTGAGGGTTGCATCATTATCCACGAAAAATACTTTTGTAATTCCGGAAGTTGAGGTTATGGATGCGTCCTCGCTTACAAGGGTGGCCTCTCCGTAGGTGGCCCTGTTGTAGACTTTGCCTGCTATCGTGATGTCGAGTCCGGCTTCGTACATTTCGTAGTAGGAGTCGTATGAAGGCGTTGCAGTTGTTGCATTTGCGCTTGCGACCGTTCCGTAGATGTCATCGTCGCTGTTGTATGGAAGCACATAGAGGACATATTCCGTGCTGCCGGCGAGCGGACTTCCGTCAGCCGTCTCGCTGAGAACGAGGGTCTGTGTCCCTGTCTGGTCAGATGCAGACTCAAACGCCGCCTCATCCGGAGCACTCTCCGTTGCTGCGAGGAGCAGGTATCTCCACGACGTCACGTCTGAGTTAGGGGTTACGGTGAATGAGAGGGACGAGCTTGTAGCCGCATCGTCGTTTGCCGTGACCGTGGCGTTCGGATTGGCCGGAACAGGCTCCGCAGACAGCTCCACTTTCATCTTTGTAATGGCAGAGAGTCCCTTTGTGCTGACGGCGAGGATGCTGATGTCGCTTCTTGTGTCGGCGCTGACTCTTGACAAGATGCCCCAGCCTCCCGGTGCGGTCACGGAGAGCGTCGCGGTCGGCTCTGCGCCGTCGAGGACGGCTGTCCATCCTTCCGGCGCGGATACTATGGTCTCTGCGACTCCGGAGATGCTCACGCTGTAGGTCTTGGTCTCACCGTATTCAAATGCGACAGGAACAGAATAGTCCACTCCGTTTATCGCACACAGGAAGTCCGCAACTACGGCTATCTCCAGCTCGGTTCCGTCGGCGAGAGTGACGGTGAAGGTTTCTCCGTCATACTGTATGTCCCTGAAGAAGTCTGAGCCTTCTCCCGTAGCCGGCACTCTCTCTCCGTCGGGATTCTCCACATTTACCCATGAGCCTCCCTCGTCGTAGCTGACCTGCCAGTATCCTTCCGCGTCAACCCTGAACTGAGGAGCTGTGCCTGACGCGCTCACCGCAGAGCCGCCCACCTGTATCTCCTCCCATGAGCCGCCGTCGTCGTAGCTCACGATCCAGTTGCCGTCGTCGTTTACTGAAATCTGCGGGGTGTTGCCCACTGCCCCGTTGGTGAGAGTGTATTTACTTCCGTCGGAAGTCGTGATCTCATAGCCGTTTTCCGTCTCTTCGACGCTGTTGATCAGCACTCCGTCTTCGACGAGAGCCGATATTGCGGCCACATTGTCATTAAGCGCAGGCAGCTGGGTCTCCAGAGCCTGTATCCTGCTTTCCAGAGAGTCAAGCCTCTCTTCGAGATCCTTGACGTCGTTGCAGGCAAAGACTGCGAGCCCGGCCGTGAACAGGGCCGCCGCCTTGATGAAACCATAGAATCTTAATTTCATATCACGATATTTAAAGTATTGTTGTGTCATTTGAGCGCGTTGAGCCATGCGGGCACATATCCGAGCCTGTGGCGCAGCTGGGCCTCATAGAGGGATTCCGGCGTCACCGGTCCCGTGCCGTTTCCTTCAATGTATTTGACCTGTGACGGGTCTTGGTCGAAAGTGACTGAGGTCCCGTGGAAGCCGACGATGACAGGCGGCAGGAATTTCCAGTAGATTGATCCGGTGTCCCACCATATCCAGTCCGATCCGCTTCCCGGGTATTGGACGACGGTGGCGTTGAAGTTCCATATCGTCAGGTCTGCAAGGTGATTCGGCAGCTGGGACGGGTCGCCTCCCTGTCTGTACTGCATCCATCCTCCCCTGCAGGCGTCAATGAGCGTCGCTCTCGGCTGCGATGCGTGCGCCTCGAAGCACGCGTCGTCTCCCCAGACGTTTCTCCAGAGCACTGCTCCGATGCTCAGCTTCGACACCCCTGTGGCGTGGTATTGCCCGGCATTCTCCATCCATGGCCCTCCTCCGTGTCCGAGGAGGCCTGCGGCATCGCCGTCCGTGTCATCGAGAATCTTGCCTATGAATACTCTCGACGAGCCCTGCGAGCGTATCGACGCGTGTCCCCTGTTGCCTCCGACATGACAGTCGTAGACGGACACGTTAGCGCTCGATATCACCGAGCATGCCTCGCTCACGCTCTCAAAGTCAACCCTTCTGATCCAGGAGTTGACGAGCCTGTTCATGCTTATCGGTTTGTAGGCGCCGTCGTCTTCCCAGCCCCCGTGGTGAACGAAATTCTCCTTGGCGTGCCCCACGAACGTCAAGTCCTCGACGCCGACATTTTCATAATGTCTGTATTCGAGAATCTGCCATCCCCAGTCGGCCTTGATCTCGTGCATCAGCGGCTCGCGGAAAGTCACCGTGCCCGAGCTGACTTCCGCCACCTGATGCAGATCCTCTGCCGTCACTCCTTCTGTGGCGATGACCCAAGATCCGGTTGCCGTGTGCGGGTACAGCTCATCTGCCACTACATCCCTGTTCGGCGGGAGGTAGAGGCATACCCAGTCTCCGGGCTTCAGCCTTGAAGTCCCGTCTACGGTCACTGAGAAAGAGCCTTTTTCCGAATCTCCCGTGACCGTGGCAAGAGCGCTCACGGATCCGGACGGGTATCTGACGCCTGTATTGTGCTTGAGCTGTATCATTTCGGGGGACGAGTAGAGAACGCTCTCGTCTGTCGCTCTGTTCGGGTCATCCATGATTATTCTCGTGCGGTCTCTTCCTGCCCCCTTGAGCACGAAGTTCCCCGCTCTGATGACTATCGACTGGCTCTGTGTCCCGTTTTCAATGTCGTCTTCGGATGTGTGCAGTATGAATTCTCCTTCAGGGAAGTATATTATCGCATTTGCAGAAGGCCTGTCCGGAGTCTGGATCACGTTTCTGTTTGCGGGAGCCTGAGTGACTTCTCCGACTGCGTCACGCAGTGCCTTGAGGAATGCCTCTCTGTCGGACTGCCCGTCGTCCGGAACGGCTCCGTATTCTGTCACGTCGTAGACCGTGTATCCGAGAGCCGACACCTCTGGAGGTGCGGCTTCTCCGTGCTCGTATCCGGCATAGGAATAGTCCAGAAGCAGATTGTCGTCTGCATCTGAGATGAATCTGTTATAGAGTTCCGAGTCCGACTCGTCTATGCTGACGGGGATGAGGGTGAAGGTGAAGGTGCGCACCCTGAGCATTCCGCCTTCCGACTGCAGCCATATCCTGACCACGTATTCTCCGGAAGCTCCCGAGGACGGCCCGGTTACTATCAGTTCCTGTCCGTCATCCGTATCTGTCAGCTGCACTCTCCATCCGTCAGGGCATGTGCATAACGCCTCGGCCACGTCTTCGGAGAATGTCACCGGATAATGCAGGGCTTCGTTGAGGCATATCGTCTCCTCGCCTTCGTCATATCCTTCCGCAGTCATGGTGAGGATGTCAAGGACGGCAAGCTTCAGTTCCCTTCCGTCCGCGAGAGTGATTTTAAGCGATCCTGACGCCGCGTCGTATTCCACCGAAGTGAAGAACGAGTCGGTCAGTGCGGATGCTGAGGCATACGCAGGATTGCCTTCACTGTCAGTTATGTCTTTCCAGCTCTGTCCGCCGTCGGTGCTGATCTGCCAGATGCCGTCGGCGTTGACCTGCACCATTGGGGCGGGGGAGTCTTCCCCGAATGCGTTTGACGAACCTTCAATCGGCTGCGGTTCGCCATTTCCGATGCGGACGGTCCAGTTGCCTTCCTCGTCTATCCCTATCACGGGTGTTACGCCGTTTCCGTCATTGCCCACATTAATGCTCACGGTGGATCCGTCGCTGAGCTCAAGGTCATAGCCCGTGCCGTCTTCCCGTTCCGTACATCCGAGAATGCTCAGTCCGCCGTCGAGAATGGCTCTGGCGGCGATTATATTGCCGTTTATCTGAGCTGCCGCGTTTTCGAGCGCTGTCGTCCTGTCTTCAAGTGCCGCGAGGTCGGACTCGAGACTCGAGGTGTCGCAGGATGCGGCGAGGATTCCCGCCGCAAGCGGCACCGTCATCAGTTTCATGAGTCTTTTCATTTCTTTCTCTTTAAATTGCCGGCCTCCCATGTGCGGGACAGCCGTCTGTCTTGCAGTCAAAGCTTGTCTTCGAAAAGTCTTTCCATCACTTTTTCCCTGTGCCATATGTCGTCGCTCTCGGCGAGCTTCTCTCTCAGTGCGCCGCAAAGGCTGCGGAACAGCTCAGGGTTGTCTTCGTATGGAAGGTTCTTCATCTGGTACGGGTCGTTGATATTGTCGAAGATGAGCACTCTGTCAAGAGTCCCGTCACGCCTTATCGCTATTTCCATGGAATACCTGTCTGTCTTGACTCCGCGGGCTGCAGGGAAGAATCCGTGCGTGATGCCGTCGGCGTCCTTCTCTCCGTCGAGATTTCTGATATAGAGCGTTGCGGCGGGGGCTTCGCATTCTTTACCGTTCTCAAGCAGGATCGGCGACAGGTCGCGGCCCTGGACTGACTCCGGAATGCGGTCTGCGAGCCCTGCAAGCCCGAGGAGAGTCGGCATTATGTCAGTGGTGCTCAGCATCGTGCCGTCCACCCTGTGGCGGATCTTGCCCGGGTAGCGGATCATGAACGGCACGCTGTAGGATTCGGCGTAGATGGAGTTCTTGGGATCTGTCGTGCCCTGACTGCACATCGTCTCCCCGTGGTCCGAGGTAAACACTACAATGGTATTCTTGTCCAGACCGAGCCTCTTCAGCTCAGATAGAAGCCTGCCGAATTCCCTGTCGACGCCGGTCACGTTTGCAAAATAGTATCTTGCGCTCGGCGCCTTTGCAAGGGTAGTGTCCGCATTCTCCCTCACATACAGATCTTTATAGTCCATGTCCCTGTAGAGGGCATAATCTTCTTCCATGCAGTCGTCCGTGCTTTCGTACGGGCTGTGCGGAGGATTGTATGCGAGTACGAGGAAAAACGGGCTGTCAGGATCCCGCTGTCCGTCTTCGTTGCGCAGAAATTCGATGGCCTTGTCCGTCTCGTGCTTGACGGAATATTCATGAGGATCGTGACGGATGCCTTCAGTATCCCAGTAGTGAGGATTCTTGTGCACGTCATAGGTGCCGTATGAATACCAGAAGTCAAAGCCGTGCCTCCTTTCGGGTGGAGTGTAGGCATCCCATTCCGGATTGCGGTCACTGACATAGTGTCCCGGATTTGCCGGGTCATTCTTCATCGGTGCCTCCGCATGCAGCTTGCCTATGTATCCGCAGCTGTATCCGGCCGCCTTCAGCACGTCCGATATGCATACGGCTTCGGGGTTGAGTGTGCTTTCCGGCCGGAGAGCCATGCAGTTGAGAGTTATTCCGCTGTTCTCGGGATACATGCCGGTCAGAAACATTCCTCTGTAGGGACTGCTTAGCGGACATGTGCTGACCGCATCCGACAGCACAACGGACTCTCCCGCGAATCTGTCGAGATTGGGAGTGTGCACAGGGTCGGCGCTCCATCCCACATGCTGAGAGTATTCCGGTTCATCCCAGAATGCGAGAGATGATGCCCTGAACTGATCCGGGAAGACATATATCACGTTGGGCATCGCGTTTTCCTGATGTCCGGCGCATGACATTGCCGCCAGACCGGTGATGGGGAGTATTATCTGTCTTGCCTTCATCAATTATATGGTTAATGTTCTCTTTCTTCAGTCCGTCTCTTCCGTTCAGTCTCCTCCGTCCCGTGCCAGAACTGCCTCTTCCGTGCGGGCTTCTATGGTACGGAAAGTAAGTATCGTATTGCCTCCTTCGTATGACAGCGATACGTTCCCCGAAGATTCTCCGGCCAGTTTCCATCTGCCCGCGAGCATCACTCTTACTGATGTCGGGGCGCAAGGATTGTCAATCCATTCTCTTCCGTAGACGCTCCTTTCGATTCTCTTGCCTTCGGAATCATATTTTTCGTCACTCGGCCCCTGATACAGGTTCAGGTCTGGATTGCTTACGCTCATGGTGAGTGTCCCGCCGCTCGAGCTGTACATCAGCAGGCATGGGGAAGCTTCAATGATCCCGGATGCGGCTCCTGCCCTGTTGTCGTTCAAGGTGTCATCTTTCTTAAGTTCCTCGAAGACGGCGCATGCGGTGACTCCGGATTCTACATCCCGAATGATGTGGGCCTTTGTGTCGCACCTGATGACTTTATACGGGAGAGCCTCCGAGTATTTCGCCATCTGCTCGTCAGAGGCGTGAACCACAGTCATATATTCGTAGCTGTCCTTCATATAGACGTCTCCGGCGATGACGCCTTTCCCGACAAAGTTTCCGTGGTTGATCCAGGCTTTCTCAAAATATCCTTCGGTCGGGGCGTCCGTCTCCTCGTGCAGCGAATGCTGGAGTCCTCTCGAGACTTCCACAACGGCGTCTCTGACGAACCATGCGTTGCCGAAATGGTCCTGAAGCACCGTCATTTCTCCAGAATAGGTCTCATCGAAGTTCATGACGGAAATCTTGCCCCCGTTGACGGTCGTGGCCGTCGAGATGATGTCCTCTATCTCTACCGGGGCTGACGGCCCGGGGGCCGGCAGCGAATTCTGGAAGAGCGTCGTGTGGAGCGACGAGCCCGGCAGCAGGTTGCGCAGATCAGATCCCAGGGCTATGATCCTGTTCCCGAAGGCGAAGAATGACTTGCGGGCCTTCAGCGAGCCGTTGTATTTGTCATGCTCATGCAGGATCATTGCGAATGCTCCGGCCGCATCTTTGTGCGTGATTCCTCCAGCGAACCATTCGTCGGAGAGCAGCATCTCCTCGTATCCCGAAAACTCGTCAACATTTCTGACGTCCGCCTTCATGGCTTCCATAGGTATGGAGGCTGCGGTAGTTCCCGGTATGTGGCACCAGTCGTAGCCGTTCACCTGATATCCGCTGCCGATGCAGCTGATCGGATTGCCGTCGGCGATGATCTCCATGCTTCCGTGGGTAAGGTATCTGCCGTAGTGATTGGCTCCGTTGTATATTTCTGACGACCAGAGATAGCGGCTGTGCCCGGCTATTGTCACGAGCCAGTCGTCCTGTCTGTATGAGAGCGAGCAGTTGAACGGATATACATGGCATCCTTCGGGCGAAGTCTCTGCTGTGATGCCTGCCCCGGTGAACTTTTTTCCCCATCTGCCGCCTGTGCCGGCAAGCCTGAGGTATGCAGCTGCAAGCTCCCTGTCAGTCTCTTCCTTTCCGTCAGGTGTCCCGGCGTCTGCAAGCAGGGCGAACTGCGACGGAATCAGGGCGCCCTTCCCGTCCGGATGCCTGCCAGACATGGCGAGCGGAAAAGATTTTAGATTGCAGTAGAACCTCATTTCGAGGAGGGCTCTCTTAAGTATGGAATGGCTTTCCTCTGAGATGGCGAAATCCGTCCCGTGGAGCATCCATACCGCATTGACGGCGCCGTCGAATCCGCCCACCGCATACGCTGGGTAGGCCTTCCTGTGATGCTGCACGGTCCCGTCCCTCTTGAAGCACGGCTGAAGTCCGTCGGCATATCTGAAGCCGTTGTCTATCCATCGCGAGAAAGCCTTTAGCCAGGCCTCCTTCTCAGGCCCGTTTTCCATCATGATGATTGAAGCCGCCCTTCCCATGAGCGAAGTGTTGAACGCGTCAATGTCCATCCCCGGAGTCTCCGGCGCCTTCTTCACCTCTCCGACTCCCGAGAACCATTCCATGGCCTGCTGCATCTCGTCGGCAAGTCCGGCTTCCTCAAGCACCTCTTTCATGATGACGGGCACCGTGTAGAAGTTTCTCATGCTGTATCCGAGGTGGTGCAGTGTTCCCAGGGAGCTTCCCGCCGCGAAGCCCTGGTCGAGAAGGTGGCGCGTCATGTCCACGTACATCCGGGCGATCTCATTCTTCCATTCCGTATCGTCCGACTTCATGTAGGCCACGGCGAGGTCGAGCATGAAGTCGTTTGCAGGTCTCAGCAGCTGTCCGGCATCTGCGAATCGTTTTGACGCGTCCGGTATTCCGAGGTTGATGTATGTCTCCCCGTACCTCGTGAAGAAGATGGGTTTCCCCGTCACCGTGCCGTCGTCGTTTGTCCGTATGCCGTATGATGAGAACGTCTTTCTGAGCTGTTCGGGACTTTTCGCCTTCTTTCCGTCGCTGACGAGAGTTATGAATCTCGACCTGATAGAGTCCATGTCGGCGGCCGTTTCCGCTGTGATGGATTCCCCTGCCGGGATGTCGAGACTGCGGTTCCAGCTTTCGTTGAGGATGAGCCAGTGGGAGGTTGTGCCTCTGTTGATGAAAGGCGCCTGCCAGTCGGCCGTATGATGCCTGACGTCCTCGAATGCCGAGGTTATGATGCCGTCGAGGAAGACCTCACCTTTGCGCTGGCTCTGGGGGGCCGTGACGACCACCCTGTCCATCCCGACTTCGGGCGTGCCTCCCATGTCCCTGTCGAACGCGACCCAGGCTCCTCTCCATCCGGTGAATCCGAGTCCGTAGTCGAATCCGCAGCATTCCTTCTCTCCTTTCATGAAGGAGAATCTGAGGGATCCTTCAAGCGGCTCGGCGCAATAGACCCAGAATACGAACGTAGATACGGATGTCTCTTTCGGATTCGGGTTTTCGGGAAGATACGGAATCTCCCCCGGAATCTCCATGACGGCTCCTCCTCTTTTCCACTTCCACTGAAGCGACTTTTCGCCGAGCTTTGAGTGGAGCTCCGACGTCCTGAGGACGGAGTGCCTGCCGGCTTCGGCAGGAGCTGTCCCGTCTTCAAAGGAAAGGATGGCCTGAACGCCGCTGAAGTCGACGTTCTCGGCGCCGGCCGGCTGCGTATGCGCAAATCCCGCCAGTGCAAGTGATGCGGACAGCACAGCCGCCGCCTTTGTCCATATCTTCCAGTCCATCTTTAACGAATGAAACCGTGTGCGGTCGTCCTTACTTTACCGGAGGCAGGCCGTTCTCGATGTTGCGCTTGCGTACCAGTGCCTCCAGAAGGTAGTAGTCCGCGTAGTTGAGCGGCACGTCGATGCTGCTTCCGTGAGGAATGCTGCCCACCGAGTGCATGAGAATGAATCCTCCGTTGGTCCCCTGGGCTGCTCTGTATGCCGGTGAGGAGAGGGAGCTGATGATTTTGTCGGCCGTCTCCTTGTATGAAGCCTTGCCTGTCAGGTAGCTGAGCTCGTACAGGCCTGACGCGATGATGGCGGCGGAAGAGGCGTCGCGCGGCTCGTCAGGTATGGACGGGGCGTTGAAGTCCCAGTATGGGACCAGATCTTCCGGCATGTTCGGATGGCTGAAGAGATATTCCGCCACATGCTCCGAGAGGTCCAGATATTTTCTGTCACCGGTGAAACGGTAGGCGACTGCGAAGCCATAGAGTGCCCATGCCTGTCCTCTGGCCCATGCCGATTCATCCGCATATCCCTGTGCCGTGCATCTTCCGAGCACCTTTCCGGTCTCCGGGTCATAGTCCACGACATGATAGCAGCTCCAGTCCGGTCTGAAATGGTTTTCAAGCGTCTTGTCCGCGTGGCTTATGGCTATCTTCGCATAAGTCGAGTCCCCTGTGAATTCCGTTGCCTTGAACAGAAGCTCGAGGTTCATCATGTTGTCGATGATCACCGGGCATTTCCATCCTCTTTCGGCCTGCCATCCCCTGTCCGTGTTCCACGACTGGAGGACGCCGGCTCCCGGCCTGAATCTCGTGGAGAGGGACTTGGCGGTATTGACGCAGACATCTTTGTATCCGTCTATATTTTTGAGTCTCAGTCCATTGCCGTAGCTGTCGTAGACCATGAAGCCCACATCGTGATGCCATGTGAGATATTGTATGGAGTCAAGCACCTCGGTGTGTGACCTGGCGTGTTCGGCCCAGAATTCATCTCCGGTGAGCTCATACATGTACCACAGCGAGCCGGCGAAGAAGCCGCTGACCCAGTCGTCCGTCGGCACGTATATGATCTTTCCGTCCTGATAGGATGACGGGATGCGGATCGTGTCTCCCTCTTCGGAGGCCTTAAGAAGTGATCCGAGCTGTATTTCGGCGTTGGCGACGTTGTCCTTTATGAGGTCGGGCCTCGTGTCGCAGGAAAAGAAGGCCGTGGCGGCTGCCGCCAGGGTCAGGATGATTTTCTTATGCATGATGTGTCTTATTATGTGTCGTCACTTGGGCTGTCACTTGTTCTGGCGACGGGCGTGAATCACAAATATATGTATAAATTTCTGATATTTCATAAAAAACATAAAAAATTGATGCTCAGTTTGAAAATAATGAAAACTTTAATAAATTTGTCAGTCTTACCGCATAATTTCTCGTCTCAGATGAACAGATTTCCATTGATGTTTTTCATGCTGCCGCTTCTCCTGCTTTCTCTGCATGCGAATGCGGCGATTAATCCACAGTATGGATTTGAAGACGGGGTTCCCGGATTCGTCAGTGTGAACGGCTCCGGAGAAGTGACTTCTTCAGCTGACAGATTCAAGGACGGGTCAAGTTCCCTCAGATTCGAGTGGGCAGGCCAGTCTGAGCTCGTGTTCAACGACTTTCTGGATATCGAGGCTTCGATGAAGGTGAACGGGGCAGGAATCATGATCTGGATCTGCAATACGGCGCCTATGGACGCGCCGCTGAGGTTCACTTTCGTGGACTGGAGTGATGCCGAGATCTGCCATTTCGACTTCAACATGAATTTTACCGGCTGGCGTGCGGCATGGGTGAAATACATAGACATGCTCCGCCCGGACGGTACCTGCTATGGAGACATGAAGGCGGCGGACAGGCCGGTCAATGTCTCCAGAATGACGATTACAACGCCTCCTTCCGTCCCTTCGGGGGTCATTTATCTGGACCGTCTCTCGTTCCGCACTGCAAAACTTCATGACCAGATCACTCCGGATATGCAGATTCCGGACAATAACAGTCATCTGAAGCGCAATATGTGGCACTGGTGCCGCCTCTGGGAGTGGGAACAGTACCCCCGTCTTCAGACCGCGCCCGTGACTGACGGGCAGAAGATGATGCTCTCCGACGTCGAGAAGCGGCTTGATGAGGTCGTGACGGCTGGAATGTCGAGCGCGAACTATGTCAAAGGCACGCTGCTGAAGAGGGCTGATGACCTCTATGCAAAGTACCGGCTGGGCCGCCGTCCCGACGGATCGGTGACGGGTGCGCCCCTGCTCAGTGACGATGAGTTCAACAACGCTCTGGGAGAGATGCGGATAAGGTTCATTGGCCAGATCGTCTGGTGGTATGCTCAGGATTATCACTACACGGGCAACAGGGCGAATCTCGACAAGGCGTTTGTGGCCATGGACCATGCGATAGACCAGGGCTTCGCATTCGGAAGCGCCATGGGGACCAACCACCACTACGGCTATCAGACCCGCGAGCTCTATCAAGGACTGTGGATTCTGCGCAAGGAAATCGCCGCTGCCGGAAAGACGGACGAGTATCTGAAGGTGCTGGAATACTGGAGCGGGCTTGCCGAGACGAGGCTTCCTTTCCAGAAGGGCAGGGACGAGATTCTGGACAGCTGGCACACTCTTCTTGAGAGCAAGCTGATTGCCGCGATGATGAATCCGTCTGAGGAGACACGCTATGCCAAGATGAAGGCTCTCGGAGAATGGGTCTCCGGTTCGCTCGGGTATTCTCCGGGGACTCTCGGCGGGATAAAGCCGGACGGCACGTCGTTCCATCACGGGGGACTGTATCCTGCCTATTCTGTGGGGGCTTTCGCCGCTTTGGGCGAGTACTGCCGCTGTACGGCCGGCACGGACTTCGTCATAAGCGAGGATGCACGCCGCTGTTTCAAGCACGCCCTGCTGACGATGCGCAACTACTGCAATCTCACGGACTGGGGGCTCGGAATCTGCGGAAGACACCCGTTCAACGGCTTCATCCCGAAGGCTGACATAAATGCATTTGCCGTTCTCGCCCTTCTGGGCGATCTCACCGGGTCGGGACTCGCGGCTGATCCGGAGCTGGGCGGGGCATATCTTTACCTCGGCGCTCCCGACGAGACTCTTGCCGCCGAGATCCGAAAGGCCGGGATAACCCCTTCCCCGGCACCTGAGGGATTCTTTACGATGAACTACGGGGCGATGGGCATACATCGCAGAGACGACTGGATGCTTGTGCTCAAAGGCTACAACTCCGACGTGTGGAGCTCGGAAATATATGCTGCCGACAACCGCTATGGCCGATACCAGAGCTATGGGTCGGCTCAGCTGATCGGCTCCGGAAAGCCTGTCTCCGCCAGGGAGAGCGGCTTCTCGCAGGAGGGATGGGACTGGAACCGTGTGCCTGGAGCGACTACGGTGCATCTGCCTTTCGAAATGCTTGACAGTCCTCTCAAAGGCACGCTGATGGAGAGGAACGACAGCCGTTTCCCGGGAGTGTCCTCTCTGGAGGGGCGCAACGGCGTCCTTGCCTTTACCTATGTGGAGAGGGACAGACCGAACTTCTGCGCCGGCGCGACTGCCACCAAGAGCGTGTTCTGCTTCGACAACAGGATAGTCTTTCTCGGAAGCGGCATCACCAACACTTCTTCCTATCCTACCGAGACGACGATTTACCAGCTCCGTCTCGATGACAGAAATGCTGAAGTGGACGTGAATGACGAGTGGCTCGACTCGTTCCCTCTCGCCTGGCATTTCTCCGGCAGCGGGCAGGCGGTGCTGACGGATACGAAGGGCAACACATATATTATTAGGGACGCATCCGGACTGACCGTCCTGAAACAGTCGCAGACTTCGCCTTCAGACACAAAGAAGAAGACGGGCACGGGAGACTTCGTCACCGCGTATATCGATCACGGGACTTCGCCTTCTGACGCATCTTACGAGTACATGATGCTCGTGAGACCGTCCGGAAAGGATGTGACTAAATTTTCGAGAAAATTGCCGTACACAGTCATCAGGCAGGACGCCGGTGCTCATGTGGTAAATGACCGGCTCTCGGGAATTACGGCGTACGTATGCTATGAAGCCTATGACGGAGCATCTTCAGCAGCCGCTTTTTCCGACCTTTCGTCGGCCAAGGACGCACGGCCTTGCCTGCCGGTGTCCTCAATTGATGCGGAGACCATAGTCATGGAGCGTACCGCTGAGGACGGAAGCATAGTCATGAGCGTCTGCACTCCGGATCTCGGAATTACCGCCAAGGGATATACGACTTCCCAGCCGAGCCAGCCTCTTCTGCGGACGGTGGTTCTGGACGGGGAGTATTCTCTCGGAGAGAATGACGGCAACATCTCTCTCTCTTGCTCCGGAGGGAAGACCGTCCTTACCGCGACTTGTCTCGACGGGCAGCCCGTCGAGTTCCACATAAGGAAGAATCAGTAACTAAACCAACCGAATTACAGATGTACAGGTTAACAGTATCATTCGTTCTGGCCTGCCTTGCCGTCCTCATGCCGGCGACGGCGTCAGCTCAGGATATGCAGGTGACGGGCCGTGTCACTGACTCGGCGGGAGAACCGCTTGTGGCCGTGACGGTCTATGAGTCAGGCAACACCTCCAATGGTGCCATTACGGATATGGACGGAAAGTATCAGATCTCCGTCCCGCAGTCCGGGATTCTCATTTTCTCATGCCTCGGCTTTGAAGAAGTGCAGGAATCCGTCGGGAAAAGAAGTGTGATAAATGTCACCATGAAGGAGGAACAGCTCTCCATCGACGCGGCCGAAGTCGTGAGCATAGGCTATGGCTCGGTGGCGAGACGTGATTTGACCGGGTCGGTCAGCAAAGTTGACATGGATGACATGATGAAGACTCCGGTGACTAATTTTGACCAGGCTCTCTCGGGCCGTGTGGCCGGAGTGGTCGTGACGACTTCTGACGGTTCTCTCGGAGCGGAGGCCAATATCGTCATCAGGGGAAACAACTCTCTGACGCAGAGCAGCGCCCCTCTGTATGTCATCGACGGGTTCCCGTCCGAGAGCTCGATGGCCCTTTCCCTCAACTCGGCCGACATTGAGTCGATAGACATTCTTAAGGACGCTTCCGCGACGGCCATTTATGGAGCGCGCGGAGCGAACGGAGTCATCGTCATCACCACGAAACAGGGAATCGAGGGCAAGCCGAAAGTGAACTTCAGCTCCTCATGGACCTACAACGAGATCTCCAACAAGGTGGATCTGATGGACGCATACGAATTCGTCGAATTTCAGACGGACAAGTATGCCCTTTCCGGAGGCACGAACATCTATCTCGAGCACAACGGAGAGACATATTCGCTTGAGGACTACCGCAATGTGAGGACATACGACTGGCAGGACAGGATATACAGGCCTGCCTTCGTGCAGAACTACAACATCTCGCTCTCGGGAGGAAGCAAGGAGGCGGGCAACCGCTACAACGCGAGCTTTTCGGTGCTCGATCAGGACGGAATCATCGTCAACTCCAATTTCCAGAGGTATCAGGGAAAGATCAATTTCTCTCAGAACATCGGCAAGAAGGTGAAGGCCGACCTCAATGTCAATTATTCCCGCGCGATAACTTCAGGTACAAACCCGACCTCGGCGCAGCAGTCTTCTTCGGCGTCCGGATGGCTCATGTACTCCGTCTGGGGATACCGGCCGGTGAAGCCGATATGGGACGAGGGCTCGGATGACGAGTTCCTCAACTCTCCGTTTGACGAGGAGATCGCCGATGCCAGCGACTACCGGTTCAATCCGGCCCTGTCCGTCCGCAATGAATACAGAAAGACGATTCAGGACTATCTCAACGCACAGCTTGGCCTCACCTGGACCATCGTTCCTGACCTGGTGTTCAAGGCGACAGGAACATACACCTATCAGAACCGGCGCAGGGAGGAGTTCAACAACTCCATGACCTATACGGGGAACGAGAGGTCTCCGTCCGGAAACGGCATCAACGGGGCCATCTACTGGACCAACTGGGTAACTTGGCTCAACGAGAACACTCTTACCTGGACTAAGCACATCAGGAGAGCTCATCATCTCAATCTGCTCGCCGGAGTCACTTTCCAGGGACAGACCAATGACTATAAGGGCACGAGGTCCACTAACATGACCACCGAGGCTCTCGGACTGAACGGAATGCATACCGGAAACTATCAGACCGTGACTCCGTGGGAATATAACTGGAGAATGATGTCAGGCCTGTTCCGCCTCCAGTACAATTACAGGTACAAATATTATCTCACGGCCTCGTTCCGTGCGGACGGCTCGTCCAAGTTCCCTCGCGGAAACCAGTGGGGCTATTTCCCTTCGGGGTCTTTCGCATGGAACTTCAACAGGGAGGACCTGCTGAAGGACAGCAGCTGGCTCAAGAACGGAAAGCTGCGTCTGTCATGGGGTCTCACCGGAAACAACCGCACTACCACTCCGTATGACTTCTATGCCCAGATCGCGACGACTCCGGGAAGCGGTGACTCCTATGACTATGTGTTCGGAGGTGAGATCGTGCCGGGATATTATCCTGCGAACATGGCCAATGATGATCTGAGATGGGAGACCACTGAGCAGTGGAACGTCGGTCTGGATCTCTCCTTCTTCGAAGGGGACAGGATCAGGCTCACCGCAGACTGGTACATGAAGAATACCTATGATCTTCTTCTTCAGGCCACCATGCCTTCATCGACCGGATATGAGACGGCGATGATGAACATCGGCTCGATGCGCAACAGCGGAGTGGAGATTTCCCTTGAGACGGTCAACATCAGCCACAAGAACTTCCAGTGGACGACGTCTTTCAACATCGCGTTCAACCGCAACAAGGTGACGGCGCTGACGAGCGGGCAGCAATCCCTCCTGACCTCGGTGTCGTGGGAGCAGCGCTTCAACAGCCAGTATCCTTACATCACTCAGGTCGGCAAGCCTTCGGGAATGATGTACGGCTATGTGTATGAAGGCACTTACAAGGCAGACGAGTTTACGGGAAACTTTCTGAAGGACGGCATCCCGTACATGTCCAGCGTCGGAAAGGACTCGGTGAAGCCCGGCGATCCGAAGTACAGCGACATCAACGGTGACGGCATCGTCGATGACAACGACCGCACTATCATAGGCTGCGGCCAGCCTCTGCATACGGGAGGCTTCGGCAACACGTTCACTTTCTACGGATTCGACCTCAACATCTTCTTCACCTGGAGCTACGGCAATGACATCCTCAACGCCAACCGCCTCATATTCGAGAACGGCAATTTGACCAACCTCAACCAGTTCGCCACTTATGTGAACAGATATGACTCGGTGAAGAATCCTGACAGCGATATCCCGGCCATAAACGCAAACGGAATGTTCGTCTATTCTTCAAGAGTCGTCGAGGACGGGTCGTATCTGCGTCTGAAGAATGTCTCTCTCGGATACACGCTCCCGAGACGCGTGCTCAGAAAGATGCACTTCGACACTTTGAGAGTGTATGTCTCCGCAGACAACATCTGGACATGGACGAATTATTCCGGTCCGGATCCGGAGGTGTCCACGAGAAGCTCGGTACTTACGCCTGGCTTTGACTGGTCCGCATATCCGAGGGCATTCGGTCTCACCGCCGGCCTGTCATTCACTTTTTAAGGAGAATTTGTCATGAAGAAATTGAAAAACATATCAGCCTCCCTGCTCCTGACCCTCGGAGCGGTATCCTGCAGTTTCCTTGATGTGGAGCCGGTGGTGATCACTGACGACACATATTACAATTCCGAGGAAGAGGTGCTCTACGGCCTTGCCGGAGTGTATGGCGCTATCAACAATGAGGCTTTCTACGGTAACTATTATTCACTTATGCTGTCCAATACGGACGACCTCTGCTATTACAACAGGACCTCTGCGAACAATTATTCGGTCTGGTATCAGCATGACGCCAGCTCTCCGGAGATATATGACGCCTGGACCATGATTTATAAGGGGATAGGCAATGCCAATTCATTTATGGAGGCGGTAGCCGACTCTGAGCATGATTCTGACCACAAGTATTGGAACGAGGCTCGTTTCATCAGAGCCTGGTATTATTTCATCCTTGCGCAGGCGTGGGGCGACGTCCCGCTCAGAACTACTGCGGCGACTTCACCGTCTGAAGTGTCATGTCCTGCGACATCTCAGCTCGAGGTGCTCAGATGGGTCATATCAGAGATGGAGTCCTGTCTGGCTCTCGCCGACATGGATCTTACGGAGTCTCCGTCGAGGGTGACCAAGACGACGATGTGGGGCATCCTCGCGAGGGTCAACCTCTTCACTGCGGGTGCCACCGTCTCAGGAAACGACCAGATCAGGCACGACTGCTACGGCAAGGCGATGGCTTATGCGGACTCGGTCATCCAGAGCGGCCTGCACCGGCTGAATCCGAGCTATTCGCAGGTGTTCATCAACATGATAAGCGATCAGTATGACACTGAGTACCATGAGTCGATGTGGGAGGCGGACTTCATGGGCAACCGTTCGAGCTCAAGCAACTGGAGCAACGGGCGCATCGGCGATCTCATCGGGCTGATGAGCCAGCCTACCGGCAATTACGGAGAGGTTAACTGCAATTTCTCATACGCACAGTACAACGGCTCTCTCAAGCTCTGGAATCTGTACTGGAATGTGGACAGGACAGACGCGGAGATGTCTCTCGAGGACGACGAGGATCCGCACTGGGATGCGCGTCAGATGTGGAACATGTGTCCGTACAACTATCAGGGCGGAACGCTGAGGCAGGGGAACAACGTGATAGCAGAATGGACTGCCGGCGTAGACAAGACTCCGTACAGGGAGTCGTCGAGGACGACGTTCGACTATCCTACGATAGCGAAGGCGGTGCGTAACTGCGGCAAATACCGCAGGGAGACGATTTATGAGGGGGTTAAGGGTGACAGGGGTACCTATACTCCTGTCAATTATCCGATTCTGAGGTATTCAGACGTGCTGCTGATGTATGCCGAAGCGTATAATGAATATAACGGGACTCCTTCGCAGCAGGCCTATGAATATGTCAAGGAGGTGCGCGACAGGGCCGGCATCTCCACCAGGGACTACTCCGAGTATTCCGACTATGAGTCGTTCCGTGACTTTGTCCGCAACGAACGCGGACGCGAGCTGTGCTTCGAGTCGCTGCGGAAGTACGATCTCATAAGATGGGGCATATTCGTTGAGACAATGCACGGGTATATCAGCGACTCTCAGAGCACGGACTGGACCGGCAACACGTCCGACGTGGTACGCGCCATGGCGTCGTCGGTGCAGGAGCGCCATGTGGTGCTGCCTATACCGACCATCGAACTCGGCGTCAACAAGGAACTTGTGCAGAATCCTCTTTGGTAATTTGATTCAATCGACAAATGGCTATTGACATGAACAGACGACCTTTGACATACGCTTGTCTTGCCCTTGCAGGGTGTCTCGCCGTTGCCGGGTGCGAACAGGCGAACATATATTCAGAAGTTGACTACAATGTGACTCTGGACCCGTCCAACACATATTATGCGGGTGATCCGGTGCGCTTCAACATAACCGGCAATCCGGAAAATCTCGTGTTCTACAGCGGGGAGGACGGGCATGAATATGCAAACCGCAACCGCTATGAAATCCCGGAGGAGGACGTTATCGCCATGACTCTCGAACTGCAGATACAGCATCGTTCAGGCAATGCTCCTCAGGCTCTCGACATCTACTATACGAATGATTTTGCAGGCCTGAACGGAAATGACGGAGCCGCTGACAGGGCGCTGGTGCAGCAGATGTATGATGACGGAATGCCCGGGTGGACAAGGATTGAGTATGATGATCCCGGAGTGCAGCAGGACGTGTTCCTGCCTGTCACGACGGACATTCAGAACTGCATCTCCAATCTCTGCATTGCCTTCCATTGGCATCCGAGCATGTCCGACGAGGAGCATGACAAAATAGATACATATTGGGTCAACGGCACTCTTACGGTGGAGATTGAGGGCATGGACGTGATGCAGTACGATCTCGAGACCCTGTTCGGAACGGCAGTGATGATGGATGAGACTATCGATGCGTATCACATGAATTCAGGCAACGGGAGCATCCGCCTCGACACCAATCAGGACATCACTTTCGCAGGAGGACGTTATTCCGAGTTCGGTCATTATTGCGAAGGATGGCTCTTCTCGACCCCGATGGGATTCAATTCGACGACTCCCGATCAGGGCACTGTGGTGAAGAACATGCAGAATTATCTCGATTCGTATGAATACACCTACAGTGAGCCCGGCACCTATCAGGCCGTTTTCGTGGGCCGCAATGCCAATTATATCGGCAGCAGCGAAGAAGTCAAGACATTCCGGGTGACTGTCCTCAACATGCCTGCCGGTTCTGCCGAATAGAAGATTCCGCGGCAGGACTATGCCTGCCGCAGAGAGGTGATTCATAATTTTTTGCAGAAAAGATGCCGAGGGTGATTAAAAGTTCGTTTTAGTCACCCTCATGTCGTACCGGTGGAAAACCGGGCGCATGATGAACGTGAATTCCCGGTCTTCATAGTGGAGTCTGTATTTTTCGAGCGGCAGGGCACCCCAGCTGTCCACGCAGCCGAGTCCCGCCTGCACCTTGTCGATGCACAGGCATGTGGCTCCGGCCTTAACAAGGTCCGACGGATGGCGGTTGTCTTTTTCCGGCCCGTCGTCAAGAGCCTCGATGTCGTATTCGAGTGCGGATGCGGAGAACGGTGCGTCGCTTGTGAATCTCAGCCCTGTTCCTGACGCGTCAAGCACTTCCCACCATCTGAGTCCTGTCCTCGTGCCTGTCTCCTGAGGCCTGATGTACGGGTAGAACTGCTCTTCGACGCTTTGTCTGTAGATGCCGGTAAGGGCCGCTTCCTGCCGGTCGGCGTAGTTCTCGAACGGGCCTTTGCCGTAGTATTCCACCACATCATATTCCGGCGGCATCTCCATCCGAAGTCCGAACCGGAACATGTCGGGCACTCCTGAGGCGCTTGTGCCGTCATTCCCTGCGGTCTCATTTCCGGCTCCGCCTGCGGCCATCCGCTGGGTGACTTTCACGACTCCCTGATTGTTGACGGCGTATTCCATGGCCAGTCTTGCCCCGACTTCAGGAATCTCGTATTCTGCCGTCACTTGCGCCATACCATCCTTCACCTCATGACTGAGGGACACGAGCCCGAACGTCGGATTGCGCCACACGGCATTTTTATTCTGGAGTCCGGCGCCGTAGTCATTGTCTGTCCCGGCCCTCCAGAAGTTCGGTCTGAGCACCGTTCCCGGTCTGAGAAGACTGCGCCCGCGGCTCTCGTACAGGGAGATGAAGCCGTCGCTTCTGTTGAACTCCAGCCTGAAGTCTTCGCCGGTCAGGATGAGATATCTTCTGTCCGAGTCGTCAAAGACGGGATCAGGGATGGCTTCATTCGGGCGTGAGGCATTCCTTAGCTCGGCGTCATAGGCGTATCCGGTGAGGGGAATCTGGTTGTAGGCGACTACATGTCCCGCAGGGAGAGGCGCTTCTGCCCGCTTCAGCACGAACCGCACGTTCAGCATCCATTCCTTTCCGGGCTCCAGACTGGACGGATCATAGCCGAGGGCTATCCTGACGCTGTCCTGCGGCTCCGCATTGACGTCTTCCTCGCTGCCCTGCATCATCACCTGTCCGTCGGCGAGGAGTTCCCATTCAAGTCTGTAAGCTGAAAGATCGCGGAAAAAGTTTTCATTACGGACGGAGATCTCGGCCGTCGAGAGGTCGGCTGGCCGTGCCCATATCGACTGATATATGTGCCTGACTTCGTAAGCGTGCGGATTGAGCCGTCTGTCCGGACTCAGCAGCCCGTTGTTGCAGAAGTTCTGGTCCTTGTCGACATCGTATCTGTCGAAGTCTCCGGCATAGCCGTAGAACATCTTTCCTCCGGCGTCTCTCCAGCGCACGGACTGGTCCACGAAGTCCCAGATGAAGCCTCCCTGATAGGCAGGGTATCTGCGCACGAGGTCCCAGTATTCCTTGAAGCCTCCGCCGGAGTTTCCCATCGCGTGTGCGTATTCACACTGGATCAGGGGCTTGTCCGGGTCGTTTTCACAGTAGCTCTCGCAGGCGTCGTAAGGATAGTACATCGGGCAGAAGATATCTGTCACCGGGCCGGTGCGTGCCTGTTCATACTGCACCGGCCTTGACGGGTCTTCCTCCTTCACCATCTGCCTGCATTTCTCGAAGTTAGTTCCGAAGCCGGCCTCATTGCCGAGAGACCAGATGATTACCGAAGGATGATTGAAGTTCCTGCGGACATTCCTGACATTTCTTTCGACATGGGCGGTCTCGTAGGCGGGATCTGAGGCGAGGCTTTCCTTCCCGTAGCCCATTCCGTGGGATTCGACATTGGCTTCTGCCACGACATAGAGCCCGTATCTGTCGCAGAGTTCGTACCAGTAGGGGTCATCAGGGTAGTGGCAGGTGCGCACGGCGTTGACGTTTAGCTGCTTCATGCGCAGAATGTCCTGCAGCATCCTTTCTCTGGACACCAGATAACCTCCGTCAGGATCCATCTCATGACGGTTGACTCCCTTGATGAGTATCGGCCGGCCGTTTATGAGCAGCTGTGCTCCTCTGATCTCGACTTTTCTGAATCCTGTCCGGACCGGAATGACCTCCTTCGTCCCGCCCGACTCGCTTGTCGCGGTGAGAGTGTAGAGATAAGGCGTCTCGGCCGTCCATTTTTCGGGAGAATCAACCTCCATCCTCACGGTCCGGCTGCCCTTTTTGCCGGCTATGGTCTTCTCCGCCACCGTCTTTCCCTCCATGTCTGTCAGCGTGAGCGTCACGGTGCAGCTGCCCGTCATGTCAAGCCGTATCTCGAGAGAGCCGTCATCATAGTCGGAGTCGAGGTCGGGGGTTATTCTGATGTCGCTGATGCCATTTTTCTCTTTCGCATACAGATAGCAGTCTCTGGCGACTCCGCTCAGCCGCAGGAAGTCCTGATCCTCGAGATAGGTGCCGTCGCACCAGCGGAAAGTCTGGAATGCAAACAGGTTTTCGCCTGGCTTCAGATAGCCGGTCACGTCAAATTCCGCCTCAAGCTTGCTGTCTTCGCTGTATCCCGCGAAACGCCCGTTGACCCATAGACGGATGTTGGAGGTGACGCTGCCGAAATGGGCAATGACGCGTTTTCCGGACCAGTCTTCGGGAATCGTGATTTTCCTTCTGTAAGTGCCGACATGGTTGTTCTTTACCGGTGTCTCCGGCGGATTGCTTTCGAACTGGTATTGCCATGCGTAGCCGACATTGTTGTAGAGCGGGACTCCGTAGCCGTACATTTCCCATATTCCCGGCACAGGCATATCGTCCCATCCGCTGTCGTCGAAGTCGTCTTTCCAGAAGCCTTCAGGCCTCATGTCGGCGTCACGCACCCAAAGGAATTTCCATGTCCCGTTGATGGACATGTAGTTGGAGGAAAGTTCGCGCCGCCCGTCCTCGGCTTCGGACTCTGATGCGAAGGCGAAGTGGCTCGTGTGCATCGGGGCTCTGTTGACGGCGTTGACGTATGGGTCTCTCCATTCGGTCTGTCCGTCCGGATCGGCGGCTTCCGCCGGGGCATTGCCGCCGGACGCTGAGCGGCTGAGGCCTTCAGCAGCCTGTACTGCGTTTCCTGCTGCAGTGATGAGGCTCCCCGCCACGGCTGCCAGCATGGTGATGATGGTTCTTTTCAGTGTCATGTCAGAAGAATCATAGGGTTGTCATATCTTCTGCAAGTTAGCAAGTTTTTCCGATATCCGGCATTCTTTCGTAAACATGAAAAAATAATTACGATTTTTGTTATAATGTGAGGGAATTTATATACATTTGTGTGCATTTTTAAATAAATAGATTATAAATCCTAACCACTTTATGCAACACAAAGTAATAGATACTAAAGATGTTGTGATAAGGTTTGCCGGAGATTCGGGTGACGGAATGCAGCTCACCGGATCTCTTTTTGCTGACATGTCGGCTGTCTACGGCAACGAACTTTCCACTTTTCCTGATTTTCCCGCTGAAATCCGTGCCCCGCACGGCACTCTTTCTGGGGTGTCCGGCTTTCAGGTCCACATCGCCAGCGAGCACATCACTACTCCGGGAGACTATTGCGATCTCCTTGTGGCGATGAATCCTGCGGCTCTCAAGACCAATGCCAGATGGCTCAAGCGTACGGCAATGGTGCTCATCGACGGGGACGCATTTGATGAGGAGGGCCTCAGAAAGGCCGGCTTCCGCGAGGATCCTGTCAAGGAGCTCGGCATCGAGGACCGCACCATAGTCGTCGCGCCGATAACTTCGCTCACGGAAGAGAGCCTGAAGGACAGCGGCATGGACATCAGGGCAATACACAAGTGCAAGAACATGTTTACCCTCGGGATGGCCTGCTTCATCTATAGCCGTCCCGTGGAATATGTATACTCCTATCTCGAAAAGAAGTTCGGGAAGAAGAAGCCGGAGATGGTGGCTCCCAATAAGAAGGTGCTGAACGACGGCTATAATTATGCGGCCAACATACAGGCAATCCCGAACACTTATACCATTGAACCGGCCCACATGCCTAAGGGCCTGTACCGCAACATGACGGGCAATCAGGCGACGGCGTGGGGCTTCCTCGCAGCCTCGGAGAAGTCCGGACGGCCTCTCTTCTGCGGCTCTTATCCGATTACTCCCGCCACTTCCATTCTCGAGGAACTTGCCATACACAAGAGCTTGGGCGCCAAGACTCTGCAGGCTGAGGACGAGATTGCGGGCATCTGCACTGCGATAGGTGCGGCCTATGCCGGCGACCTCGCCGTGACCACAACTTCAGGTCCCGGCCTGTCGCTCAAGTCCGAGGCTCTGGGGCTCGCCGTCATGACGGAGCTTCCTATCGTGGTGGTGGATGTGCAGCGTGCGGGCCCTTCGACGGGCATACCGACCAAGACAGAGCAGTCCGATCTCAATCAGGTGCTCTACGGCAGAAACGGAGAGTGCCCTCTTGCGGTGATTGCGGCACATTCTCCTGCCCACTGCTTCGACACGGCATTCTATGCCTCCAAGCTGGCTCTCGAGCACATGATGCCGGTGATAATGCTTTCGGAGGGCTTCCTCGGCAATGGCTCAGAGCCGTGGAAGATCCCGTCCATGAAGGACTATCCTGAGATACGCCCGCCTTTCGCCACTGAGGAGGACAAGCCGTTCAAGCCGTTCCGGCGCGACCCTCAGACGTTGGTGCGCAAATGGGGGCTTCCCGGCGTGAAGGGCTTTGAACACCGCGTCGGAGGTCTCGAGAAAAATCACGACGGCGTCCTTTCGTCCGAACCGGTCAATCATGAGATCATGGTCCGTGAGAGGGCGGAGAAGGTGGCCAGGCTTGCGGACGTCATTCCGGAGCTTGAAGTGATCGGCCCGAAGAGCGGGGGACTGCTCGTTGTGGGCTGGGGCGGAACATACGGCCATCTGCAGACTGCCGTGTCCCAGGTCCGTGCCTCTGGCAAGGAAGTGAGCTATGCGCATTTCGACTACATCAACCCTCTTCCGAAGAATACCGGCGAGGTCTTCTCCGGCTTCAGGAAGATTCTCGTGTGCGAGCTCAACAGCGGCCATTTCGCCGGCTGGCTGCGCGGGCTTTACCCACAGTTTACTTATCTTCAGTACAATAAGGTGCAGGGGCAGCCGTTCCTCGTGCAGGAGCTTGTCTCGGCAATAGAAAGTCACATCTGCTGAAATCCCGATTATGGAAAAATATACTTTCAAAGACTTTAAGAGCGATCAGGAAGTGCGCTGGTGTCCGGGATGCGGAGACCATGCGGTGCTGGCGGCCCTTCAGCGGGCCATGCCGAGAGTGAGCGAGATTCTCGGCTATGACAAGGAGCGTTATGTGGTCGTCTCCGGAATCGGCTGCTCGTCGAGGCTTCCTTATTATATGGATACATACGGCTTCCACAGCATCCACGGCCGTGCTACGGCCATATCGACCGGCATCAAGGTGGCCAATCCGGAACTCACGGTCTGGCAGGCCTGCGGAGACGGTGACGCCCTCGCCATAGGAGGCAACCATTTCATCCACGCCATAAGGAGAAACATCGACATCAACATAATCCTCTTCAACAACCGCATCTATGGTCTCACCAAGGGCCAGTATTCCCCGACCTCTAAGTTCGGGGCGATCACCAAGACCTCGCCTTACGGAACGGTGGAACACCCGTTCAATCCGGGGAGTCTCGTGCTCGGGGCTAAGGGGACCTTCTTTGCGAGGGGACTCGACACGGAGCTGAAGCTGAATGAGGAGATAATGGTCGCTGCAGCTGTGCACAACGGGACCTCCGTTATGGAGATGCTCACCAACTGCGTCATTTTCAACAACGGGGCCCATGCGGAAATCTCCGACAGGGCGTACCGTGAGGACCGGACCATAGTGCTTCGGCACGGGCAGAAGATGATCTTCGGCAAGAACCGTGACAAGGGTCTCATCCTGGACGGTCTGAGACTCAAGGTGGTGACGATAGGCGAGAAGGGCATCACCGAGGATGACATCCTCACCCACGACGCCCACAGCGACAACGTCGGAATACATCTGATGCTTGCGGACATGAAGTATCCCGAGTATCCTGTCGCACTCGGAGTCATAAGGGATGTCAATGACATAACTTATGACGCCGCCGTGAGGATGCAGGTGGAGCAGGTGACGGCGAAGTCGAAGATTCACTGCATGGATGACCTGCTTCACAGCGGCGCCGTGTGGGAGGTCAAATGACGCCGCGCAGGCCCGTCTTGCGGCGTCCACGGTCTTGAGATGCCGCGCAGGGGTCTGCGGTTTCATTCGGACATTGAGCATTATCCGGACCGGACATTAAAATATTCGGACATTACAATATTCAGACACTTTAAATAACCAATCCAATCATGAACACAAATGAAATAATGTCGAGACTTCAGGCAAAGTATGGCAATGAGAAGGAGTATCTCCAGGCCGTGCGTGAAGTCCTTGAAACCATTGAAGACGTCTACAACAGACATCCTGAATTTGAGGCGGCCCGCATTGTCGAGCGCATCGTGGAGCCTGACAGGATCTTCACCTTCAAAGTGACATGGGTTGACGACAACGGCGACATTCAGGTGAACACGGGATACAGAGTGCAGTTCAATTCGGCGATAGGCCCGTATAAGGGAGGTCTCCGCTTCCACCCTTCGGTGAATCTCTCGATCCTCAAGTTCCTCGGATTCGAGCAGACGTTCAAGAACGCGCTCACGACGCTTCCTATGGGCGGCGGAAAGGGCGGATCGGACTTCAACCCTAAGGGCAAGTCGGACGCCGAGATCATGCGCTTCTGCCAGGCCTTCATGCTCGAGCTCTGGCGCAACATCGGCCCTGACACCGACGTCCCTGCCGGAGACATAGGAGTCGGCGGCAGAGAGATAGGCTATCTCTTCGGAATGTACAAGAAACTCGCGAGGGAGCACACGGGAGTGCTCACCGGAAAGGGGCTCACCTATGGCGGTTCGCTCATCCGTCCTGAGGCCACCGGCTTCGGCGCAGTATATTTCGTCCAGCACATGCTTCATCTTCAGGGCAAGGACATAGCCGGCAAGACCGTTGCCATATCAGGCTTCGGAAATGTCGCATGGGGTGCTGCCACGAAGGCTACGCAGCTCGGTGCAAAGGTCATCGCCATCTCCGGACCTGACGGCGTCATCTATGATCCCGAGGGCATGAATGAGGAGAAGATAGCCTATATGCTCGAGCTCCGCGCGTCCAACAACGACGTGGTCGCTCCGTTCGCCGACAAGTTCCCGTCCGCAGTCTTTACTCCGGGGAAGAAGGCCTGGAGCGTGAAGTGCGACATCGCCATGCCTTGCGCATTCCAGAACGAGCTTAACGGGGATGATGCTGCTGAACTCCTGAAGAACGGCACATGGTGCTGCGCCGAGGTGTCCAATATGGGCTGTACTCCTGAGGCCATAGCCGCATTCCAGAAGGCCGGAATCCTCTTTGCCCCTGGCAAGGCCGTAAACGCCGGAGGAGTGGCCACTTCCGGACTTGAGATGACGCAGAACGCAATGCACATCAGCTGGAGCGCCGAGGAAGTCGACAAGAAGCTCCATGAGATCATGGCCAACATCCATCACGCCTGCGTAGAGCACGGACGCCAGCCGGACGGCTATGTCAACTATGTGAAGGGCGCGAATGTCTCCGGCTTCATGAAGGTTGCCAGGGCTATGCTTGAAGAGGGAGTGATCTGATTCCCCGCCTCGTTGTCTCCGCATCTGCTGGAGATGAACGGAAGATATGCCTGCGTCCCGCTGAGGGCGGCCTCTCACGCCGCCGGACGGGGGACGCAGGCTTTTTGATTATTTCGGTAAAGGTTGGTTGTTTTAATCAAATTATAATTAAATTTACATCCCGAAAATCAAAAATCATACGATTTGTCGGATTTTACCGCATTTTTAACACTATAAAATGATGACTACACCGCTCCCTAAAGAGAACAAAGTGTCGAAGAAGCTGACGATCATGCTTCCGATTGTTCTCGCAATCACTCTCTTTCTCTGGCTTGTCCCGACTTCGTTTTACGGTATTGACGGCCTGACCGTCGTCGAGCAGCGCACGATAGCCATATTCGTGTTCGCTGCCCTGATGTGGATGTTTGAAATCATACCTACATGGACAACGTCCGTTCTGATAATAGTCGTCATGCTGCTTACCATTTCCGACAGCAGCTTCTCCTTCATGAAGGGGTCGGGCATTCCGTCAGAAATGGGTACATTCGTCAGCTACAAGTCTCTGCTTGCGACATTCGCCGATCCTGTCATAATGCTTTTCCTCGGAGGTTTCATCCTCGCCATAGCCTCCACCAAGGTGGGGCTTGACGTGCAGCTCGCCAGAGTGCTGATGAAGCCGTTTGGCAAGAGGTCGGAATTCGTGCTTCTGGGCTTTCTGCTCGTCATAGGCACATTCTCGATGTTCATGAGCAACACGGCCACGGCCGCCATGATGCTCACTTTTCTTGCTCCTGTGCTCAAGACTCTGCCTCCGGACGGAAAGGGACGCATTGCCCTTGCGCTTGCTATCCCGATTGCTGCCAACATCGGAGGAATCGGCACTCCGATCGGCACTCCGCCGAACGGGATAGCGTTCCAGTATCTCAACGATTCTCTCCATCTGGACGTCGGATTCGGAGACTGGATGCTCAGGATGGTGCCATACGTATTTGTCATGCTCTTCATCGCATGGCTTGTGCTCCTGAAGCTGTATCCGTTCAAGCAGAAGACCATCGAGCTCAAGATAGAGGGTTCGCATGAGAAGACGTGGCGCACATACGTGGTGTGGATAACTTTCGCCGTCACCATACTGCTCTGGATGACGGAGGGCATCACCGGCATCAACTGCAATGTCGTGGCCATGATTCCGGTAGCCGTGTTCTGCGTCACCGGAGTGATCACGAAGGAAGATCTCAAGGAAATCAACTGGAGCGTGCTGTGGATGGTGGCAGGAGGCTTCGCCCTCGGAATCGCCCTCACCAATACCGGCCTTGCCGAGCATCTCGTGACTTCGATACCGTTCGGACAGTGGCTGCCGCTGGTGGTCATCCTCGTGTCGGGATTTATCGGCTATTTCATCTCCAACTTCATCTCCAATACTGCGGCGGCCAGCCTGATAGTGCCTATTCTCTGCGCCGTGTCCGTCGGAATGGGAGAGACCCTCGACCCTGTCGGAGGAGCGAAGACGCTCATCATCGGCGCTGTCCTGTGTACGTCGCTCGCCATGCTGTTCCCTATAAGTACGCCTCCTAACGCCCTCGCTCATTCGACGGGGCTCGTCACCACAAAGGACATGACTAAGGTCGGCCTCATCATCGGATTGATAGGCTTTGTGCTCGGCTATCTTCTCCTTTTCCTGTTCAAATTCTGAGACAGGCCGGGATATTGCTGCGGGACATGTCGCCAAGATGGTAGCGGTCATGTCCCGCTTTTCATGCAGTAAATGAAAAAATCGTTACCTTTGCGCCCCCGGCGCAAGTTCCGGGGATCTTGACCTTATTTTTAATAACAGACAGAACTTTTATACAGACATGAAGACAAGGACATTTCTGCTGCTGGCAATGTGCGCGTCGCTGATGTTGTCGGCACCGGCGGCTTCCCATGCGGCGGACGCACCGGACTCCTCGGAAAAGAGGGAGCGAAAGAGCAATGTGAAGGAAGAGCTGAAGAGCCATTTCAACATATACGGCTTCATCAGAAACTATTTCACCTTCGACTCGCGTGAGAGCGCGTCCGGCACGGGCAATCTTTTCTATTACCTTCCGTTTGACCATGACTACAATGAGCTCGGAGAGGATCTCAACGCATCGCCTTCGTTCCGTTTCCTGTCGATAACCTCCAGAGTAGGACTCGACGTGCTCGGCTACAGGATAGGAAGGACGGACATATCGGCAAAGGTGGAGACTGACTTCTACGCCGGTCTCAACGGATCTACGGGAACAGCCACACTGCGTCTGCGTCAGGCATACATGAAGCTCGGATGGAAGGAACTCCCGATGTGCGGTGACAACACTGCCTCCGTCTCTCTGCTCATGGGGCAGGCGTGGCATCCGATGGCAGCCGACCAGCCGGAAGTGATAAGCCTTGCCACCGGAGCGCCGTTCAACCCGTTCAACCGCAGCCCGCAGGTGACTATGGACGCCGATCTCGGAAAGCATTTCACGATAACCGGCTCGCTCATCTATCAGATGCAGTACACTACTGCCGGTCCTGCGGGCAACACGGCCAACTATATGAAGTACGGCATCCTGCCTGAGGTCTATGCAGGCTTGACCTATCGTGCCGGAGGATTTCTCGTAAAGGGGGGAGTGAGCCTGCTGAGCATCAAGCCGCGCCGCACAGGCGACATGACCGTTGACGGACAGACCGTCACCCGCAAGGTGTCTGACAGGATGACCTCGCTGTCTCCTTTCCTCTATCTGCAGTACAGGCACAAGCTGCTCTCGGTCAAGGCCAAGACCGTGCTCGGAAGTGCCGCCGACCATCTCAACCTGATTGGAGGCTATGGCATCATCGGGATGTCCGCCGCCGAGGACGGGCACTATGACTATGCCGCAACGCGATCAAGCTCCACCTGGGTCTCCGTGGCCTATGGAAAGAAGGTTCAGGGCGTGCTTATGGCGGGCTATATAAACAATCTCGGAGCAGGGGAGGACTTCATAGGCACCAACGCCGATTCTTATTATTTCTTCAATAAGGACAGCTACAGTTTCCGCAATATGGCACAGGCTTTCCGCATAGTTCCTACCGTGGTGTGGAATATAGGCAAGTTCACTCTCGGGCTGGAATATGAGATGACGGCGGCGCAGTACGGATCGCATCTGAATCTGAACGGTACGGTGATGGCGGACCGCGCGGACGTCTCGAACGGCGTCACTGCAACGAGAAACTGGGTGGCCAACCATCGCATTCAGCTGATGACCCGCTTCAACTTCTGACATGGCACTTTAATGAAATCGGGCTGACTCCTGAAAGTCAGCCCGATTCGTTTTGTGTTTCTGCATTCGGAACGGCTTGTTCCTCAGAATATTCCGTCTTGTACATCTTGTCCGCCGTGTCCGGCCCGGTCTGTCCGGCTTTGTCCTGTCCTGACGCCTGATCGGCGGGCAGTCCGTCTGCCGGGGGAATGTCCGCAGGCGGCGGATCAGTATCTGTTCAGAGGCATTCCTGTGACCTTCATTCTCACCTGTCTGCGGACTGAAGCCAGTACCTCCTCATATTCCTCTTTTCCTTCCTCGGTCTTGCCCGCAATGAGGTCAAGGTGGGCGGCGGCGTTGGAGAGCACCGTGTCAATCAGGTTGACGATGAACTCCATGTCCTTCTCAACGAAGCCTCTTGAGGTGATGGCCGGAGTGCCGACCCTGATTCCCGAGGTCTGGAACGCCGATCTTGAGTCGAACGGCACCATGTTCTTGTTGATGGTGATGTCTGCCTTGCCGAGCTCCTTTTCTGCCACCTTTCCGGACAGGTCAGGGAATTTGGTGCGCAGGTCAATGAGCATCAGATGGTTGTCAGTGCCTCCGGACACTATCTTGTATCCCTTCTCGCTGAAGGCCTCAGCCATTGCGGCGGCGTTTGCGACCACCTGCTTCTGGTATTCCTTGAATTCAGGCTGCAGGGCCTCGTAGAAGGAAACGGCCTTGGCTGCGATGCAGTGCTCCAGCGGACCTCCCTGAACGCCCGGGAACACGCTCGAGTTCAGTATCTGTGACATCTTCTTGATGACGCCCTTCGGAGTGGTGAGCCCCCAAGGATTGTCGAAGTCCTTGCCCATGAGGATGATGCCTCCTCTCGGACCTCTGAGGGTCTTGTGGGTGGTGGAAGTCACGATGTGGGCGTATTTCACCGGATTGCTGAGAAGCCCGGCCGCTATCAGGCCCGCCGTATGAGCCATGTCCACCATGAGGATAGCTCCGACCTTGTCGGCTATCTCCCTCATTTTCGCCCAGTCCCACTCGCGGGAATATGCCGACGCGCCTCCTATGATGAGCTTCGGCCTGTGTTTGAGGGCGAGCTTCTCCATGCGGCTGTAGTCGATGAGGCCGGTGACTTCGTCCAGACCGTACGATACTGCGTTGTAGAGGATTCCTGACATGTTCACAGGAGAGCCGTGCGTCAGATGTCCGCCATGCGAGAGGTCAAGTCCCATGAAAGTGTCCCCCGGCTTGAGGCATGCCATCATGACGGCCATGTTCGCCTGAGCTCCGGAATGCGGCTGGACATTGGCGTATTCAGCCTCGAAGAGTTCGCAGACACGGTCTATGGCGAGCTGTTCGATCTGGTCGATCACTTCGCATCCCCCGTAATATCTTGCTCCGGGATAGCCTTCGGCGTACTTGTTCGTGCAGATCGAACCCAGGGCTTCGAGAACCTGGTCGCTGACATAGTTTTCCGAGGCGATGAGCTCGATGCCCATGGTCTGCCTCTCCTCCTCTTTTTTGATCAGATTGAAAATCTGCAGGTCCTGTTTCATTTCAGATAAGTTTAGCATACAAAAGTACTCAAAATTTTATTTTTGCTACCTTTGTGTTGATAACTTTTGCTCTTTTTTGAGCGTTTTTCCGCATCATTCATGAACAGGAAGCTTCTGAACATCGAACTCGGGCGCGTAAGTCCCGAAGAATACCGGCAATTGCCTGATTCCGGCCTGGTCGTCGTGCTCGACAACATCCGCAGTGCGCATAACGTGGGGTCGGCCTTCAGGAGCAGCGACTCGTTCAAGGTCGACAAGGTGATTCTGTGCGGCATCTGTGCCGTCCCTCCGTCCGCCGAGATCCACAAGTCCGCTCTCGGAGCGGAGTCCAGTGTGGCATGGGAACATTTCGATGACACTCTTGAGGCCGTCCGCAGGCTTCGGGCCGAGGGCTATGTGATAGTCAGCGTGGAGCAGACCGTCGGCTCGGTAAGTCTTGACACATTCACTCCGGACCCTTCAGCGAAATATGCGCTGATATTCGGCAATGAAGTGTCCGGAGTGTCTCAGCCGGTAGTAGATGCTTCCGATATGTCCATAGAGATTCCCCAGTACGGCACGAAGCATTCCCTCAACGTCTCCGTGTCCGTCGGCATCATCCTCTGGGCGTTCCACCGCGCTCCGCACTGTCTTCAGACTGATTAGGGTCGAGTTTTTCAAGACTCTGATTCTCTTTTGCTTTTTTAGTCGTGATACCCAAAGAACGGCTTAATTTATTCTAAGCTAAGAGCAGTATTGGCCAAGCGGATTCTCAAGTGGCCCCTGCTTACGGTTCACCTCTTCAAGAATTGAACTAAGCACTGAAGCATCTCTATATCGAAAACGACGCAATATTTGCGGCAAATATAGTGATTTATTGCCGCATTACTCAAAAACAGGCCAATGTCCAGTTTCCTCTGACGCGCATCCTCCTATGGCCTTCTTCTACTGCCGTGTATATCGTCAGTGGCTTACAGCGGCTTTGCAATCAGTTCATTATCCGGCAGTCAAACTTTACCTGCCTTTTGCATACAGGACAGATATACAGAAGCCCCGACCTGCCGCACAACTTCTCCCAAGTCCATCGGGGAGAAGAAAAGTTCACTGCAATAAGCCGTTCTCCGCAGTCACCCTTTTCTTCGGAGTAAAATACACGGCCATCTTTCATGCAGGCCAGCACATCTTCCCACGGAAAGTACTTTGCAGTGGCTTGGGATTCCTCCGTTGTCATCGTTTCTATTGATTTTGTAAGAAGTCCGATGCTGTCTGCGGATACTGCAGGAAGTTTTATTTCAGGTAAACCGGGAAATTCAACGGGTTCATAATCGCAGGCAGAAGTCGCCTTGGCTGTTGTATTGTCTTTCATGATAGGTGCAGTTATATATTTGCCATGGACAGCAAATATAATAAATATACACATCAGACTTGTTGTCAATATTTTCAATTGGAAACTTATGTTTAACTCATTTATATGCACATAGCATCATTGGCTTGCTCATTGCCTTCTTTCTGCCAACCTTGTATGACCCAATGATGAACAGTAGCTCTCCTGTATTTCTTATCCAACTGATATTGTGGTTATTAAATCCATTATTATAAGACATCCGAATAGGGTAATTATAAGTTTAATATGTAAAGATCTATGCTCTTTTTGCGGATTAATAATATTATCGTTGATATAATTCAATGTGTTTTCTATAATATCAATATCTTTATGGTTAATTTCAGATAATGTTTGACATAACATATTCATTTGATTAAACAAGTTCTCGTTTTTTAAGAATTTAATAGGCGAAAAAACTGCCATTAAGTGATTGTAAAAAGCCTCTGCATTTAATTTAATGGAAAGATTGTATTCCGCAGTTTTTCGTATCTCTTTTAATCGTACAATATCATATGCATCTATCCTATCAAGTTGTTTAATTAAATTATTTGAGCATAATATCTTTTCATAGTCATAAGGGGATAGAAAATTTTTTGTGTTAATATGTCTAAACAATTCAGATCTAAGCCCATATACATCTTTTTTATTGTTCCCCCAACTAGGATCTTTAAATCCAGTTACTATATATTTGGATGGGCATCTCCAGACTAAAGTGCAAATAGCTATTACCAAAGCACATGACATGGTCATAAGCCCAAAAGATAAGCCATATGCTTCTAAAATTAGAGTTGGACCAAATGAACCAGCAATTAAACAGATAATAGTTAAAATAATTTTTACAACTATTTCCATATACTTTATTTTAATTTCAAAGGAAAAATATACCAATTGCTGTTATGATAAATATAATATATTCCATTGTGAAAGATGTAATTATCCTCATATTCTTCAAATAACACTGTTTTTATTTGAGTATTTATTTTATCAATTTTCAAGAGGTCCGTCACCCCTATTGAGTATAAGGCTTCCTTTACTGAAGAACATCCCTTCATAAATATAGTTCCATCATCCTTGATAGCAATCCATGAATTGGTGTCTATATACATAGGATTTCCGCTTCCTCTACTACATTCATATTTAACAGGAGGTTGCCCTTTAAATTTTATATAAACACATCGAAAGGGATCATTCGGAGTACGACATTGAGCCCGGATATTTTTGAGGTTAATTTTTACATATTCAATTTGTGGTAAATTTTTTTCCTCCACATTGCTTAGATTATATACGACCTCTTGTTCATCTGCTCTTATGTTCTCAAATTTCAATATTTTTACTCCATTGGTATTAAATTCATATTTTTTATAGCCGAAATTGAGAGAAGATATATTTGAATTCCCGCAACTGATAGCAAATAGGCATAATGCTATAATATATATTATATATACTTTTTTCATTTTTACAGTATATTATTCTTATTTTACATATGGTCTCAATTCCTCGAATCTTGCTCCTCTGCATCTGAAACATATGCCATTTTCAACATGCTTGTATTCTGGGAAATACCCGGTGCCTTCACATCTAAAACATGGGGTTAATGGCACTTCTTTCATATATCCGTTTTTATGTAAATACACAGGAGCGCCTATTGCATGATGTACTTTTGTGTGGCATTCGTTGCATAGAGTAACAAGGTCCTCATCATCATATTCCCAGGCTTTATGGCCAATTATATAATGTTTATGATGTACATTTAATGATATGGGATGGTCTATAAAATATGGAGTATGTAACTTAATATTTGATAAATTGTCTTCTTCTCTGTTCACAATAAAATATAACATACCTGTTGGATGCCTTACAAGATTAATTTCCACATCTTCACAATTTACAGGAAATTCATTCGTATGTGGTTCGGCTAGTACCCCTAAAATATCATTACTGCTCACTACATAATCTGTAGGTGTTAGAGATAAATTTTTAGCGGATATAATATCTATAAAGTCTTGTACGGAAAAATGTGTGAATAATATATCATCAATACTAATTGTGGAATAACTATAATCTATTCCTATACTTATATCGCTATCCCTATCACTACTAGGATTGTATAGCACAGTGCTTTTCCCTTTGCCACAAATTTGGCACCGATATTTGTCTCTTTCTAATATTTCTATTCGCTTTTGCTTCCATTCATATGTTTCTAATTGTGACGGATAATCCCTTAAACTTATATAATCATTCATATTCATTTGCCTTTTCAGACAAAACAAAAAGAAAGGTGCAGGATTCCTATTGTCATTCAGAGGTATCGCCAAACACCTGTAGCTATACAATATGGAAGCCCGCACCATTGTATGATGCAAGCATTCACATATTACTCAGATAGCTACATTCTTGAAGATTGGCGATTTCCTGAATGCATCAAGTAACTGTAAATACTTTCTTTATGATATGTCCTTGTTAAACTTTACATAATAGTGTCTTTTTCTTGTATTGAACTTCAAAGTTATAAACTTTTCAGCATAATGATACAGACAAAGAGACGGACTATTGCAAGTTTTTCACTGGAATATCAACGAACCATACAGTGGCGTGGGCAGTTTTCTTAAGTATACAAAGATACTTCAATTATAAAAAAGACTATGCTATGTCGTATAGATGTTATTACCAGGTTTTTCTGGTTCATCTGCTTCTGGATGTGTTTCCGGTCGGAACGAAGCGCAAGGATATTTTGACTCTTAGACATAAAAAAGTATTCACTCCAGCGAGCGAATCTCTTTTTATCGTATTGATTCACAAATAAATCTGTATTTGTAAATCGTTTGTTCAGAGTCGGACTATTTCTCTGCTCCGGCCTTTATCGCAGCCTGCGCGGCGGCAAAGTCCGGTCTCTTTTCAATGAGTTGTGCGATTTTGTTCAATAGTTTGTCAACATGTGTTTTATTTGTTCTTGTCTTTCCTCTTTATCGTGTGTTTCAGCTTCAGTACGGCGAAATTGAGTTCGATTTCCGTTTCCGTCTCGCTTGTCTGCATGTCCTCTCCGAACAGGTCGGCCATAATCTCACCGCTTTTCTGCATGAGCGATTTCTGCGTAAATTGATCCGGATTTGCTGCCAGTTCCCCGATAGTGCGTGACAGCTCCCTCAGCTTTGCGAATGCTTCAATGATGGCGATGGTTGTATCTGTGGCCTTGTCTCCCTTGAGGATTGTCGCCAGCATGTACAGGCCCTTTTCCGTAAATGCTTTAGGGATTGTACGGCTTTTCGGACTATTTGCAATCAAATTTTTTGATCGCAAATCTGCAAATTCTTGTTTGTCAATCTCAAACACATATCCTTCCGGGAACTTGTTGGGATTATTCTTCACTGCTTGGTTTATCTCCCTTGTTTCCACGCCGTAGAGTTCGGCCACTGCGAAGTCCAGAATTACATCCTGTTCTCGTAAGTGGATAATCTTGTCTTTAACTTCCTGGTATGGCAATAATTTCATAATTGTTTGAATTTCAATTAATAATTTTCGAGCGCATCTGCGACTTTATAGGGATGGCAGCTAATCAGAGTTTCTATCCAATAACCGCAATCCAAAGTTAATGAAAATTCAGTTACTTGTCACAGACTTTTGCGCTATCGATGTCATTCATTCTCACTTATAGAGTCAAACAATTGTCTGAAAAACAAAGATAAACTACTCCTGCTTACAAAGTAAAAAGGGATTCACCCCTGTGGGCAAATCCCTTTTTATCGTATTGATTCACAAAGAAATCTGTATTTGTGAATCGTTTGTTCGGAGTCGGACTATTTCTCTGCTCCGGCCTTTATCGCAGCCTGTGCGGCGGCGAGGCGGGCGATAGGAACGCGGAACGGTGAGCAGGAGACATAGTTGAGGCCGATCTTGTAGCAGAACTCGACGGAGGCAGGGTCGCCGCCGTGCTCGCCACAGATGCCGACCTTGAGGTCAGGACGGGTGCTGCGGCCGCCTTTGACGCCGATCTCGATGAGCTTGCCGACGGCACGCTTGTCGATGGTCTGGAACGGGTCGGCATCAAGGATCTTGTTGCCGAGGTAGTCGCCCATGAAGGTGCCCACGTCGTCGCGAGAGAAACCGAACGTCATCTGGGTGAGGTCGTTGGTTCCGAATGAGAAGAACTGAGCCGTGCGGGCCATCCTGTCGGCTATGAGGGCGGCGCGAGGAATCTCGATCATCGTTCCGTACTTGTAGTCGATAGGCTCCCTGATGGTGCTGCCTTCCACTTCTGCCTTCACTCTGTCGCAGATGGCCTTCTGGAAGATGAGCTCACGGTCGGAGATGGTCACCGGAATCATGATCTCAGGCATAGGGTGGTAGCCTTCCTGCTTCAGCTCTGCCGCAGCCGTGAAGATGGCGCGGAACTGAGTCTCGGAGATCATCGGATATGTGATGTGGAGACGGACTCCGCGATGTCCCATCATCGGGTTGACCTCGTGGAGGGATTCGCCCCTCTTCTCGATGTCCATTTCCGAGATGCCGAGCTCCTGTGCAAGCTCTTTCCTCTTTTCAGGCGCCTGAGGCACGAACTCATGGAGAGGCGGGTCGAGGAGACGGAAGGTCACAGGCTTTCCGTCCATGACTTTCATGGTGCTCTTGACAGAAGCCTTGATGAACGGTTCAAGCTCTGCAAGGGCCGCGCGTCTCTCGTCGTCGGTCTTGGAAAGGATCATCTTGCGCAGCTTGGCAAGAGGAATCTCTGAATTCTTGCCGTAGAACATGTGCTCGATACGGAAAAGTCCGATGCCTTCAGCTCCGAAGCTGAGAGCCCTTTCGGCGTCCTCAGGAGTGTCGGCGTTGGTGCGGACTCCGAGGGTGCGGAACTTGTCCACGATCTGCATGAATTTGATGAAGCGCGGGTTCTCAGACGCATCCATCGTGTCGATGGCCGTGCCGTAGACGAGACCCTTTGAGCCATTGAGGCTCAGCACGTCTCCTTCATGATATTCTGCTCCCTTGAATTTGAGGACTTTGTTTTCGAGGTCTATGTGCATCGACTCGCAGCCTACGATGCAGCATTTCCCCCAGCCGCGGGCCACGAGGGCTGCGTGTGACGTCATTCCTCCGCGGGCGGTGAGGATGCCTGCTGCGGCTCTCATTCCCTCCACGTCCTCAGGCGAAGTCTCCTCCCTGACGAGGATGGCCTTCTCGCCGTTCTTGTTGAGCTCCATCGCCTCCTCTGAAGTGAAGACGATCTTTCCCACTGCGCCGCCCGGACTTGCCGGCAGACCGCGGGCTATCACCTTGGCCTTCTTCTCGGACGCAGGGTCGAGAATAGGGTGGAGAATCTCGTCGAGCTGTGCCGGAGACACTCTCATGACAGCCGTCTTCTCGTCGATCATTCCTTCCTCCACCATGTCCATCGCCATCGTAAGGGCGGCGACTCCCGTTCTCTTGCCTATGCGGCACTGGAGCATCCAGAGCTTGCCGTCCTGAATGGTGAACTCGATGTCCTGCATGTCCTTGAAGTGGTCCTCGAGGAGCACTCTGATGCCGTCGAGCTCCTTGTACACCTCAGGCATGGCCTTCTCGAGAGATTCGAGCCCGGCGTTGTGCGGATTCTTGGTCGCCTCGTTGAGCGGATTAGGCGTGCGGATTCCGGCAACGACATCCTCTCCCTGAGCGTTGATGAGCCATTCTCCGTAGAACTTGTTGTCTCCGGTCGCCGGGTTGCGGGAGAATGCCACTCCGGTAGCAGAGGTGTTGCCCATGTTTCCGAACACCATCGACTGCACGTTCACGGCCGTGCCCCAGTCGTCAGGAATGCCCTCGATCTTTCTGTAGGCGATGGCTCTCTTGCCGTTCCACGACTTGAACACTCCTCCGATGCTGCCCCAGAGCTGGGCTTCGGCAGAGTCCGGGAACTCCACTCCGAGGACTTCCTTCACTCTGACCTTGAATTTCTCGCAGAGCTCCTTGAGCTCTTCTGCGGTAATGTCGGTGTCCGAAGCGTAGCCCTTCGCCTTCTTCAGCTCGTCCATCATCCTGTCGAGCTGCTGGCGGATGCCCTGGCCGTCTGCGGGCTCTATGCCCTCGGCCTTCTCCATCACGACGTCCGAATACATCATTATCAGACGTCTGTATGCGTCGTAGACGAAACGCGGATTCCCGGTCTTTTCAATCATTCCCGGAATTGTCTCCGAGCAGAGTCCGATGTTGAGGATGGTGTCCATCATTCCCGGCATCGAACTCCTGGCGCCTGAGCGGCAGCTCACGAGGAGAGGGTCGTTCTTGTCTCCGAACTTCTTTCCCATGATGGCTTCAGTCGCCTTCATCGCCTCGGCCACGTCCTGCTTGAGCTCCTCAGGGTAGCCTCCGCAGAGAGCGTAATATTCCGCGCAGCACTCTGTCGTGATGGTGAAGCCTGCCGGAACAGGTATTCCGAGCTTGCACATTTCAGCGAGATTGGCTCCCTTGCCTCCGAGCAGCTCCCTCATCGAACCGTCTCCTTCGGCGTTTTTACCGCCAAAGCGGTAGACTCTTTTTTTTCTGTCAGTCATAATGTATGAAACAAGTTATTTTATGTGATCGATTGATTCTTTCTTAAAATCGGGGATATTCCTGTCAATGTTTAATTAAATCCGCGCTAAATTAGTAAAAATAATCAGATTGGGAAAATTTATCTGCCCTCTGCCGCAAATGTTTTTCCATGGGGACATCAGAGCAGGCGGCTCGCAATGTCGGAGAGCTCGCTTCTCTCGCCTTTTCTGAGGTTTATGTGCTCGAACAGCGGCTGTCCCGCCATCTTTTCCCCGAGATGCGTGAGCCCGTTGGAATACATGTCGAGATATGGCTGGTCTATCTGGAAGATGTCGCCAGTGAACACCATCTTCGTCCCCTCTCCGGCACGGGTGATTATGGTCTTGGTCTCGTGCGGGGTGAGGTTCTGCGCCTCGTCGATGATGAAGTACACCTTTCCGAGGCTTCGTCCCCTGATGTAGGCGAGGGGCGATATGAGCAGCTTCTCCTCCTTGAGCATTGCGTCTATCTTCTGCACCTGCCGGCTGCCCGGCCTGAAGCAGTTGCGGATGACGTTGAGGTTGTCCAGCAGAGGCTGTACGAACGGCCCCATCTTGCTTTTCTGGTCGCCCGGAAGGAAGCCTATGTCCTGATTGCCGAGGGTTATCGTCGGCCTGGTCAGAATGATCTGGTCGTAGTCGTGCTCCTGTTCAAGGGCTGCGGCGAGGGCGATCAGGGTCTTTCCCGTGCCTGCTCCTCCTGTCAGGGAGACGAGCTTAATGTCCGGGTTGAGGCAGGCGTCGAGGGCGAACTTCTGCTCGTCGTTTCTCGGCGATATTCCGCACGCGTGCCTTACCTTGACGAGGATGATCCTCTTCTGGCGGCAGTCGTACCTCGCGCAGGTGACGAACGAGTCCGCGCCCTTCTCCCATCTGAACTGGTACAGCTGGTTAGGCATCGGCTCTTCGTCGCTCACGTCCCTGTAAGGGATGCCTCCCTGTCCGTATGCGAGGCTCTGGATCTTTTCCTGAGGCAGGTCTTCCTTGACTATCACCTCGTTGCGCGTGTATTCCAGACGGGATTCCTCCACTCTGTCGGTGAGGTAGTCCTGCGCCTCCATGCCCACGGCCTTTGCCTTCATCCTCAGGTTGACGTCTTTCGTGACGAGGGCCACGAATCTGTCCGGATTCTGTTCCTTGACCCAGATGGCGGTCGACAGGATGCGGTGGTCCGGGATGTCGTCCTGGAAGCAGCCTTTGAGGGCCTCCGGGAACGGGTGGCTGAGCTCGACGCGCAGATTGCCCCTGTGTCTGCCGAGGGACGCCCCGTCGCGGCTGAAGTTGCTGTCTTCTGAGAGCTTGTCAATCTCGCGCATGAATTCCCTCGCGTTGAAGTTGAGGGCTTCGTGCCCTTTCTTGAATTTGTCGAGCTCCTCCAGAACCGTGATAGGGATCACGATGTCGTTCTCCTGAAAGTGGTGTATGGCCTTGTGGTCATGCAGAATGATGTTGGTGTCGAGGACAAATATCTTGGGAAGCTTGCCTCCATGACTTCCAACTGATGATCCGTCGTTCCTTTTCATTGCTGTGGCTATTATCTGTTCAGTGTCATTTCCCAAGTCATGCCGGCTTCAGTCCTCTCCCTCTGACGGTCCCTGTCCGTACATCAGGGCGGCGAGGATTCCGGCGACTCCCTGTCTTGACGTCTTGCCGGCCGTCACCTTCGCGTCCTTCGTGCATGGGCTTCCTATGGGGTAGTAGGCTATGTCCTGAAGCAGCAGCTGGGAGTCCACATAATCGAAGTCCGCGCCCCGTATCTGGATTATGACGCCGGGAATCTCGGCAAAGAGGATTTTGATCATGTCTTTTTCCATATAGGAAGACATTATGCCGCTGATGTCAAGGTCAGCTCCGGTCTCCGAGCACATCTTTGACGCAGCCGTTAGCAGGCCCCCGTCAGATACGGTGACTCCGGCGGCGATGATGCCGTCCTCGGCCAGTTCCCTCAAGACTTCGAAGCAGTCCATGAAGTAGTCGGGGTCGCGTATTTCCGGCGTCGGATCCCCCAGCGGTCCTGTGACCTGTTCGAGGAGCGAGCCTCCGAGCCTGTGTCGGCATGTGTCGAAAGGGATGTAGAGGAGGCGGCTTTTCGGATCCGCGACGGCAGTGTCTGCGCATCTGCGTCTCATTTCGAGACGGATGCCGTTGCGGTGCGGGATCGCTGCGTCCTTTCCTGTCTCAAGGTCTTCTTCTTCCGGATCGGGAACGCTTCTGTCGCATGCGCCTGTCACGCGGAGCTTCAGCAGACACTCCTCAGCTCCATTGCCGCCATCCGGTCTCTCCGTGCGCGGCTCTGCGGCCAAGTCGCTGAATCCGAAGCCGGAAAGAGTGACGCCGAGGTCGTAAGCATACTCGCTCAGCGCCCGGGCGGAAGCGTAGAACGCGGTCATGTTGCCGACCGGTGCGGAGTCCCATTCCCATCTTGCGTCCATCGTGATGTTCTCAAGGCGGAAATGGCCTTCGAGCCATAGGCAGTCGATGACGGCTGACGCTGTCTTCAGTCTTGTGAAGAAGTCCGGGCAGGTGAGGAGAAATCCGCGCTCCTTTTTGTTCAGCGCGAGGATCTTCTGCAGATAGCTGTCTGTCTCCGCCTCGTCGGGGACTGTCTGCCCCGGAGTCGGATCCCTGCTCTCGTCGATGATCTGTCCTGCCGGCGCGGACTTGCGCGTACTCTCTTCGGAACAGTCTCTGGCCATGCACTCGCCGAGCATCTGAGCCGGTGTCTCGTCCATCCTCATCCCGTCAATGATGTACTCAGAATATAAAGCGGCTGAATTCTCCTTCATAAAATTCCATTATACCCGGTAAATTTAGTTAAATTTGGCGTCAGTTCAAATGTTTCGGGAGCAATCCCGCATGATTGTATAGACTTGTTGACATGAAAGAAGGCTTTGACTTGAAAGAAGAGGCGCCTGTGTCCTCGCCGGACGGGAGCGGGGCGGCAGGGGACGAGTTCTCCGAGGCCGGGTATGAAGAGATGATCTCGAGGCTTTTCGTGAGATTCCCGTCATTTCAGAGAGACGGGGCCTCGGCATATAAGCCCGGTCTTGCGGGCATGGAGTTTTTTGACAGTCTCAACGGGCGTCCGCATGAGAAATACCCATGCGTTCATGTCGCCGGCACCAACGGCAAGGGGTCTGTGTGCAGTATGCTTGCGGCTGTCCTTGCGTCTTCCGGCCTGCGTGTGGGCCTCTACACCTCTCCGCATATCCTGGACTTCAGGGAGAGAATGCGTATCGTGGACGGTCGGGGCGCTTCGGCAGGGATGCCTCCGGACATGTCGCTCATAAGTAAGCGGGAAGTGTGGGACTTCGTCTGCAGATGGAGGGAGACTTTTGACCATCTTGACCTTTCCTTTTTCGAGATAACCACTTCGATGGCATTCGACTGGTTCGCCGGGAAGAAAGTGGATGTGGCCGTGATAGAGACAGGGCTCGGAGGCCGTCTGGACAGCACCAACGTCGTCACTCCGGTGCTCAGCATAATTACAAATATAGGGCTCGACCACTGCGACATGCTCGGCGGCACGCTTCCGGAAATCGCCTTTGAAAAGGCGGGCATCATCAAGCCCGGAGTCCCGGCGGTAGTGGGGGAGAGCGATCCGGAGACTGATCCGGTGTTCGGACGCAAGGTTCTGTATTCCAATTCGTCGGATCCGACTTACATGGGAAAGTCGCAAAGAATCATGGGCCTGCTGACTTTCGCCGACAAGACCGTCCCTTCGGGATGGGAGAGGCATGGCGATCTTCTCGCGTCGATGGATCTGCAGGGTTCATACCAGATCCGCAATCTCAGGACCGTTCTTGCGGCAGTCGACGTCTTGCGCCGGAAGTGGACTCTGGAACAGGATGCCGTGGAGAACGCGATTGTCCATGCGGCGTCATGGACGGGGCTGCACGGCAGATGGGAGCTCGTTTCGGAAGACCCGCGCATAATCTGCGACATAGGGCACAACGCCCACGGTCTGAAATACAATTTTGCCCGTCTTGCCGACATGCTGGCTTCGGGAGAGGCCGATCCGCTTGTGATTGTCTACGGCTCTGTGGCAGACAAGGACTACGAGTCGGTCTTTCCTCTGATTCCGTCGGGTGCGACGCTGATATTTACGAGCGCGGAAGGGCGAAGAGCCTGTCCGGCAAAGATTCTGAAAGAAAAATTTGAGGCGTATCGGCCGGTCCGGTCAGACACGGTCCTTTCGGCCGGCACCGTTCCGGAGGCCATGCGGCTGGCGCTGGATGTTGTCTCCGGGATGCGGGATAGGCGGTCCGGGGCGGCAGACGGAGCTGCACCGCTGATTTATGTGGGCGGGAGCACTTATGTCGTGTCGGAGGCGATGGCCTTTCTCGGAGCTGGGGCCTGACTTCCAGAGAAGGCGTCTCGGCATGAGGAAACGGAAAATGACAATATATAATATATGAGAGATATGGGCTTTATTGCGAAATTCAAGTCGGCGATCATCTTGATGGCGGGTGCGGTAGGCATCGCCGGAACGGCAGGGGCCGTGGGTTTTTCGGCGCTGTCAGAGGGTGGAGCCGGGCAGAAGCCGGAAAAGACTGATGCAGAGGGACATGTCCTTGTGAAACTATGGAAGACAGTGGACAGAGCTGTCGGTGAGGACCGTCCGCAGGCGGCGCTCTCTTCTCTGGAGAAGGTGATTTCCGAGGCGAAGAGCCGGCATCTGGCATGGGACTACTGCGACGCGTGGATTCAGTACAGGACGATTGCGGTCAGGCGCGACTGGAAGCAGAACGATCCGCTGAGCAGGCGTATGGCGGAGGAGGCTCTGGAATTTGGAGATCCGCTGGTCGCCTATTGTCTGAATTATTCTCAGATTTCGGATGTGGATTCGGTCCTGAGATTTGCTGAGGCTCAGGCCCCGGTCCTGAAGGCGTCGCGTTCGGCCGCGTTTTATTCCCGCGGGTCCGCTCAGAAAATGAGCCTTTACGGATATTCCTCCCTGCCGGATTTCGTCATCAGCGGAATGTCCAATGACTATGAATATGTGATGTGGTCCCTGCTTTCGGGCCTGGGTTATGGCTCGGACGACTGGAACCGCGTGCGCTCAGTTCTTGCAGAATACCTTGGAGATGCTTATCCGTCAGGAGCTTATCTCGAACTTCTCGGAGTGCGTCACTTCGATTATGACAGGGCTGCGAAAGCTCCTGAGGCCGGCGGGGCGGATGCTGCGGCCTTGAAGAAGAAGAGGCTGGTGGAGTTTGCCTCGAAATACGAGGGAAAGGCGATTGCCCTGTATGCGCGGCAGGATCTGCTGATGATCCGGTTCAATGAGTGCAACGACCTGCTCTACGGGATTCCCGGCAGCAGATCACTTTTGACTCCGGAGGACACTGAAGGCGGCGACGGATCTTGTGACCCCGGTCAGGAAAGGGAGGAGCTGTCTGAAATGTACAGGGTCCTGAGAGCGGACTGCGCCGCCTTTGAGTCCTGGCGTGCGTCATTCAGAGGGGCGGAAAAGATTGTGGCAGAAGGCTGCGCTGAGGTCGCTTCGCTGATGAAGACTCTTGACGCGAAGGAGATTTCGCACGAATGGAGCGGAGACACTGTGAAGGTGAAGCTCAGAAATCTGGACAAGGCCACATTCCGTCTGGTGAAGGACAGGGAGACCGTCTTTGAGACTCCGCTTGTGAATGAAGTCGGCAGCTTTTATGTCCCGGATACGCTGAATGTGTCTCTCCCTGCCGTTGACGACGGGGACTATACGATCGTGATATTTTCCGGAAAAGTCACTGATGCGGCCGACTACCGCTGGAGATCGGTGTCGGCCGCATATAGATATGCAGGTCCGGGCTCGGTCTCCGGAGCGGGCCTGGGGGTCTTCGCTGCGGACGCTGTGACGGGAGAGCCGCTGAGGAACGCTGCGATAGAGGTATATGACCGAGGCCGGCTCGTGCATTCGGTGAAGGACATCGACTTCGCGGGTTATGAACGGCTTGAAAGAGATCTGGCCGCAGAATACGGTGACAGTCTCTATAGGCTGCGGCTAAGGTGTTCGGCTGCCGATGAGTCGGGACGTTTCGTGAGGTCTCAGGACATTAATTTCGGATGGGCTGCGCCTGACGTTTCTCCAGCCTCGACATCCGGGATTCTGTGCTCGGTATATCTGGACAGGTTGGCCTTCTCTCCGGGAGACACCGTACGCTTCAAGGGCGTGTTCTGCACGGAAGGCCGTGAGGATGCGGATGCGGCTTGTGTAGCCGGCGCGGATGTGGCCGTCAGGCTGCTGGACCCGGACGGGAATGTCGTTGAGGTGTGCCGTCTGCGCACAAATGACTTCGGCTCGACAGCGGGAAGTTTCGCTCTGCCGTCCGACGGAAAGAACGGAATGTACCGGATCGAGGCGGCTGTCGATGGCGCGGCTTCCGGTTCCGGGGCTGCGTATTTGAGGGTGGACGATTTCGTGCTGCCGACGTTCAGCCTTTCGTTTGATCCTCTGGAGGATGTCGTATTCCCGGGAGACAGCGTGAAGATCACGGGAAAGATCACAAGCTATTCAGGCCACAGCCTGGCCGGGGCGTCGGTGTCATATTCCGTCACTGAATATTCTGATATTGTGGCCTCTGGCTTCCCCGCAGTCGATTCTGACGGACGCTTCTCATTCGCCTTCAAGGCGGGAGACAGGTCGGACAGCTATGGATATTATCAGGTTAAGGTGACGGTCACGGATGCGACTGGGGAGACCTGCGAGCTCTCTCAGAGTGTCATCGCCTCGTATGCGCTTTCTCTCTCCGTGGTGCCGGCCGATGCTGCCGACGGCCTTGTGACGAGGACCGGACTCATGCGCGGAGAGTCGCTTGTGAAGTCTGATGTCGCGCAGTGGAGCTTTTCGCTTAGAAATGCGTGGAGCAGAACGGTACGCGGCTGTGAGATAGTCTATTCCGTGACAAGGGACGGTGAGACTGTCTCTTCTGGCACGGCTTCACCGGACGAGATTGTCAGCCTGGACCTGTCCGGGATGCCTTCGGGAGAGTATATTCTCGAGGCGGAGTGCAGTATGAGCTATGTTTCTGCTGAGGGACGCGACTCGTCAGTGACGGCGAAGTGCAGCCACTCCTTCTTTAAGATCAGCGAGGCTGACGGGAAGCTCGGAACTGAAGTCGAGAGCGTATTCAAAGTGATTGATTCAGAGGATGACATCGCTCTTCTCGTCGGCGCTTCTGATGGTCCGGTGTGGGTGTCTGTCGAGCTCTGGGGCATGGATTCGAGGCTGCTCCGCTCCGAGCTGGTGCATCTTGACGGAAAGCGCGGCGCGGACGGTTCGCTCAGGGTTCTTAGATATGGATTTAGGGAAGATTATCCGGACAAGGTGCGGCTTGAGGCGCTTTATTTCAGGGACGGAAGGACCTGCCGCTTCAGCCATGTGTATGAGCGTCAGGAGAAGAAGTCGCTCATGCCGCTGGAGTTCTCCTCTTTCGTCGACAGGACTTCTCCGGGACAGGAATGCACTTTTGAGGTGAAGGCTCTGCCTGAGACTGAGGTGCTTGCCTCGGTGTTTGACAGGAGCACGGAGGACATCATGCCGAACGAGTGGCGCAGAATCGTCTTCCCGGAGGAAATGCGTGTACCTACGGTCTACATCGGCACTTCCGACGGCTCTGTTGGCGGAGACGGGCGCAGATTCTCGTATGGCGGCCATTATCTGTTGAGTGAACCTGTCAATGGCATTGCGTCAGAAGAGTCGGCGTCGGCCGACGGCGCAACTCTCGGCAGAGTGGTTTACGATAAAGCCGAGGCGGTCATGTCGAAGTCTGATGATCTGGCTGCCGCTTCTCCTTCTCCTGCGGCAGCCGGGGGCTCGGAAGTGAGCGTAAGAAGCGACTTCGCAAACACTCTGACATTCCAGCCGTTCCTCCGTACGTCGCCAGACGGTACCGTGAGTTTCTCTTTCAGGGCCTCGGACAAGGCCTCGACATATTGGGTGTCTCTCTTCGCTCATGACAAATCGATGCGTAACGGCGTGCTGCGCAGGGAGATGCTTGTCTCTCGGGATGTGCTCGTCTCTGTGATGGAGCCCCAGTTCCTTCATGAGGGAGACAGGTATGTCATGAGGGCTTCCGTGAGCAATATCTCGGATTCCGATGTTGAGGGAATGCTGACCGTGTCTGTCTACGAAGGCTCTGAGCATGAGGGCAGAACGCCCGTTGTAGTGATGAGCAGGCCTCTTGCGGTGAGCAAAGGCGGTGCGGAGATGGAGCGCTTCGAGGTGGATGTGCCGGAACATGTCGACTCTCTTGGCTTCAAGATTGTCTTCAGCGGTGCGAAAGCCTCTGCGGGCTCAAAGGATGCTTCTGCCGAGGCGGAAGTCCCGGAAGTGAAGTATTCCGACGGAGTCTTTGTCTCCGTCCCTGTGAAGCCGTCGGTCCAGACCGTCGAAGAGGCTCATTCTGCCGTTCTTCTGCCCGGCATGGACCGGGATTCTCTTCTTGCCGACCTGAGGGGGCGCTTCGTCAATGTCTCGGGGTATGGGGCCGAAACGTCTGAATGTTCGCTTACGGACATGGTAATGGCCGCTCTGCCGGAGAAAGTCGGGATTGACGGGAAGGATGTCATATCTCTTGTGCGGGCGCTTTATTCGGTGTGCCTGTCGGCCGAGCTGCGTTCCGGCGGCGAATCGGATGCGGCCCGTGTCGAGGCGTGCAGGGACGGAAAGCCTGTCGGCGGCGCGTTCGAGCTGGCGGCGCTGCTGGCCGACTATGTGAATGCCGATGGTGGCTTCGCATGGTTCTCCGGCATGGATTCGTCTCCGATTGTGACGGCGGTCGTCCTCGAATATGTCGCGGCGATGCTGGACAGGGGCATCCTGGACACTTCTCTTCTCCCTAATGGCGTGATCGGCGGCGCAGTGGCCTATCTTGATTCCGCTGTCGTGACTGAAAATGCTTTCGGGCTGCATTTTGCCGGTCTATCCCTCTCTCAGTATCTCCATGTCAGGACTATGTACCCTTCCGTTCCTCTGAATCTGTCTCTTGGCCGGAGTGCCGAGGCGGATTTCCGCAGGCAGGTGAAGAAGTGCCTCGACGTCAAGGGTAAAGAGGCGCTGGAAGGCATGATTCTCGGCAAGGCCCGGAGGCTGTCCGTTCTCATGAATCTGACCGCTTCGGACGGCAGGCTCGCGAAGGAACTCGGCCTGAGCGCTTCCTCCCTTAAGCGGCTCGAGCGTAATGTCGGTCGTGACATGGCGTCACTGATGGAATATGCTGTGGCCCACGGTTCCGGAGGAAGGTATTTCCCTAATGCGGTGATGCCGTTCAGGGGGCTTCTGGAGAGCGAACTTTATGCCCATGCGCTCCTGTGCCGTCTGCTTTCAGAATATGCTGAGAGCTCCGGATCTGCAGAGGCGGCAGAGATCGCGGACGGGGTGAGAGTGTGGATGATGGTGCAGAAGGAGACGCAGAACTGGTCTGATGATCCGGCTTTTGTCGAGGCCGTCGCGTCTGTGGCCGATGGACTTGCCTCGGTCGGCGACGTGTCCGTCGTGGCGTTGAGGCAGCGTGTGGAGAAGCCGTTTGATGCCATCCTTCCGTCCGGAAACGGGATAGGCCTGACAGCAAAGTGGTATGTGGAGCGTGTCGTAGACGTGGAGGCTGCCTCCGGGAGCAAGATGTCGCTTGTGCCGCTTCATGAGGGCGACAGTCTTTCCGTCGGGGATAAGATTATGGCCGTCTACGAGATACATAGCGATGAGAACCGGAGTTTCGTCAAGGCCACTTTGCCGCGCAATGCCTCTCTGAGGCCGGTCAACCAGTTGTCCGGACATCTGTACGGGGCGTTGTGGCGATATGCCGTTTCTGGGGACGGAGTGCCCGCCAGTGTATGTCTGACGACTTCCGTTTATCCTGCTCACGGTTACCGCGAGGTCAAGACGGACCGCACAGAATACTTCCTTGAGGTGTGTCCTGAGGAGACGTCCTGCATAAGGGAGCAGCTCATCGTCACTCAGGAGGGCGTGTTCACTTCGCCTGTGTCAGAAATCGAATGCCTTTATGCGCCTCATTACCGTGCCAACGGCGCTTTTGACGGACAGATGAGAGTCGAATGACGCATAATTCATGACTGAATGCCGCACGGCGTTGAATATCAGGTTGTGCCGCCGCACTGTCGAGGGTGGCGGCCTTCGTATTGACCTCCCTCAGAGCCTCAGTCTTTGAAAAAAGAGAAAAATATTTTGTGAAATATTGAAAAAATATTTGCAGAATAAAAATTCTTTCATACCTTTGCAATCCCAAACGAAAAGAGAGGGACACAGAGTTCTTAAAAAGAATGACGGGAGCTTAGCTCAGTTGGTTTAGAGCGTCTGCCTTACAAGCAGAGGGTCGGGGGTTCGACTCCCTCAGCTCCCACTTTTCTGAAACTACTGGTGCGGTAGTTCAGCCTGGTTAGAACGCCGGCCTGTCACGCCGGAGGTCGCGGGTTCGAGTCCCGTCCGCACCGCAATAAACATTGAAAATCAATGTTTTACAAAATAAACACCCGATTTTACACCCAAGAATGTAAAGTAGGGTGTTTCAGTTTATCTTTTTCAGGTTTAGAGTGACTTTCTTGCCCGCCTTAACTTCCGCTAAAGCAGTTTGGTAAGTGTTCCACATGTCTTGAGCTTCAATGAATCTTTCTTTGTATTTTTGTGTTTGATTAAAACCTATGTATGAAAGATTGTGCGTTTTTGAATGGAAACGGAGGAATCTAAAAATACTTTTGTGAAGACGAAACTTATCTACCTGCACGGCTTCGGTTCGTCGGGTGCTGGAGGTACTGTCAAGACATTGCGCCGTCTTCTATATGATTTTGACATCATTGCGCCAGACATTCCTGTTGACCCGGCTGAGGCATTGCCTTTTTTGCGAGTTCTTTGCATGGATATTGAGCCTGATGTGGTAGTCGGTACCAGCATGGGCGGTATGTATCAATGGCGGGCACAGATTGGATGAAAATGCAATAAAAGATGTACTTGCTCCGCTCATACGTAAACTTATGATGACAAAATATAATATTCATTAATGATTATCGGCATGAGAACTGTCTTCACTGCTTTTATGTCCGTATGTCTGGCGGCGGTCTTGATGTCCTGCGTTCAAGACGATAATTCTTCAGACGGGCAGCTATCGAGAGACATTTATGGACATTGGTTTTATATCGAAGATAACGAATTGTCCTGTCTGACCTTCAATCCGGATGGCTCGGGGGATTGTGTACATCATATATGGAAAGACTCTGAGTGGACGGAGGAGACTTATCAGTTCGACTTCACCGTTTCGGATGAAGCACTTGTATTCAATACAGAGGAAGGGGTATGGATGTGTCCGGCCGCAGTGACAGGGGGCAGTATGTCCGTCTCGGCTGAGGGCAGAATAATCGTCATGACAAGGTATAGCGGCAATATCGGCGATCTGGAGGAGCAGAAGAGATACATTGAAGAAAATTGGATTGAGAACGGGTCCGGTCATCTGGATCCCGACGAATTTCCAAATACTGAAAAGGACTTGTTGACTATCGTGGATGCCTTATATGAGGATCTGGTCAAGTTTGTCGAAAACCAGCTGCAGCTTGAGAGAATCCGTCTGACGCATGAAGATTTTTATGGCAATGAGGCTTACATAGAGCCGTACGGAGACTATGTGGAAGATGCCTGGAATGCTGTCTATGAAGTCATATGCAAGTCTACTTATGAGATAAATCGGCTTGGCTCTTTGTCTGAAAACGAAGTTGACATGACGCAAAGCGCCATATCCGCATATACGAATGAAGTCAAGGCTCTTAAGAGCATGGCGATGTTCGGTGCCGCTCAGCTTTGGGGTCAGGTCGTAGATGTGACGGACTGCGATGCCGGCGAATATGCCATAATGTCAGCGGAAAGCACATATTCCGCTCTCGAAAACATGCTGCTGGACATTGATTCTGATCTTCCGGAACATAATGGCTCATACAGGATTTCCGCTGAAGCAGTCAAAGCTCTCAGGGCTGAAATTGCCTTGACTTGCGGCGATATGCAGAAGGCCGGAGACCTTTTGAAGAACTGCAGGGCCGATTTCAGCCTGTCCATCGCTCCGAACAGTTACACTTACGAATTGTTCGGTGATGCAATCCCCGTCTACACTCCGGTAAAAATTGATCTTCTCCTGCAGGAAGCGAATATGGGCGAGGACGGTTCCGCATCAGACCTGGACACAAGCTGGAACCGGAATAAGTTGTACTATGGGTACTGGCCTATGCTGAAAAGAACCGGACTGGCTCAAAGCGTCAGCGGATGTGAGGATCATGAACTTCTGATGCCGATTCCTGCGGCGGTGCTGATGATGATGGATGACATGTATCAGAATCCGGGGTATTGATTCAGCCGGCTGGCGTATCTCGGCGGTTTTCCGTGGTGTATATCAGTTTTCAGCAGATGTGCCGTAATTTGGCGTAATGACGGCATATCTTTGCTGAAAATTTGAATCGTATGACTCGGAAAATTGAGCTTGCCACAGAGCGTCTTATTGTCAGAACACCGGACGAAGGTGATGTGCATGAGGTATTTGCATTGATGAGCGATCCCGAGATCGCTGCGTCGGTAGGTTTCCGGCCCATGTGTACGCCGAGCGAGGCGGAGGGTGCGATCCGGAAGGGGGTTGCGGACGAGCAGATGTTCGTCATAGAGGAGAAAGGGGCTCCTGCGCATATCGTCGGAGTGTTTGAGGTGGCGCCGCACAGGACTCAGACAGTCTCGGGGGAGAGATGCGACTTCAATCTCTGCTACTTTCTCCGCAGGGAGGCCCGGGGAAAAGGCTATATGACCGAGGTCGTGGAGATGATGAAGGACTATCTCTTCACGGAGCGCAAGGCGGATTCGCTGACCATCTCGGTCCTGCCTCGGAATGACGCCTCAAGGAGAGTTGCGCTGAAAAATGGCTTCACCTACGAGCGGCTTGACAGGAATTGCGGGATCTCATTCATGGACGAGCTCGTTGATCTTGAGTTCTATGTCCTTGATAGGGAGGAGTATCTGAATCCGGGAAAGAAGGTCGTGAAGGAGAAGGTGCAGACCGTGGAGAAGCAGAAATGGATAAATGAGGGAGGCATACTTTATCCCATTCCGGGATATGCGACTCTGCTTCCGAGCCCTGGCCGAGGGGTGTTCCGCATCTATGAAGACCCGCGCACGAAGCGTCTCGGGCTGGAGAAGATCGACGACTCATTTACCTTCAGTTTCAAGATTTATGACCTTGACTGTGAGGATGTCATCGCGAGAGTCATCAGGACATGGACATCCGACCTGTTTTCGGGAAGCGGAAAGAATCTGGGCGTCATCTTCAACGGCCTGAAGGGCACGGGGAAGACGATTGCGGCTAAGCTGCTCTGCAACCGCATGGGGCTGCCGGCGGTCGTCATCTCGAGGCCGATGGACGGGCTGCTGGAGTTCATACAGTCCCTCTGCTTTGAGTGCGTAATCCTCATCGACGAGGCGGAAAAGACCTTCAGCGATGACAGGGAGGTGCTGCTCAAGATGATAGATGGGGTCTACAACAATGCGAGGAAGCTTTATGTCCTCACTACCAACCGTCTGACCGTAGATGAGAACCTTCTTGGACGCCCGGGACGGATCCGCTATATCAAGGAGTTCTCCAATCTGCCTTCATCCGCCATCAATGAGGTGATCGACGACAATCTCAGGGACAAGTCACTGAAGGACGAGGTGCTTAAGCTCGTCGACAGTCTCGAGATTTCGACGATAGACATCCTGAAGTCAATTGTGGATGAATGCAATATCATGGGAGAGGCTCCGTCGTGCCAGATGCTCAACATCCCGAGGGCGAAGTTCCGGATAAGGATAATCACTTTCGACGATATCGAGGCCGGGCTGCATCAGGAGGTGCGCAGGCTCATCATTTCGCAGCTCGGTCCGGACGAGTCGGTGGAGGAGTGGCTGATGAAGACGGCCATGGACAACGCTCGGGACGATGCCCCGGACAAGAAGCCTCGGAGAAACAAGGACATGATCGAGGAGAAGTATGACTGCCGGATCAGCATCCAGACTCAGCCGTCTGTCAGTCCTGTGCTGTACCTCGGGCAGAGCATACGCTACGGAACGGTGGCGTCAGAGCCTGACGGCTTCGGCTTCTTCACTCTTGAGAACGACTGGGACGGCGTGGACCTGTGCTGCATGGGAACAAGGATGGACCGCCCTTCCCTATACAGAGGCAGACTCTTCTGAGGAACGGTCTTTGCTTGTCATGCCGAGGTTTTTTGAATACCGGAAATCATGACAAGAGACGAACTGATGAAGGAGGCCATAGGACTTTCGGTCCGCAATGTGGCTGAAGGAGGCGGCCCGTTCGGCGCCGTCATAGCCCGGGACGGCGAGATCATCGCCACCGGAGTCAACAGGGTGACTGCGGACAATGATCCCACGGCGCATGCAGAAGTGAGCGCAATCAGGGCGGCTGCCCGTAAGCTCGGAACTTTCGACCTCAGCGGCTGCGAGATCTATGCCTCGTGCGAACCATGTCCGATGTGCCTCGGCGCCATCTATTGGGCAAGACTCGACAGGCTGTTCTACGGCGGTACAAGTCAGGATGCGGAATCCGCCGGTTTCGGGGATGCGTTCATATACGGTGAACTTGCTCTCAAGCCGGAGGAACGTGCTCTGCCGTCAGAAAACATCATGCGGAAAGAGGCACAGGAGGCCTTTCTCGCATGGAACGGCAAGGAAGACAGGATCAAATACTGATGCGGAGGAGGTCGGCACTTCAGAAATGCGAAAGAGGACCTGCCTCACTGTAAGGCAAGTCCTCTTTTTGTATCGCTATGGCTTTGACGTCCGTTTTTTGACAGGAGGCCTTTAGAAAGCCCTTGTCCTGCCGCAGGCGTCTCCGCCTTCAGCTCCGGCTTATTTCACTTCAATCATTTTCTTCGACTCGTCGATGGCTTTCTTTACCACCTTAGGAATCTCGACGGTGAGGACGCCGTGCTCGACGCGAGCGCTGATCTGCTCCTTGTCCGCATCTTCAGGCAGAAGCATGGTCTGCTGGAATTTTGAATATGAGAACTCTCTGCGGAGGTAGTGTCCTCTTCTCTTGTCTTCCTTCTCGTTGACTTTCTTCTCCATCTCGATGACGAGGTTGCCGTCTTCGTTGAGGTGAACCTGAAAGTCCTCTTTCGTCATTCCCGGAGCGGCGAGCTCAAGCTCGTAGCCCTTTTCGTCCTCCAGCACATTGATTGCCGGGGCAGTGGCGTTCATTCTTCCCATCCATTCGGTGTCAAAGAAATCATTGAAAATGTCCGGAAGCCAAGTCTGGCTGTTTCTTCTTGAAGGTATCATGATTAAATCTCCTATTTTTAAATTTCACTTTAATTTCCTGTCCGTATTCCGGTCCCGGTGTCCCGTTTCCGTCATCCGGACGACTCGGATAAGAACAATCGCCGTGCCTCTGTCCCCAAAGCGGCGGAAGCGGCAAAAAAGGCGAAAAAATGTCATGAATCCGTGCCACATTGTCCATTCAGATGTCAAAATGTCGTTCCGTTTTGCTAACTTTGAGGCTGCTTTTTTCAGGAGGTGGTTATGTCTGACGGCAACAGCATCATTATAAAGAAGGCGAAAGTAAACAACCTTAAGGATGTCACGGTCGAGATACCGAGGGGCAAGTTCGTGGTGATGACCGGAATCTCAGGAAGCGGAAAGTCCTCTCTCGCCTTTGACACTCTTTTCGCCGAGGGACAGCGGCGTTTCGCCGAGAGTCTGTCTTCGTATGCCAGACAGTTTCTGGGACGGATGGTCAAGCCGGATGTGGAGCTGATCGAGGGTATACCTCCAGCTATAGCGATAGAGCAGAAAGTCAACACTCGAAATCCTCGCTCTACAGTGGCTACAAGCACTGAAATATATGACTATCTGAGGATTATCTTTGCGAGGATAGGCCGGACCTACTCTCCTGTCAGCGGGAAGGAAGTGAAATGCCATACCGTCAATGACGTGCTGGAGCACGTGTTTTCAGGCGGAGCGTCCACAGTGTATCTGCTCGCCGACATCTCTTGGACGGAACGGGAGGACAAGGTGGAGCTCATGCTGAGCCTTAAGGAGGAGGGGTATTCCCGATTTTTCACGGACAGCCCTGTCAGGATTGAGGAAGTGATGAAGATGGCCGAGACCGGCGACTATCCCGAGCGGCTGTACCTGCTTGTGGACAGGCTTCGTGTCCCTTCGGTGTCGTGGAACTCGGACACAGGTGAGGCAGAGGCGTTTGCTCAGGACGGTACGCGAATTCCCCAGATAGAGTGGGAGGATCTCTGCACAAGGCTGCATTCGTCGATCCAGACCGCTTTCGACAAGGGGGACGGGACCATTCTGGTGAAGAAGGAGTTTCAGCGAGGCGGAACAGAAGAAAACCAGGCTGATGAAAACCATGCTGCAGAAAACCGTGCTGAAGAAAACCAGGCTGAAGAGGAGGGAGGGTTCAGGAAGTTTGTCAACCGTTTTGAGGCTGACGGCATGACTTTCCGCGAGCCGGATGAATATATGTTCAGCTTCAACAGCCCTCTCGGGGCATGTCCTGTATGCGGAGGTCTGGGACAGATGATAGGAGTGAGCGAGGATCTGGTGATTCCGGACAAGAGCAAGAGCATATATGACGGTGCCATAGCCTGCTGGAGGGGCGAGAAGATGGGTTGGTTCAAGGATCACCTCGTCATGAACGCATCAAGATACGGAGTGCCGGTATTCGAGCCGTACTGCAATCTGACCGATGAACAGAAGGACATCGTATGGAATGGAAGGAGAGGGGAGACTGAGGATGACTCCATAATAGGAATAAGCGAATTCTTCAGATGGGTCGATGCCAATAAGTACAAGGTGCAGTACAAATACATGTTGAGCCGCTACTCCGGCAAGACGGTGTGCCGGGACTGCGGAGGCAGCCGTCTGAGGAAGGAGGCCCTCTATGTGAAGGTCGGCGGCAAGAACATCCACGAGCTTCTCTGCATGAATGTCGATTCTCTCATTGACTTCTTCCGCAATCTGAGCCTCACGGAATATGAGCGGGCCATCGTGTCCAAGGCCATCGGCGAGGTTATGACGCGTCTGCAGTACATACAGGACGTCGGCCTCTCCTATCTGACGCTCAATCGCGCCTCCAACACTCTTTCCGGCGGAGAGAGCCAGCGCATCAATCTCGTGACAGCATTAGGCAGTTCGCTTGTCGGCTCTCTTTATATTCTTGACGAGCCGAGCATAGGCCTGCACCCGAGGGACACCGACAGGCTGATAGCGGTCCTCAAGAGGCTGAGGGACATAGGCAACACGGTCGTAGTGGTGGAGCACGACGAGGAGATCATGAGAGCCGCGGACCTGCTTATCGACATGGGGCCATACGCCGGAGTGAACGGAGGCGAGATAGTGTTCAAGGGACGCGCCGACGACCCGGTGAGCGATGAGGAGATGGCGGATTCCCTCACCCTTCAGTATCTCTCTGGACGCCGGAGCAGATATGTCCGGGAAAAGCGGCCGTGGATATATTCGGTCACGGTCGAGGGGGCTATGGAGCACAATCTCAAGAATGTGGACGTAAAGTTCCCGCTCGGAGTCCTTACGGTAGTGACCGGGGTGAGCGGCAGCGGAAAGTCATCCCTTGTCGGAGACATACTGTATCCCGCGCTGTTCAGGCATATAAATCACACCGGTTCCGCTCCCGGTACGTTCAGAGGGCTTTCCGGCAATGTGGACAGAATCTCTCAGGTGGAATATGTAGACCAGAATCCTATCGGGAAAAGCTCAAGATCGAATGCGGTCACCTATCTCAAGGTCTATGACGACATAAGGAAGCTGCTGTCGGAACAGCCTTACGCAAAGCTCAACGGCTACACTCCGTCCCATTTTTCCTTCAACATGGACGGAGGACGCTGTCCGGAATGCCAGGGAGAGGGATTCGTTAAGATAGGCATGCAGTTCATGGCCGACGTGACGATGGTGTGCGAGGCCTGCGGCGGCAAGCGTTTCAAACCAGATATACTTGAAGTCAGATACAGGGACAAGAACATAGACGACATCCTCAACATGAGCGTGGAAGAGGCCATAGCTTTCTTCTCAGCCCAGAAGGAGGCGGCTGCGGTGCGGATAGCGGAGCGGCTACAGCCGCTTGTGGATGTGGGCCTGTCCTACATAAAGCTCGGTCAGAGCAGCAGCACGCTCAGCGGTGGAGAGAGTCAGAGGATAAAGCTCGCGTATTTCCTGTCAATGAGCGATTCACAGCCAAAGTCCAAGGACACTGGCAAGATCATGTTCATCTTTGACGAGCCTACTACCGGCCTGCATTTCTATGATGTGGAAAAGCTGCTGAAGTCTTTTGACGAGCTCATCTCCAGAGGACATTCCATTGTGGTCGTGGAGCACAATCCGGATGTCATACGCGCTGCGGACTGGGTCATCGATCTCGGTCCTGAGGCAGGAGACGGAGGCGGCAGGGTAGTCTTCGAGGGAACTCCGGAAGACCTCATCGCAAAATCCGATTCATACACTGCCCGCTATCTGAGGTGAAGTCCTCCGGCTGGCGTGTGGGAAATCCCTGCGGCTCGGAGCATGCCGTAGAGGCGCCGGCGTGTGCCTCCGATATGCAGGCTCAGTCGACTACGATCATTATCATTTCGCTCTGACTGATGGGGTATCCGGTCTCCATGTAGAGGAGACCGCTTCCGGGATTCTTCAGTCTCAGCCTCACGCCTTTCCCGTCATCATCCACGCGATAGTCGTATATCCCTCTCGATGAGTCGTATTCCAGTTCCTCAAGTCCTATGTCGAAGGGCGTCGTGGGCGGGAAATATTCGCAGAACACGTGAATCTCGTCCCCTGTCTTTCCCCGGATGAAATTGCCCGGGTATATCTTCATGTAGTATGGAGAGAAGGCTACCTCCACTTCGCATACGGCGTATTCTCCGCTCCCGTCAGTCGCCGAACAACGTATCGTACAAGTGCCTTCATCCATTGCGGTCACCGCACCTGTGGCTGAAACTTCGGCGACTGAACTGTTGTCGGACTCCCATTCGAGATCTTTGACGGTGGCCTCCTCTGGAGTGACATAGGCCCTCAGAACGGCTGATTCACCCATATAGCTGAACCTCAATGCGTCGTAAGAGAGCCTGATGGAGGATATGTAGGTGCCGAGGCCTCCTTTCTCTATCCTCCAGCCGTCGTCCGAGAGCCCGTCGTCTTCCGGTTTGACGCATACCTTATAATGACAGTTTCTCCTGACGTCGAAATTGCCGTTGTCCTCGCCGAGATAGAAGCGCCAGACGAGCGGCTCTTCCGCTGTGGAAAAATGGGTGTCTGACACATAGTCGGCCTCAATCTCTATGTAGGAACATCTTGCCGCCATCGGATCTCCTTCCGCAAAGTGCCTGTCCCCGTCGTCAGTGTCCGGAGGCAGCAGGTCGCCGTTCATGTTTTCGAGAAGGTACACGCTCACTTCTCCGCTTCTTCCGAACCCGATGTCGGTGTTGAGCATGGTGACTTCCCCGTCACTTTTACTGAATCCTGTGATGAAGGTGTCGTCCTCCGTGCGTACGGAACTTTCAGAAAAGAGCAGGGCCGACCTCGGACATGCGCCCACTTTCACCCTTCGCACATGAAACTCAACATCATCCGAAAGTGCGCTTCTGTCCACCGACAGCGAGACTTTTGACATCAGTCTCTTCATAGGTACGCTTATTCTGCCGTCGGCCGGAACAGTCATGTCCAAGGTCTTTCCGCTCATGGGAATCCCGATTCTGTAGTCGTCAGGATAGACGAGGTGGTATCTGATGTCTTCAAGCTCTTCCGAAGTTTCCGCCTGAAGTCTGTATCCGATGTTGGCGCAGGCATATACCGAGTATCTGCATCCCTCCAGCAGGACTGTCTCATAGGCATATTTCCCGTCTTCCTTAAGCATCTGCCCGCTGTCCAGATAGACTGCTTCCTCCAGCAGGCCGTATGAGTTGAAGATAAATATGTTCATGTCACTGACGAGATTCTCGTCTGGATCCGCCGACCGTATGCCGGGGATGCCGGTGTCCATGACTATCAGCGCCTTTTCCTGAGTCATCCCCATTTCCATCCAGCCATCCTCCGCACATGCTCCGCAAGTCATCGCCGGAATGATGACCGGCAGGACGGCACGCATCAGCCTTCTCTGCATATCCTTCACATTCATCTTTCTTCTGTCGTCATCTTCCATGTCTCATCTTCCATGTCTCATCTTCCATCTTTCATCTTCCATCTTTCAGCCCTGAGCCCGTCAGAATCCGACTTCCTGCTCCGGCAGCTCTTCCCACGGCAGGATGGCGCATTGCAGGCTGACCGACGTAGGCTTGGCAAGCATTTCCGGACTGATGGTGCCGACTCTGGTCAGAGTTATGTCATAGACATAGCGGCGGTTGCGGCCTATGCCCGCCTCTCCGCTTGCCGAGATCTCCTCCCGGTTGATCTCTATCGGATAGTAGTAGGTCATTCCCCTTACCTTCCCTTCGATGACCAGACGAGTGAACGGCGATCCCGGGCTCTCCTCCCGACAGTCGTTCGGGAAACAGCAGAGCCTGATTTCAGGGTAGGCGGTCCCGTAGCCGATGTTCATGTCCGTTTCTTTCAGCAGCATCTCCGGATGCAGCATTGCCGACATGTCGGCTTCCGAGAGCCTGCCTCCGTTTATTATCTGTTCCGGCATGAATCCGCTCTTGTCGAAGAGCCTCGCCCGTCCGTTCACATTGGTGAGATAGATCCTCACGAGCTTCAGCTTTTCATTAGGATATGAAGTGCCTGAGAAGTCGCATCTGATGGATCTGATGTAGATTTCGGAGATCATCGGACTGACCGCGAGCACGCATTCATTTTCCTCTCCCATGTTCACCTCCGTCATTCCGCACATCACCGGATAAGCAGGATCCTCATCGCCGAGCTCCACCACCGTCTTGAGCAGCGCGTCAAGAGAGTTGATTCCGGCCCAGTCCGACTTCTCCTTCCCCGAGTTGATGACTGCCGCCACTATCTTCCTGCCTTTGCGCGAGGCTGCGGTGACGCCGTTAATGCTCTCCCCGGTGAATCTCTGATAGGAGTCGAGCCGCTTGAGCCTGTCGTCGTTGAACACGAAGATGTCCATGGTGCCGGAGGTGACGCTTTTCAGGCTGCCGCTGTGCATCAGATTTATGTTCAGCACGGATTGTCCTCTTGGATTCACGCCAGCCGTGTCTGCGGGATCAATGCCCTTGACGCAGGCTGTCATCATTAAAAAGGCCGGAAAAATATAATAAAGCAAGGCGATCGCAGGCAGAATCCTGCTGGTAAAGAGAAAATGTAGAGAATCTTTCCGGCCTTTCTTTTCAAGTCGCTTAATTTTCATGTCGTTCATTCCCGTTTTCCGTTTCAGTAGCGACGGCAAATCTATTGAGGAATTTTCGAGAGTATGCAAAGAATAAAAATAAAAACTTGATATTTTTCTGTTTTTTGAATTCCATTTTTCTTTTTTATCCTTTTTTCTCTTTTTTGAAGAAAAATTGTTATAAATTTGGATTGGCGTGTGTACGGTTATGAGGATTCCTGAATTACAGACATCTTGTATGAAGAAACGGATTTGTGCACTTACGATGGCAAGGAATGACGAGTTCTTCCTGCGGAAATGGGTCAGCTATTATGGCGGGGAGCTCGGGATGGAAAATCTTTATGTCTATCTTGACGGCAAGGATCAGCCGGTGCCCGACTGGTGTCCGGGCGTCAATGTGACCGTCTGCGAGAAGATTCCCGGAAAGGTGGTCGAGCTGGACAGGAGACGGCTTGCATTTCTCTCTTCCGAGGCAGCCGGACTTCTTGAGAGATATGACATGGTGATCGGTACGGATGCGGACGAATTTCTCGTTCCGGATCCCGATCTCGGCATGGGACTGGCGGAGTTTCTGTCAAACGCTCCGGAGCATGTCTCGCTGTCCGGGCTGGGGGTTGACGTGGGGCAGCACACGGGATGCGAGGATGAGATTGATCCCTCTCGTCCATTCCTTTCGCAGAGACGGCACGCGCTTCTGAGCACAAGATATACGAAGCCGTCCGTCATCACCCGTCCCGTCTCATGGGGCTCGGGTTTCCACCGGATCAAGGGCCACGGCTTTCATATTGTAAAGGGACTCTATCTCTTTCATTTCGGCTATCTCGACCTGAAGCGGATTGAGGCGCGGTTCAGCGACAAGGACCGTCTCGCGGGCGGCTGGAGCCGGCATCTTGCAAAGAGGGCGAGGACAATAGCCGTGGTAAGCCGCAAAAAGGCAGGAGACTGGGAGCGCTGGACTCGTTTCGCCAGAAGGGTGCAGACTTGTGTGAGGCCGCCGTATGCATGGAACAAGCCTGCGATGTTTAACCTTGACATAGTCGTCCGCATTCCGGACAGGTTCAGTAAAATCATTTGATCATGAGATTCCTCGGTTATTTCAGGAGGCGGGCATTCGCTTCCAGGACACATTTCTTCCCCATCTTTTCCCGTCAGGCAGCCTATATCAGGCAGGCCTCTACGGCATTGACAGCCATGATGAAGACTTCGGACCAGTCGGAATGGAGAAGGCTGGAGAAAGAGGTCAAGATGTGCGAGGTGCAGGGCGACGCGATGCTGGCCGAGTTCTATGGAGAGCTTTACGAGAACATCGTGACTCCGGTGGACCGTGACCATCTCCAGACCATCGCGATGTATATTGACGAATTCCTTGACAATATCAATGTCTCGGCGAAGTCTATACTGCTGTATCTGCCGGACAGGATTGACACCGGACTTCTCGAACTGGCTCAGTACATCGAGTCGGAAGCGGATGCGCTGAAGGAGATTATCGCCATGCTGATGGATATCAGGCACTGCTTCTCTTCAATCACCCTTCAGTGCGACCGCATATCGGAACTTGAGCATGCCGCGGATGATTCCTATGAGGAATATATCGGATATATCTTTCAGAACGAGAAGAATCCGATTGAGCTGATGAAATACAAGAATATCGCGGAGAATCTCGAGACCACTTCGGATTCGGCCAAAAAGGTTTCGGACCAGGTGAGGAAAGTGCTTCTCTCGTATTCGGAAAAATAGACATCCTGTCGAGACGTTTACATAAAAAAGAGGAAACGGAAGAGACCGTAAAGGTCAACCGTTTCCTCTTTTTCTTATGGCGTATCCAAGCCGCCGGAGCGGCTTGGACGTAAACCGTCAGACTCCGAAGTTGTCGTCAGGCTCCGAAGTTGTCGTAGAGCAGGTTCTCCGGCGGCACTCCGAGGCTGTCGAGAAGCTTCTCCACGGAAGCCGACATCATAGGAGGTCCGCACATCAGGTACAGACAGTCCTCAGGAGCCTCATGATTCTTGAGGTAGGTCTCGTAGAGGACATTGTGAACGAAGCCTGCCGTATAGGCGACATGCTTTGCATCCGCCTCAGGATCCGGTCTGTCGAGGGCAAGGTGGAACTTGAAGTTCGGGAATTCCTTTTCGATCTCGTGGTAGTCTTCGAGATAGAAGGCTTCCTTGAGACTGCGGGCTCCGTAGAAGAAGTTTACCTTTCTCGTGGTCTTCTCAGTCTTGAAGAGGTGCATGATGTGGCTTCTCATTGGAGCCATTCCGGCGCCTCCTCCGATGAAGATGAGCTCCTGATCTTCCGGAAGGTTGTCCGGAAGGAAAAACTCTCCGTAAGGTCCCGAGATCGTCACTTTGTCTCCCGGCTTGAGGGAGTAGATGTAGGATGAGCATATTCCAGGGTTGACAGGCAGGAATTTTCTTGTCTCCCTGTCGATCGGAGGTGTGGCGATGCGGACATTGAGCTTGATGATGTCCCCTTCTGCCGGATAGCAGGCCATACTGTAGGCTCTGATCGTAGGCTCGGTGTTGACCATCTTGAGGTCGAACACTCCCATCTTCTCCCAGTCTTCCCTGTATTCAGGATCGACGTCGATGTTCCTGTAGTCAACAGTGCATGCAGGAACGTCCACCTGGATGTATCCTCCTGACTTGAAGTGCAGGTGCTCTCCCTCAGGAAGCTTGACAACGAACTCCTTGATGAATGTGGCTACGTTCTTGTTGGAAATGACTTCGCACTCCCATTTCTTTACGCTGAGGGCGGATTCGGAGATGACTATCTTCATGTTCTCCTTCACCTTCACCTGACAGCCGAGTCTCCAGTGATTGTTGATCTGCTTCCTGTTGAAGAAGCCGGTCTCCGTCGGAAGGATTGTCCCGCCGCCTTCGATGACCTGGCATTTGCACTGGCCGCAGCTTCCCTTTCCTCCGCAGGCTGACGAGAGAAATATCTTCTGCTCGGCGAGTGTGTTCAGAAGTGATGATCCGGGAGTCACTTCAATCTCCTTCTTTCCGTCATTGATGCTGATCTTGACCTTTCCTGCGGGCGTGAGCTTTATTTTCACGAACAGGAGCACGGCCACAAGCAGCACAGTGATGACTGTGATTGTGATTACACCTGATATTATTGTCGTAAACATTGTTCTCCTCCCGTTTTAAAGTTGAATGCCCATGAAAGTCATGAATGAGATTGCCATAAGCCCCACCGTAATGAAGGTGATTCCAAGACCCTTGAGTGCGGCCGGAACATTCGAGTAGGCCATCTTCTCTCTGATGGCGGCCAGCGTCACTATCGCGAGGAACCAGCCGATTCCCGAGCCGAGGGCGTAGACGGTTGCCTCACCGCAGTTGACGAAATCCCTTTCCTGCATGAAGAGGGAGCCTCCGAGGATGGCGCAGTTCACCGCAATCAGCGGAAGGAAGATTCCCAGCTGCGAATACAGTGTAGGAGAGAATTTCTCGACGACCATCTCAACAATCTGTGTTATGGCCGCCACGACGGCGATGAATATGATGAAACTGAGGAAGCTCAGGTCCACATCCGGAAGTCCGGCCCATGAGAGGGCTCCGGGCTTGAGCACATGCTCGTTGAGCAGGTAGTTGATCGGCAGCGTCACGAGGAGCACCGCCACAACAGCGACACCCAAACCGGTGGCTGTCTTCACGCTTTTTGATACCGCCAGATATGAGCACATGCCCAGAAAGTAGGCGAATATCATGTTGTCAATGAAAATTGACCTTACGAACAAGCTTAAATATTCCATTTCGATTTGAGTTTATGTTATTTTTCCTGCAGATCCTTCTGGATGCTTCTCTGAATCCATACTATCAGACCGAGCAGAATAAGAGCCATAGGAGGCAGGATGACGAGTCCGTTGTCCATATAGCCGGCATCGTAGAACGACTGAGGGATGATTCTGAATCCGAACAGGGTGCCAGAGCCGAGAAGCTCGCGGAAGAACGCCACGACGATGAGGATCAGTCCATAGCCGGCTCCGTTTGCCAGACCGTCAAGAAGTGACGGTATAGGCTTGTTGCCGAGAGCGAACGCCTCGATGCGTCCCATGACGATACAGTTCGTGATGATGAGTCCGACATACACGGACAGCGTCTTGCTGATGCTGTATGCGTAGGCTTTCAGCACCTGGTCGACGAGAATCACCATAAGAGCCACGACCACAAGCTGCACGATGATACGGATGCGGTTCGGAATGGAATTTCTCAGGATGGACACCACGAAGCTCGAGAGTCCTGTCACTATAATGACGGAAAGCGCCATTACGAATGCTCCCTTGAGCTGTACGGTCACAGCGAGGGAGGAGCAGATGCCGAGAACCAGGACGGTCACTGGATTGCCCTTGAATATCGGCTTCAGCAGTACTTCTTTATAGTTTATGTCTTTCATGATATTTCTCTTCCGTTAGTTGACTGATTCCGGACACGTCGCAGCATCCTCAGCGGCCTGAGCAGCATTTTCAGCGGCTGACGCGTTCAGATATGGACGATAATATTTTGCCCATAGATTGATGCCGATTCCGAGGGCGCGGGAAGTGATGGTTGCTCCGCTGATGGCGTCGACGCAGCTCGGCTCGCCTTCATGCTTGCCCTTCTCCACTGCAAAAACAGGCTCTCCGTCACTTAAGGCCTTGCCTTTGAACGACAGGTAGAACGGTGCTTCGGCGATTTTCGCGCCGAGTCCCGGAGTCTCTCCCTTGTGGTCGAAAATGGCTCCTACGATTGTCTTTCCGTCATCTGCCAGAGCGATGTAGCCCCAGATCGGACCCCAGAGGCCCGCTCCGTAGCAAGGCATCACGGTGACAGTCTTGCCGTTGATGTTGAAGACGAACACCGGAAGGTCAAGAGTCTTGAGAAGCTCGGCCCTGGAAGCTTCGTCCTTGGCGTCCTCTATCTTCTTGATGATGTCGTTCTGCTTCTTGAGGTCGGAGGTGGAAGGTACGACGATGTCCTTCACGTTATTCTTGCCCATGTTCATCTGGTCCTTGACCGTGCCTTCCCCGTCGACATAGAAGGCGGCGGAAATCATGTCAGTGTACATCTTGAGCACGTCCGTAGTCTCATCGATGCTGACGTTGTCATCGGACTGTGCAGCTGCGGTGAGCACCTTCGTTATCGTCTCGAGCTTGATGTTCTCGTTCTGCTTGTCCTGAAGGCTCATAGCCACGAATGCCAGGATGGCCGCCACGAGAATGACAAGAACGGTGGAATATATCACCGTATATGTGTTGCCGTTTGTATTCATACCTTATATATAATATTAAGCGGTTTTGAATTTTTTGGCTCTTCTGCTGATGGCCCCGTTGACGACATAGTGGTCGATGAGAGGAGCAAACGTGTTCATGAGCAGGATGGCGAGCATCATGCCTTCAGGATAGCCCGGATTGAAGAGTCTTACGGTCACCGCGAGGGCTCCGACAAGGAAGCCGTAGATCCATTTCCCGGTCTCGGTCTGTGCAGATGTCACAGGGTCGGTAGCCATGAACACCGTTCCGAACGCGAAGCCTCCGAGGAGGAGCTGGTAGTAGCCCGGAAGGTCGGTTACGCCAGTGGCATATCCCAGATAGCCGATTGCAAGTCCTCCGATGGCGGACGAGAGCATTATCTTCCAGCTTGCCACGCCTGTCCAGATGAGGATTACAGCGCCTATGAGAATTGCTATTACGGAAGTCTCTCCGACACAGCCGGGAATGAATCCCGCGATGAGATCCCATGTCGAGGTGCCGGCGGCGGCGAGGCCGTCCATTGACGGATGTGCGAGCGGCGTGGCTCCGGAGAAGCTGTCTACAAGTCCCTCTCCGCATGCGTATGCCTTGCCTTCAGCGAGATACCTGGTCACGCCCGCAGTCCAGATGGTGTCTCCGGACATCTTGCTCGGATATGAAAAGAACAGGAAGGCGCGGGCGAGGAGGGCAGGATTCCAGATGTTCATGCCTGTGCCGCCGAACACTTCCTTGCCGAGAATCACGGCGAAGGCCACTGCCAGGGCAAGCATCCAGAGCGGAACGTCCGCAGGCACTATCAGAGGAATGATCATGCCTGTGACGAGGTAGCCCTCATTCACTTCATGACCACGGATCTGTGCGGAGACGAACTCTATGGCGAGACCCACAATGTAGGACACGAGATAGAGAGGAATCACCTTCACGAGGCCGTAGCCTACGATGTTCCAGAATCCCCAGTCGAGACCGAACGCGAGGCTGTGCTGATAGCCGGTGTTCCAGATGCCGAAAAGCATGGCCGGAACGAGGGCCAGCACCATTATTATCATGATTCTCTTCAGGTCGACGCAGTCTCTGACATGCGAGCCTCTCTTTGTCACTGTATTAGGAACATAGAGGAATGACTCGAAGGCGTCGAAAGTCGAATGCAGGAATCCGAATTTTCCGCCTTTTTCAAAGGACGGTTTGATTTTATCGATAAATTTTCTCATAACTTCAACTCTTTAAGCCATTTCCTTCATCATGAGGCTGATGCCGTCTGAAATGATCGACTGGAACTCGATCTTGGACGGACACACGTATTCGCAGAGCGCGAGATCTTCCTCAAGCACTTCATATATGCCGAACTGTTCCATCTTGTCGATGTCTCCCGCAAGACAGGCCTTGACGAGGTGCACGGGATAGAGATCCATCGGAAGCACCTTTGAATATACGTCGGACATCACGAAAGCCCTCGGGCCGCCGTGTATGTTGGTGTCCATGTCGTATCTCTTCTTCGGCGTGAGCCAGGAGAAATATGTGTGAGAGGTGCTGAAGAGCTTGGTCCTCATAGGCTTTGCCCATCCGAGAAGCTCGTATTCATTTCCTTCCTTTATGAGAGTGATCTGATTGTCGAAGAATCCGAGGAATCCGTCGCTTCCTACATTCTCTCCGGTGAGGACGTCGCCGCTTATGAAGCGGATTTCAGATGCCGGTCCGTCCGCGAACTCGCTCACCATCTTCATCGGCATGCCCGGAAGCCCCTTTACGTAAGCCGGTTCCTTGGCTTTCGGACCGGTGACGGCAACAAGTCTGCTCATGTCGTATTTCCCGGTGTTGAGAAGCTTGCCTATGGCTGCCAGCATCAGCGGGGATATTGTCCATACGACGTCTCCCTTGAAGATAGGGGATATGTGGTGGATCTGGACTCCCACATTGCCGGCAGGATGTTTCCCGCTGAAAGTGTGGAACGTGACGTTCTCAAGCTTGTGGAGAGGAGTCCCGAGCGCGTTGTCCGCGCAGAGTGAGAGGTGGATGCCTCCGTCAGTGAGTTTGGAGAGGGCGTTGACGCCGGTCTGAATGTTGGCGAATTCGTCTTTGAGAGTGAATTCGACGTCTGCCGCCAGAGGAGCGGTGGAGAAACCGGAGACGAATATAGCCTTCGGCTTTACTTCCGGACTGGCAATGATGCCGTAAGGTCTCTGTACTATGGCAGGCCACAGACCGGATTTCATCAGGAGCGACTTCACCTGATCGGCGTTGAGCTCAGACGTCTTCTTGACCCCGAAGTCGAGATATTCCTGAGCGGTGTCTGCCTTGATGCGGACTTCGAGAAGTTTCCTCTTTTCGCCCCGGACGATTTCGGTCACCGTTCCGCTTACCGGAGAGGTGAACAGGATATCAGGGGTCTCCTTGTCGCACAGTACAGGTGATCCTGCGAGAACCTTGTCACCTTCCTTGACCAGCAGTTTTGGCTTAAGACCCCGAAAGTCAGTCGGTTTGACCGCGACCATGTCGGGAGCTGTCACCTTTTTGGTCTTCTGAACCGCCATCCCCGAGATCGGAATGTCCAGCCCTTTTTTCAAATAGATGGTGTTTGACATTATAAAAACCGTTTTGAGTATTTTTCAAAAATCGCCGCGAATATAGTGATTTTTTTCGTATTTTCGCGCCCGCTATGGAAAAGGTTGAAGCTATATTGGAGGGACTGAATGAAGAGCAGAAGAAGGCCGTGTGCTGTACGGAAGGCCCGGTGCTCATAGTTGCGGGCGCAGGGTCGGGAAAGACCCGCGTTCTTACGGGAAGAATAGCGTATCTGCTGGCCGGCGGATGCGAACCTTCCGGCATCCTTTCGCTGACTTTCACGAGAAAGGCCGCGAACGAGATGAAGGAGAGGGTGGCCGCCATAGTTGGGGACAGGCTCGCCAGACGGCTTGTGATGGGGACTTTCCATTCGGTCTTCATCCGTTTCCTCAGGGAATTTTCCCAGAGCATAGGCTACCCGTCCAACTTCACCATATATGACACGAGCGACTCCGTGAGCGCCATAAAGGCCTGCATCAGGGAGCTTCAGCTCGACGACAAGGTCTACAAGCCTAAGGATGTCCTGTCCCGGATCTCGATGGCGAAGAACAATCTCGTCACTCCGGCAGGGTATGCGGCCAACGCGGCGGCCCTGCAGAGGGACGCGGCTGCGAAGAAACCGAGAATATGTGACATATACCGCCTGTATGCGGCCAAATGCATTCAGTCAGGGGTGATGGACTATGACGACATCCTTCTCAACATGAACATTCTTCTCAAGAATGACCAGGAGGCCCTTCATTCCATCTCCTCACGCTTCACCCACCTTATGGTCGATGAGTATCAGGACACGAACTACGCCCAGTATCTCATACTTAAGAAGCTCGGACAGACACACCGCAACATCTGTGTCGTGGGCGACGACTCCCAGTCCATCTACGCATTCAGGGGCGCTAAGATCGAGAATATCCTCAATTTCAAGAAAGACTATCCCGACTGCCGTCTGTTCAGACTTGAGCAGAACTACAGGTCCACGAGGACAATTGTGGACGCCGCCAACTCGCTTATAGCTAAAAACAGCGCAAGGATTCCGAAGAAATGTTTTTCTGAAGGGGACGAGGGGGAGAAGATAAAACTGCTGAATGCCTATACTGAGCAGGAGGAGGCGTTTCTCACCGCTTCCGCGATAGTGTCCAGAATACAGGCCGAGCATGCGCAGTATCAGGACTTCGCCATCCTGTACCGTACCAATTCCCAGTCCAGAGCTCTTGAGGAGGCTCTGCGAAGGCGCAATCTGCCGTACAGGATATATTCCGGCAACTCCTTCTATGACAGGGCTGAGGTCAAGGACATGATGGCCTATTTCAAGCTTGTGGCCAATCCGAATGATGACGAGTCGTTCAAGAGGGTGGTAAACAAGCCTCTGAGGGGCATAGGAGACACATCTCTCGCGGCTCTTGTCGCCGCTGCGGCTGATTCGTCAAAGTCTCTTTATGAGGCGGGGCTTTCCGACGGACTTGAGGGATACGGGCTCAAGACTGCCGCCGTGTCGAAGATCCGGGCGTTCTGCGAAATGATACGCGGGTTCAGCCGGAAGACGGAAAAGGAGGATGCCGACAGGCTTGCCATGTCGGTGGCCATGGACTCCGGTCTGCTGATGGCCTTCAAGTCCGACTCGAGCATAGAGGGACAGTCAAGGACAGCCAATGTGGAGGAGCTTCTGAACAGCGTAAGCTCTTTCACCGAACAGAAGAAGAACGAGTATTTTGAGGAGATGCAGGCTGACGGTGATGCCGGCGAGGGCATCGAAATAAGCCGAGACGAACTTCCGGTCGTCACTCTGACTGATTATCTGGAGAACGTGTCTCTTCTCAGTGCCGTTGATGTCGAGGATGATGAGAACGGCACCAACAGGATCACGCTGATGACGGTGCATTCCTCAAAGGGACTTGAGTTCCCGTATGTATATGTGGCCGGCATGGAGGAGAATCTTTTTCCGTCAGGCGGCAGTTTGGCGTCCGAGAGCGAGATAGAGGAGGAGCGTCGCCTCTTCTATGTGGCCGTCACAAGGGCCAAGAAGGCTGTCCAGCTGTCATACGCAACCACGAGAATGCGCAACGGAAAGCATGAGTCCAATGCTCCGAGCCGCTTCCTCAGGGAGATAGACAGCAGATACATACTCAATCCTCTTCCTGAAAGAAATTCGGACGGGGATGATGAGCGGGATTTCTCTTATGGCTCTTATGGCTCTTATGGCTCTTATGGCCGGAGGGCGGATCGTGGCTTCGGCCGTCAGCCGGGCCCGTCACGTTCATCTGACTCTCTGTCTCAGACCCGGAGCGGCGGACTTTCAGCGGGTCACAGTTCTTCAGCGGGTCACAGCTCAGGCGTCACGGTTGTCCGCAGGGTGAGCCGGCCGGTCCCGGAAAGGGCTTCCGATGCGGAATTTGTGCCGACTCCTGTGCTGGAGCTCAGGGAGGGGCAGCGGATTGAGCACAACAGGTTCGGTTATGGAAAGATTGTGTCCATATCAGGGACAAGAGACGACCTCAAGGCGAAGATAGCCTTTGACGATCACGGCGAAAAGATACTTCTGCTGAAATACGCCAAGGTCAGGGTTGTCGAGTGAATCTGTCCCGGATGTCGGGGCTTTCCCTTTTCTCCGGAAAAGAGCCGCATCGCAAGCTCAACAGACTTCAGTTTCGCAAAAAAGATGTTCTTTTCGCAAAAAAGGGAAAAATCATTCGCAAAAAACAGAAAAATCGCTCTCAGGCTCTTGTTTCAAGGGCTTCTTCTCAAGTAATTTTGCCTCCGACCCGCAACGAAGCGGTGCATAAAAGTGGAGAAAGATATGAGAAGAAAGAGACATGTGCCGGAGGCGAGTCGGTCCCGGCTTCAGTGCGCGGCGTTTCTTGCCGTCGCAGTCCTGTCCCTCTCCTGTGAAAGGTCGTCGGACGGGGAATTTCAGCAGGGAAATCTGCGCATAAGGTTCAGCGAGAGCGTCCGGAGCGTCACGAGAGGAATAGACGGCCTCCCGGACACGAATGACTTTATTCTGGAAGTGCGGAACAGCTCGGGTGAACCGGTGTATTCAGGCGCCTTCGGGGATTCTCCCGAGGTCATGTCGCTCCCGTCAGGAAGTTATGACGTGTCCATCAGATCCATTGAGTTCAGTTCCCCCGCCTTTTCAGCCCCTCTGTTCGGCGATGACAGATGCGTGGTGGTCCCGGCAGGAGGCGAGGTAAGCGTCAGTCTCGAATGTCTGCAGCTCAATTCCGGAGTCATGCTGAGGATATCGCCTGACTTTCTGACCGCCTGTCCTCAGGGCGTACTGTTCCTCAGCTCAGACCGGGGGCGTCTGATGTATGGCTACAGCGAACGGCGTGCGGCCTATTTCATGCCCGGCAATGTGTCTCTCGTCCTGAGCGAGGCCGGGACGGACAGGACTCTTTTCACCAGACGGCTGGAGGCCAGAGAGATGCTTGTGGTCAGCGTGCAGGTTGCGGAAGGTGCCGGAGCAGAGGAGTCCGGAATATCCGTGAGTCTTGACACTACCCGCATCTGGTCTTCGGAAGACTATGTAATAGGCGGGTCTTCGTCTGCAGGCGAGGAGGCCGGAGAGGCTCTCTCGGTTGCTCAGGCCATGGATATGGTCGGCGCAGAGGATGTCTGGGTGACGGGCTATGTCGTGGGCGGGGATCTCAGCCGGACTTCAGTCTCTTTCTCTCCGCCGTTCGAGTCGCCCACTAATCTCGCGATTGCGGCGAGGTCGTCCGTAACCTCAAAGGAGTCCTGCATTTCAGTTGAGCTTCCGTCCGGAGCGGTGCGGGATGCGCTTAATCTTCCGTCGCATCCGGAGCTGATCGGCAGGAGAGTCTGCCTCAAGGGAGACATCGTCGAGTCCTATTTCGGTATAACCGGACTTAAGAAAGTATCTGAGTATGAGTTGAAATGATGGGAACGAGGATAGCTGCGGCGATTTTTGTCGCCATGATGATGGCGTCCGGCTGTGAGCGGGAGCCGGCCGAGACGCAGGTGAACGGCAGTGAATGTGCCGGTACCGTCACTCTTGACGTGATCCCTGTGCCGATGTCTCCTTCTTCGGTCAGGAGCGCAGTGTCGGATGCTCTGGATGATGCCATGGCAATATCTGATCTGAATGTCATGGCCTATGATTCGAAAGGGCTGCTCCATGCGGGAGGGTATTTTGGCTCGGATGAGGAAATATCCCTTGAAGTAGCTGAAAATGAGACATTCACTATATATGCTCTGGCAAATGTGGGGCGGATTGAACCTCCCCTTGAGTCGGCGGAGCTGGAGAGCATTCGTTTTCGGGTCTCTTCTCCTGAGCAGATCGTCTCTTCCGGGCATATTCCTATGTCGGGAGTCAGTTCTCCGGTGTCTGCTTCCTCAGGGAAGCAGGTCAGGATCCTGATGACAAGATCGGTAGCCGAGGTCTCACTCGGCTTTAGCCATGACGCCGATCTGGAGATTGTTCTTGATGAGGTCCGTTTCGAGGGCGTGGCAATGGATATGGCCCCGTTCTCCGCCTCGTCTGAGCCGGAAAGGCGCGGAATGGGAGACTTTTCCACAGGTGATGACACAGGGAAGCTTATGGCTGAGGAGAGTGTGGCTTTCTATCTTCTTGAGGATATGTCGAGCTCAAACGATCTTCCTCCTTATCAGGATGTTCCCGTTTCGTCCGAATTGCCGGACGGAGTGCCGCTCATGTGTGTGAGAGGCCGAGTCGTCAATTCTGCCGGGCTCAAGACTGCCGATGTGGACTACACTCTGCCTCTCGACTGGAAGATCCGGAGGAATCTGCGTTATGGGATTGAGTTCAAGGCTACGGCGGACGGGATTTATGAAGATTCGTACAGAGTGGAGGTGAGCGGGGCTGAGCTCGCTCTGTATGATGACCGTCTCAGTATCCCGGTCGGAGGCGAGGCGGAGATCCGGGTGCCCGCCTCGGAATACGCGGAGGTCACCTTCGCTTCTGCCTGGCCTGAGACCGTATCCGTGGATGCCGGCGGAAAAGTGCGTGGTCTTGCGGTAGGGACAGTGCCGGTAACCGTGTACTGTCCTCTCCTCGACGCTTCGGCAGAATGTGTGGTGGAAGTGTATGAAGAAAATCCGTTCACGGGATATGACCTTGACGAGCCTCATTATGTCGGCCAATGGGGCAGCCTGCATTTCCCTGACGCGACTGAGGAGAATCCTGTGCGCCTGACAGTGGGAGGCAGTGAGATTCTCGTGGGCGCGTACGGCGAAGTGTCGAGATTTCAGCTGGTCAGTTCCGAGTCTCACGAATTTTATTATGTGCCCTCTCAAAACAGGAACACGGTCTATATCAATTGCAGACCGCATCCGGGACATACTCCTGTGATGATGACTCAGGGGCACTCGTCTTCAGGAATCACCCTTGAGAATGCCGCTTATCCGCGTTATCGCGTTTCAACGGATGACGGCTACAACCGGGTTGTCCTGAAAGACGACGGCGGCAGAAAGGAGTTCATGCTATATCTGGTCAATGAGAACAATGTGCAGATCAGACTGTCCGGATTCATGATGCCGGATGCCTTGCGGAAGATTAACGAGATGAGTCCCTATGAGCGGTTTTTCGAAGATTTCCTGGACAGTTTCTATATTGAAGGCGAATATCGCGATCTGCTGAATGTGGAATTCGGCCTTACAGGATGGGATGCGGAAGAGGACTATCTGTATGTAGGCACGATGTCTCTGCCGGATCCTTCGTCGGCTCCGGATGAGTTTAAGCTTACGCTCACAAACAGAAGAAATGGATTTGGAGACATGCCGAAGACGGAGCTGGCTGTTGAAGTGGAGAGCGCATTCGCCGGGCAGGGGCATCTCGGAGAGTTCGTCAATCATCAGATCGATCCGGGAGATCTCCAGTCGGACATGATAGATCTCGGCATCGCATTGCCGGGTGATGCTGAATGGGAGATCCGCAGGTATTATCCCGACGGCAGGAATCTGTCTCTGTCCCAGATATGGGAGGAGTCTGACGACAAATATGTCAGTCTGCTTGACGGACCGCGCCGCAACAGTGCCACCGGTACAAGCGTGCTCTATCTGAAGTCGCCTGAACGGCTTGACGCGGGAGAATTCTTCGCGAACGGCTCGTATGTCATCAGGGGGAGAAAGACCAATCCTCTGAACGGACTTGTGTCCACGGGGTATTATACTCTTGACATAGTGCTTAAAGTCAGTATAATAGCTCAGGTTGACATGGTGATGACAAGCAGCAATTCCACCCGTGTCTCATGGAATTACGTGCCTCTGAGCAGATGGTCGGTAGCCGGCTATGCTGATTTTTGGGAAAGCCTTTGCTATGTCAGCATATATGATGTCAAGACAGGCAAGACTTGCCGTCCGAACGGCCTGATTCAGAATGTAGGCGTATCTTCTGTCGATCTGCCGGTCGGAATACGGGATCCTCAGTACTCTTACGACGCCACATTGAGCGCCCTCTCAGGCGTGTTCGGAGAAGGGCGGGCAGGGTCTTTCCGTTTCATCGGCCTTTCCGGAGAATATGTTGACTCCATCAGGATTGACCGTTCCAATTGCCGGGCTTACGGCACTGACGGATATTACCATTTCGTCAGACAGACGGATGCCGGAACGGGACTCTCAAACTGTCTGATTGAAGTGCATTACGGGGATTTCTCCACCTATTGATCAGACGCATGGATCTCAGACGCCTGGATCTGTAGGCCATGCCTGAAAAACGAAAAGAGAGGCTGACCCCGAGTCTTCGGACTCTGAGGTCAGCCTCTCTTCATTCATTTGTCATTTATGTAGGCCGTTGTCATTTATGTAGGCCGTCTGCATTCCGAACATAATTTGCCCGTCGTATAGCAGTCCGACCTGTCGTATAGCAGTCCGGCCTGTCACTGTTTCCTGTCCGGCCTGTCACTGCTCATCAGGACCCTGATCGTCCGGCCCGTTCTGAGGACCCTGCTGCGGATTGCCCTGGAAAGGACCCTGAGGACCTCCCTGCTGTGCTCCTGCGGCTTTGGCCATATCCTCTGAGGCGGCATGCCAAGCGTTGTTCAGCTCCTCGGTGTATCTCTCGATGTCATTGATGTTCTTGGCGTCTACGGCCTCCTTCAGACTCTTGTGGGCGGACTCGATAGCAGACTTCTTGTCGGCAGGAATCTTGTCGCCGTACTCCTTGAGGTTCTTCTCGGTCTGGAAGCAGAGCGCATCGGCGTTGTTGATCTTGTCGACTCTCTCCTTCTCGGCCTTGTCGGCTGCCTCATTGGCCTTTGCCTCGTCCCTCATCCTCTGGATCTCTGCATCGCTGAGCCCTGAAGACGCCTCGATGCGGATCTTCTGCTCCTTGCCTGTAGCCTTGTCCTTTGCAGACACGTTGAGGATGCCGTTGGCGTCTATGTCAAACGTGACCTCGATCTGCGGGATTCCTCTCGGTGCCGGAGCGATGCCGTCCAGATGGAATCTTCCGATTTCCTTGTTGTCCTTTGCCATAGGCCTCTCTCCCTGCAGGACGTGGATTTCAACTGACGGCTGGTTGTCTGCCGCGGTAGAGAACACTTCCGACTTCTTGGTAGGGATGGTGGTGTTGGACTCGATGAGCTTGGTCATCACGCCGCCGAGAGTCTCGATTCCGAGTGAAAGCGGGGTCACGTCAAGCAGAAGCACATCCTTCACATCGCCTGCGAGCACGCCTCCCTGAATTGCTGCGCCGATTGCGACGACCTCGTCAGGGTTTACGCTCTTGTTAGGCTCCTTGCCAAAGAACTTCTTAACTATCTCCTGAACTGCCGGAATACGGGTTGAACCTCCGACGAGAAGCACCTCGTCAATGTCCGAAGCCTGAAGCCCTGCGTCCTGAAGAGCTTTGCGGCAAGGTTCGATAGTCCTCTGGAAGAGGCTGTCTGCGAGCTGCTCGAACTTTGCTCTGGTGAGCGTCTTCACAAGATGCTTAGGAATGCCGTCTACAGGCATGATGTAAGGAAGGTTGATTTCCGTTGATGTCTGGCTTGACAGCTCGATCTTCGCTTTTTCAGCGGCTTCCTTAAGTCTCTGAAGAGCCATAGGGTCCTTCTTGAGGTCGATGCCTCCGTTCTCTGCGGCAAACTCCGATGCGAGCCAGTCGATGATCACCTGATCGAAGTCGTCTCCTCCGAGGTGGGTATCACCGTTGGTGGACTTCACTTCAAACACGCCGTCTCCCAGTTCCATGATTGAAATATCGAACGTACCGCCGCCAAGGTCGTACACGGCGATCTTCATGTCCTTGTTCTTCTTGTCCAGACCATAGGCGAGAGCCGCTGCGGTAGGCTCGTTGATGATTCTCTTCACGTCGAGTCCCGCGATCTTGCCGGCTTCCTTCGTTGCCTGTCTCTGCGAGTCGGAGAAGTAGGCAGGAACGGTGATGACGGCCTCAGTAACCTCCTGTCTCAGATAGTCTTCCGCAGTCTTCTTCATCTTCTGAAGGATCATTGCCGAGATTTCCTGCGGAGTGTAGAGCCGTCCGTCGATGTCCACTCTCGGAGTGTTGTTGTCGCCTCTGACGACTTTGTAAGGCACTCTCTCTATTTCCTTGCCCACCTGATCGTATGTCTCTCCCATAAATCTCTTTATGGAGAACACGGTCTTGTGCGGGTTGGTGATGGCCTGTCTCTTGGCAGGGTTGCCTATCTTTCTCTCCCCGCCGTCAGTGAACGCCACTACGGAAGGTGTGGTTCTCTGTCCCTCGTTGTTGATGATGACGGTAGGCTCGTTGCCTTCCATCACTGCCACGCAAGAGTTCGTGGTTCCCAAGTCAATTCCGATGATTTTTCCCATGATATTTTCTCCTTGTTTTTTTTGTTTTTCCAAAATTTTCCGCCGTCTCCCGGAGGTTTTCCTCCTGCGGCCTCCTCATCCGGAGTCCCGAGACGACGACCCGCTATTATCGAATGTTGTGCCAATGGCCTGAGCCGCCCCGAATGTGTCAAAATGTCAGAATCTCATGTCATGACAGTGACGTCTTCAGATGGGGAAAACTAATTTACGTGATGTTCTGCGCGGGATTTTCAGTATATTTTCTATATTTGTCCGCTGTCAGCCGCAGGAGCTTCGGGTCCGCGGCCGGACTTAATGTTTCAGGCAATGCTGTATAGAGAATTGACAGAACGCGAATATGCCGATGCCGAGAGCCGGATTCTTTACGAGGACAATCATCTCCTCGTGGTCAACAAGCGTTCAGGAGAGATAGTTCAGGCCGACAGGACGGAGGATGAGACTCTGGCCGAGCTGTATCGTGCCTTCATCGCGATGAGAAACAAGAAGGAGGGAGGGGTGTTCATCGGCATTCCCCATCGTCTGGACCGGCCTGTGAGCGGAGTGACGGTCCTCGCCAAGACATCGAAGGCTCTCGAAAGGCTCAATGCCATGTTCCGCACGGGTGATATGCACAAGATCTACTGGGCTCTCGTATGCTCTGAACCATATCCTTCTTCAGGAGAGCTGACGGACTGGCTTGTGCGCAACGAGGTCCAGAACAAGTCTTATGTGTACACTGGCAATCCTGAGATGAGAAAGGACGCGAGGCAGGCGAGGCTCAGATACCGGACTCTTGGACATGCCGACCGCTATTGGCTTGTTGAGGTCGAGCTCCTCACCGGCAGACATCATCAGATAAGGTGTCAGCTGTCTTCCGTCGGCTGCGTCATAAAGGGAGATTTGAAATACGGGGCGCAGCGTTCGAATCCTGACGGAGGAATATGTCTTCACGCCAGAAGGATAAGTTTCGTGCATCCGGTCAGAAAGACGGAGATGACGATAGAGGCTCCTCTTCCGGTCAGCTGGGCCCCGATCGCCGATGCGGCTCTTGCTGAAGGCGGGCAGAAATCTCAAGTTTTCCGTGATGGACAGTAATCTCAAGTTTTTCATATTCAAGTTTTTCATATTATAGAATTATCAAAAAATATTAAGAATTACCAAAAATCAATGGCCATGAAACGCTTTTTCGTCTTTGCCGTCGCGGCCTTGCTGCTGCCGCTGCTGTTTTCCTGTTCCGGGGGAGAGAAGATGTCAATGATAAGGACGGAAGTTCCGGAGAGACCTGCCGGTCAGGAGGATATGATCGGTTTTGCCGCTCCGCCGCTTGATACGGTGCGAATCGGATTCATCGGCTTGGGAATGCGCGGCCCGGGAGCCGTGGAGAGAATGTGCCAGATAGACGGCACGAAAATAGTCGCCCTCTGCGACTTCGAGCAGGACAGGGCTGAGGCCGCAGCCGGAATCCTTGAAAGGTTCGGACGGCCTGAAGCGGCTTTGTACTACGGCTCGGAAGATGCCTGGAAGCGGCTCTGCGAGAGGGATGACATCGACCTCGTGTATATAGCCACAGACTGGAAGTCTCACGCGAAGATGGCCATCTACGCGATGGAACACGGCAAGCATGCGGCGATTGAGGTGCCTGCGGCAATGAGCCTCGACGAGATATGGAGTCTTATAAATGTCTCGGAACGGACGAGAAGACACTGTATGCAGCTGGAGAACTGCGTATATGACTTTTTCGAGCTGACGACTCTCAATATGGCCCAGCACGGACTTTTCGGGGAGATTCTTCACGGAGAGGGTGCATACATACACAATCTTGACGAATTCTGGGATGAATACTGGCATGACTGGAGGCTTCTCTACAACAGGGATCATCGCGGAGACGTGTATCCGACGCACGGTCTCGGCCCTGTCTGCCAGGCGATGGACATCCACAGGGGGGACAAGATGAATGTGCTCGTGTCGATGGACACCAGGGCCGTCAACGGGAAGGAATATTACGAGAAGCATCGCGGAGAGGCCGCTCCGGATTTCCGGAACGGAGACCACACGATGACTATGATACGCACTGAGAAAGGCAAGACGATAATGATTCAGCATGATGTGGTGAATCCTCGTCCGTACAACAGGCTCTATCAGCTTACCGGCACAAAGGGATTCGCCAACAAGTATCCTGTCGAAGGATATATGGTGGACTTTTCGAAGGCTGGCGATCTGGCTCCCGATTCAGACTCTGCCGCAGGCGAGGGCAAGGTGGATATCGAGAATCTTTCGGCGCACAGCTTCGTTCCGGAGGAAGTGAAGGATGCCCTGATGGCGAAGTATAGGCATCCTATCCAAAAGGAGCTCGAGCAGACCGCGAAAAAGGTCGGAGGCCACGGCGGCATGGACTATATCATGGACTACAGGCTCATCTACTGCCTGCGCAACGGCCTCCCTCTCGACATGGATGTCTATGACCTTGCGGAATGGTGCTGCCTTACGGAGCTGACCGCCATATCGATAGAGAACGGCAACGCTCCCGTGGAGGTGCCCGACTTCACTCGCGGGGGCTGGAACAAGGTGCAGGGCTACCGTCACGCCTTCGCCGGATCGTCCCAGACGGAATAGGGATGTCCGATGAGCATTGAATTGTAGTAGCGCCGGTCTCCGGTGACTTCCTTTCCGAGCCATTCAGGTCTGCTGAACGGCTCGGATTCGTTTTTGAGCTCGATCTCGGCGATTGTGAGCCCTTCATTTGCCCCGTGAAACTCATCCACCTCAAAGATATGTTCTCCGACCGGTACATAATGCCGGGTCTTGTCGATTATGCCGGAGTCCTCCGCTCCTGTCAGGCGGCTTTCGCTGTCTCCGCACAGGGTCATGAGCATTTCGGCGTCGGAGACTCCGATTTCGGTCTCCCATTCCATCCTGCTCAGCCCGTCTTCGGTGGAACGGCCCTTTATCGTGAGCCATGCCCTGTCTCCGGCGATTCGTATGCGGACCGTTCTGCCTGATTCGCGGCAGATATATCCCTGCTTCATTCTTATGCTTTCAGTGGCAGACGCCTTGTACGAGCAGTCTTTCACCAGAAATTTTCTTTCAGTCTCTGTGTGTGCGGTCTTTTCCATCACTCATCCTGTTTCCAGATGCAAATTTAGCAAATGCGGCGAGATTATTGCAGGCGGATGCGTCCCGGATGCGGTGCCCGTCGGGCTCAATAGGGAATCCGGTCGGAATCCGGGACAATACCCGTTGCTGTATGTCCATTGTAAGAGTCTGTGCATTATGTCACTGCCATAAGGCGGGAAGGCGCACGGACCGGACGAGTCAGAAGACCTGCCGCATCCGTCCGCATGACGCGCCGCGGGAATACGGCTGCCGACCGTGACATTCTGTCTTCCGTCTCCTCCCGGGGCGGAAAATGTCGTCGGGGAGTCTCCCGTCCGCGTTGCGGATGTGCGTATCTGCGGATACGGCTTGCAGAAACAACGACAAAAACCATAACAGAATGAAAACTACCGTATCTCATGGAATTCGCAGGCGCGTTTTCGCGTGGCTTGCGCTACCTCTGTTCTCGCTGCTTCCGTTCGGCTGTATGGAAAAGCCGCAGGCCGGTGGAGATGACCCCGCTCCTTCCGGAGGCGACGGACTGTTCATCCTTTCGGAGGGAAGTTTCAACAGCGGCAACGCTTCCCTCTCGTATTATGACCCTGCTGACCGCAGTGTCGAGAATGAGGTTTTCTACAGAGCCAACGGCCAGAGGCTCGGAGATACAGGCCAGTCGATGACATATCATGACGGGGTGCTCTGGGTCGTTGTGAACGGCTCGCACGTGATCTTCGCTGTGGACCCGGTCACTTTCAGGGAGAAGGGGCGCGTCACGGCTCCTGAGCTCCCCTCTCCGAGATGCATCCGTTTCGTCACCGATGAGAAGGCGTATGTGACCCAGCTTTTTGACAGCCGGATTCTTATAGTCGATCCGTCGACATATTCTGTGACGGGGACCATAGAGACCGGCATGGATCAGGGCTCGGCCTCCACTGAGGGAATCGTCATGATAGGGAATGACGTGTTCGTCAACTGCTGGTCGTATCAGAAGAGCGTGCTGAAGATAGATTCTTCGACAGATGAGATAGTCGCCTCTCTTGAGGTAGGCGTTCAGCCGGAGTCCGTCTGTGCCGATGCCTTCGGCAGGCTCTGGGCTCTGACTGACGGGGGAGCATGGGAGGGCAATCCTGCAGGGTATGAGGCTCCTAAGCTCGTCAGGATAGATCCTGAGTCGTTCACGGTGGAGACGGAGATCCTTTTCAATCTCGGAGACAGCCTTTCTGAACTGCAGACGGACGCTTCAGGAGAAAATCTCTACTTTCTCAGGAACGGGGATGTGTGGAAGATGTCAGCCTCGGCTTCAGAACTCCCGTCCGGGCCGTTCATCGATGCGGACGGCAATCCCTATTCCTTCACTGTCAGTCCGGAGACCGGGGAGATCTATGTGTCGGATGCCGTCGACTATCAGCAGAACGGCGCAGTGGTCAGATATTCCGCGGAAGGGGTGCGTGAGGACGAGTTTACCGTCGGCATCTGTCCCGGATCATTCTGCTGGGCCTACTGATGCGTCTGCGGCAGATGTCTTCGGGACGCTGGCTCTGTGCTTCGCTGGCTCTCTTCTCGGGCTTCATGTGCTGCCGGCTGGCCGCGCAGGAGCATCACGAGGAGCTGCGGGGAGCGTCCGTCACGGCGTTCAGACTCTCGTCCGGGCCCGGCATGAAGGTGACGGTCTTCGATTCGCTCGCGCTGAGGGAGAACATATCCGTGTCTCTGTCTGATCTGCTTGCCTATAATTCCGCCGTGTTCGTGAAGCAGTCCGGAAGATCGTCACTCTCCACGGTGTCATTCCGAGGCACTTCGTCCTCGCATACCCAGGTGCTCTGGAACGGGATGAAGATCAATTCTCCCATGCTCGGCATGACCGACTTTTCCATGATTCCGTCCTTCCTTACCGACGGAGTCCGTCTGCTTCACGGCACTTCCTCTCTGGACGCGGTTTCGGGGGGGATGGGCGGAGCTGTCGAGCTGGTGACGGGGGCAAAGCCGGGAAAGGGCTTCTCGATGCAGTATGTGCAGGGCTTCGGTTCTTATGTGACGGCCGACGAATACCTCAGGATATCTTATGGGGGGCGACGGTTCAGCTCGTCGACGAGGCTGGCGGTCTCATCTTCGAGAAACGATTTCAGATATGTCAACACCGACAAGAACGAGAATGTCTATGACGGGGACATGAACATCATAGCCACGAGGCATCCCGTTGAGAGAAATGTCAACGGAGCGTGGCTTGATATGCATCTGCTTCAGGATGTCCGCTATGATACCGATGCCGGGGACGCCTTTGTCCTGTCCGTCTGGCTTTTGCGCTCGAGACGTGAGCTTCCGAGGCTTTCGGTGGACTACGGCGAACCTGTCGACTTCATCAACGGGCAGAGGGAGAGCACCCTGCGCTCTGTCCTGTCGTGGAGCCGCTCGTGGGGAAGCGTCTCATCTGCCGAGGTGTCGGCGGGATATGCCTGGACGGGACTTGACTATGACTATGCCAGGGCGAACGGGAATGCCGGGATGAACTATATGACAAAGTCCCGCAGCCGTACCGGCACGGTCTTTCTCCGCGGCCGCCATACGAGAAATTTCGGAGAAAAGTGGAGGCTGAAGACGGATCTCACCCTCAACGGGCATCATGTCAGGTCGGCAGACGAGATGGTGATGACACCGTCAGGCGAAGGGCTCGGCTATGAGGCGTCCAGGATCGAGGCTTCGGCCGCAGTGTCGCTAAGATGGCGGCCTGTGCGTCCTCTCTCCGTAGTGCTCTCGGCGAGGGAGGAGCTTTACGGAGACAGCTTTTCTCCTCTGCTTCCGGCCTTGAGTCTTGATTTTCTGGTCTCTCCGGGAGGAAATCTGCATCTTAAGGCATCAGCGTCACGCAACTGCCGTTATCCGACGCTCAACGACTGGTATTTTCTGCCCGGCGGCAATCCGGACCTCGAGCCGGAGACCGGGCTTTTCTATGATGTCGGATATTCTTTCTCCATCGGTCTTTCCGACGCGAAGATGAGTCTTTCGGGGGAGGGCTCGTGGTTTGATTCTTATGTGGACAACTGGATTCTCTGGCTGCCGGATGGGGCACGCAAGAATTTCTACAGGCCGGTCAATCTGATGAAGGTCCATGCCTATGGGGTCGAGCAGACGCTCCGTATGGACTGGAGATTTGCCCGAGACTGGAGGCTGTCCGTCGACGGCAGCTTCACATGGTCTCCGTCGGTCAACTGCGGAGAGCCGATGAGCATCCGGGATGACTCGGTGGGGAAACAGCTTGTGTATGTGCCGGAGTATTCCGCTTCTGTTGTCGGGGCACTTTCGTTCCGTTCATGGAGTCTGCTCTACAAATGGTGCTGGTACAGCGACAGATACACGATGTCAAGCAATGACGTCTCAATCTCAGGCGTAGTGCCCGACTATTTCATGAGCGATTTGACCGTGTCCAGGCGGCTTTCGTTCAGGTGGGCGGACATGTCGGTCTCGATTGCCGTGAAGAATCTCTTTGATGAGGATTATGTCTCGGTACTCTCTCATCCTATGCCCGGAATCAATTTCGAGGCCTTTGTTGGGATTACCCCTAAATTCGGCTTCCGCCGCAGATGACTTCCTTTATCCGCCGGTCCGCCGGGCGGGATGTCCTGCCTCAGTCCGGAGCGTTGCCGGCAGATCCGCCGCCCTTGCCCGTATATACGTCATGTCTGAAAGCCTACATCAGGAAGCGGCTCATGTCCTTTCCGGCGGCAAGGCCTTCTCTGATCATGGTGGAGGAGACGTCTACGACCGGAGCGTCTGACATCAGCGTGATTCTGTATCCGTCTCCGCCCGTCTCTCCCTCCAGACGCTTCTTCGCGGCATCCATGTCATGGCCCTGTCTCGGGTAGACGGCCACGCCGTATTCCGTGAGCAGCCTCCGGTAGTCGCGCCATCTTGCGATTTCCTCGAGATTGTCCGCCCCTATGATAAGCGTGAATCCGTTGTCGGGTTCTCTCCTCTTCAGGGCGTCGAGCGTGCGTATCGTGTAGTTGGGCGCCGGAAGATGGAGCTCGGTGTCGTCCGGACGGACCTTAAGTTCAGGATGTCTCGCCACTGCTGCTTGCGCCGCTCTAAACCTCTCTTTCCCGCTTTCGGCGTCGAGATGACACTTGAACGGGCTCTGCGGGGAAACCACGAGATACACCTCGTCAAACCCCATCCTCTCGGTCAGATATCTCATGATCGCAAGATGACCGATATGAAGCGGGTTGAACGTGCCGGAGTATACAGCCACTCTCTTCATCGCCTCTTCGTTGTCTTCCCGAAGGCGTAGCCTACTCTCTGCAGAGAAATTCGCCGACGGCCTTTTCTGCCTCGGCAAAGGCCTTTTCGAGATTGTCATTGACGAGAACATAGTCGAATTTGCCTTTCGCATATTCCGTTTCTGCGGCCGCTTTGGCCACACGTCTCTCAATGGCTTCCGGAGAATCAGTGCCCCTGCCTGTAAGCCTCTGCCTGAGGACCTCGACAGACGGAGCCTGAATGAAGATCGAGAAAGCCTGCGCCCCGAAGATTCTCTTGAGATTTACCCCGCCCTTGACGTCGATGTCGAACACTATCGCGTGCCCTTTTGCCCAGATTCGCTCGACTTCGGATTTCAGAGTGCCGTAAAACGACCCGGGATAGACTTCCTCGTGTTCAATGAACATATCGCGTGCGATAAGGTCCCTGAACTCGCTCTCGGAGAAGAAATAATATTCTTTCCCGTTCTGCTCGTTCCCTCTCGGGGCTCTGGAAGTCGCTGATATTGAAAATTCAAGCTCCGGGTGAAGATGGAGCAGGTGATTGACGATGGTGCTTTTGCCCGCGCCTGACGGGGCTGAAAAAATTATTACTTTCCTGTTCATCCGTTTGTCCTTGTTCATTTAAAGTCTGTCATGTTCTTTCTCCGGCGGCCGGAGGTCTCAGTGGAACTTCTGTTCGTTTGCGAGGCGGCATACTCCCTCAAGATGCTTGCGGAGCATTTCTTCCGCCTTGTCGGGCTTCTGTTCCACAATGTATCTCAGCATGTCGTGGTGTTCTTGCCTCACTATGTCGGCAGGCGTGTCGCACACTTTGTATTTGAAATAATAGGACAGCACGTCGGGAGTTATCACAAGCAGAAGGGAGGCGATGACAGGATTATGCGACGATCTCGCTATGGCCTGATGATATGCGAAGTCCTTTTCAACCCTGCGGTCGGTCTCAAGGCTGTTGTCGCAGTCTTCGAGAGCCGCCTTCATCAGGGCTATGTCGTTGTCGTTTCTGTTTTCTGCGCACAGCCTTATGGCCTCGACTTCAAGCAGAACCCTGACGCGGACGAGGGAGGAGAAGTCGTAGTTGTCTATCTGGAGCATGTCCGAGATGAGGCTTTCCAGCACCTGGACAGTCTGGTTTGCCACGACGGTGCCGCTCTGCGGGAAAGTCCTGACTATGCCGTAGAATTCAAGCTTCTGGAATGCCGTTCTGACATAGGCCCTGCCCACACCAAGCTGTTCCGCAAGTCTTCTCTCCGCAGGGAGCCTGTCTCCGGGTCTTATCCTTCCCGAATCCAGAAGTCCTCTCACATGATCAATCACTGCTGCAACTTCCTTGGAATGCGTACAATTCGTCATTTTAAATTTTTTCATTAGGATTTCCCCGCGAAGATATAAAAATTAAACCAATAACACCAATTTTAGGGCTTCTCGATCAGGAAGTCAGCGAATCTGAGCACCTCATCCCGGAGCTCAGGCTTGAGCGACCCGTCTTCTCCGAAGTTGCGGTATAGCCCCCATTTGGGTCTCATGCCTGCCGCTGCCTCGCGCCATGTGGCGATGTCGTCCTCTTTGACTGAGACGAGCGTTTTTCCGTCGCTTATCCTTCTGATTACGAGTTCGTAGGCACCATTGTCGCTGAAGCGTACTGTCTCTGTGGCCTCGACCCATTCTCCGAGAAATTCAGAAAGGTCAGCCTTTGCGAGATATGTGTTTGAAGAAGGGGACGGACCCACATGGATCACCTGGAACTGCTGTTTCCCGCTGCTCAGGGTGCGGACGGTGAAAGTGAACACCGGCATGGCCACGTCCGCTGTCCCTTCCTTGTCGCTTATTCCCTTGATCTGGTGGATATGCGAGAATGCCTTTGTGGTCTTCATCCCCTCCGGAAGCCTGAATTTCCATGTCATCCTGAGTGTCTCGCCCTCCTGTGCCACCATGCCTGCAGGAGACTTGGCGTCGGTCTTTATCTCGTTCCTCTGCCTGTCGGTCACGTCCGGCTTGCCTCTGTCATCGTCATTTTCAATATGGAGGATGAAGTCGAACACATACTTTCCGAGCTCATCGTCATAGCTCTGCCTTATGTGCCTGAACGGGGCGGAGGCATGGGCTCCGGAATTGTCCGGCGTCTCATAGTTGTAGCCGGATTTGAGTATGAGGCTGTAGGTGTCGGCGTCGTTGCCGTCCGCTGTCAGCGCCCCTTCCTTCCTGATGTCTTCGGTGGGGTCTGTCTGGCCTCCTCTGTCTTTGTCCTGATTGCCGTCGGCCAGACTGGCTTCTTCGCATGATGCCGAGAGAAGCGCCGTCAATAATATTATTCTGAGTGTCTTCATCTGATGTCTTTCTTTCTGTTCCTCATTGTTGACTGTCGTCAGGTCATGTATTCTCGTCCGCCGCCCCGTCATTGTCCGGCGTCCCATGACGGGCCGGCCGCCGAGGCGACGTCTTCAATCTGCCCGAGGCAGCTGCTGACCTCAGGACGGGTCTTTACGGAAGTGAGGCCGAAATAGTTGTTCCTGAAACGGCCGTAGAACGTGTTTCCGCTCCATGTGATCTCCGCCTGCGGATCGGTGTTCTCGTATCTGACCACATACAGGCTTCCGTCAGGTCCTTCAGGGGTAACGGCCACATTGTCTTCAATCACGGTGGAGAGCACCGGAAGCACCATTGAAGAGCTGCCGTAGTTGATGTGCATGGCGAGGTTGCAGTCGATGAACACGTTGGCTCTTACGGTGGCGTTCTTTACCTGCCAATATCCGCTGAGCTCCGGATTCTCCTGCCCGGCGCAGATGCAGAGCGCGGCCTTGTAGCCTACGCTGTTGAGGCGTTCGAACACATTGTTCTCCACCATATGGCCTTCGCCGATGATGCGTACTCCTCCCGTGTCAGACAAGTCGGAGCCGTAGAAGAAGTTGCCGCTGACGGTGCAGTTGTTGCCGTGTCTCAGAGTGAGGGTCCCGCAGCTCTCGAAGAATGCGTTGCCCCTGTAGACATTGCCGCAGCTCTTGTTGGAGACTATCTCTGCCTTTTCGCCGTTGCAGCTGTGGAAATAATTGTTCTCGATGATGCATCCTGCGTCCTGCATAGAGTTGCTGCTGTCGCCTATCCTCATGACTTCCTGCTCATTGGCCGGCTCGCCCTCGCTGTCGAGAATGGTCTCCGGACGGCTGAAGCTGTTGTGTGATATGACATGGCCGGCCTGCACTCCGTCTTCGAGCCACACCACGAGAAGGGCACCCATGTCCTTCTTGTCGTTGAATGCGCATCTTGTCACGGTGTGTCCGGTGCCATAGAGTGACACCCATTTGAACGAACTCCCTTCGCCACGCGGCTCGCTGCCCGAACCGTCCACTTCGCAGTCCTCGAGAACGCAGTGGGACGACCCGCTTCTGAAGCGTATGAGATGTTCTCCGGCAGGCTCGGGGTCGCGCCATCTGAAGCCGCTTATTTCAATCCGGCTGCCGCTGACCGTAAGCGATGAGGCGCCCGTGAAGGTCACGCCTCCCGGGGTCTCGGCTCTGAAAACGATCGGATTCTCTTCCGTACCTGTCCAGCCGAGGACAAGAGCGGCATCTTCGTAGACTCCGTCTTTCCATACGACCGTACTCCCGGCCGGTATGTCGCCGAGGGCCTCGAGCTCAGCCGCAGACGATATCACGAGATCTTCCGACGGCTGTTCTTCGCCGCCTCCGGGGTTCTCTTCTCCGTTGTCGTCACCGTCCTCATCTCCGTCCTGTCCGTCTCCGTTGCCGTCGTCGGGATTCTTGCCCGGATCGTCTCCCTGGCCTGCGGAATCTCCGTCCGAAGGAGTGAGAGCCGTGTCTTCGCATGATGCGGTGCCGGCAAGCAGAAGCGTCGCAACGGCAAGTTTCAGAAGTGAAGTGGTTTTCATCGTTCGTGTCAAAGCGGTGTCGTCAAAAATAGACTATAAAGATAAATAGTAGTCAAGATAAATGGGAGTCAAGATAAATGGCTTCCGCCAGATGCCGGCGGACATGCCGAGAAGGCGGAAGCCATGTTTCCAGTACTCTTGCGGATTATGAGAAGAGGCAGCCTCCGTTGATGTCGATGGCTGTTCCGGTGAGGTATGAAGACTCCTCGGAAGCGAGGAAGCATACCAGGTCGGCTACTTCAGCGGCCGTTCCCTCTCTGCGCAGAGGTGCGGTGTGGTGGAGGTTCTCCCTTGCCTCAGGCTTGGTGAATCTGTCGTGGAACGAAGTGTTGATCATTCCCGGGGCGAGCGCATTGACTCTGATGCCCTGAGGGCCGAGTTCCTTTGCCATCGCCCTCGTGTGGCACATTACGGCAGCCTTTGCTGTGGCGTACATGGATGCGCCCGGGCCGCCGCCGTCCCTTGCTGCCTGAGATGAGAAGTTGATGATGGAGCCGCCTTCGGTCATCATAGGAACTGCCTCCCTCGTGCAGAGGAACACGCTTCTCATGTTGACGTCCATAAGGAAGTCGTACCATGCCTCGTCCTGTTCTGTGATGAGCTTCCTTCCGACGAGTCCGCCTACCACGTTCACGAGCACGTGAATCTTGTCCCCGAATGCCTCAGCGGTCTTTGCAAAGAGATTCTTCACGTCGGCAGCCTTGGTCATGTCTCCCTGAACGGCGATGGCTGTGCCCCCGTCCTTCTTGATCATCTCGAGGGTTGCCATGGCGTCATCCTCATTGTCAAAATAGTTGAGACAAACTTTTGCTCCCTCAAGTGCGAGTTTCACGGAAACTGCGCGGCCGAGGTCGCGGGCGCCGCCTGTCACGACGGCAACTTTTCCTTCAAGTCTTTTACAGTTCATGTCTTTTCTGTTTTTAAAAACCGTTAAATGTGTTGTTTAAAATGTTTCTATTTCACCTGCTGCTCGATCTTTCCTCCGAATGCGAAGATGCAGATGAGGCTGAGCGGCACGAGCAGAGCTCCCATGATGAAGAACGGCAGCCAGTTGCCGCCTTCAGTCAGCATAGGCACGAGGAAGATGGATATGATCGTCCCGAGGGTTGCCGCAGCTCCGCCGAGTCCTGCGAGCGAGCCTACGCTCTTCCCGGTGTAGAGGTCGCTCGCGAGAGTCTGGATGTTGTTCATGGAGAACTGATATCCGCAGAGTATCACCGCCATGAGGAGAACAGCCGAAACCGCGTCATGCACGAAGGCTACCGCCACGAGTGACGGAAGGGTGAGCAGGGCGCCGATCACGATGGAGAGCTTGCGGGCGAAGTTGACGCTTCTGCCCCTGCTTACGAGCCATCCGGAGAACCATCCGCCGGTGAGCGAGCCGATCGCCGCTCCGACGTACGGAACCCATGCCGTCATTCCGATGTCCTTGATGTCAAACTTATAGACATCGAAGAGGTAGATCGGAAGCCATGTGACGAACATCCACCATATAGGGTCGAGGAAGAATCTCCCGAGGATCACTGCGTAGCTCTTCCTGTTGGAGAGCAGCTCTTTCCATGAGAGACCCTTGTCCGAGCAGACCTTGCATTCAGGCTGGCCGGATATGATGTATTCTCGCTCACGGTCGGTTATCCACGGATGCTCCTTCGGTCCTTTCTTGTTGATGATCAGCCACGGGATAATCCAGAGGATGCCGAGGCTTCCGACTACGACGAATGTCAGCTTCCATCCGCATACCGTGTACAGCAGGGCGATGATGATAGGGGAGAGTATCGCTCCGACAGACGCGCCGGCGTTGAACAGCCCCTGTGCCATCGCACGCTCCTTCTGCGGGAACCATTCGGCGTTGCTCTTGGTTGCTCCCGGCCACGGGCCGGCTTCTCCGAGACCGAGCGCGGCGCGGAATCCGCAGAGAGACTTTACTCCTGTCGCCAGCGAGGTGCAGGCGTCAGAGATGCCCCAGATGAGGACTGAAGTCACAAATCCCTTTCTTGTGCCGATCTTGTCATACAGTTTGCCGGAGAGCATCTGGGAGATGCCGTACGCCACCATGAAAAACATGTTGATGTAGGCGTAAAGCTCTTTTGTCCTGGTGCTGTATTCGGCTTCCGTAAGCCCCTCCCTGTCGATGAGGCCGAGGCTTTCGACTATGCCCTGCCACATGATGGAGAGAGTGTTCCTGTCCAGGTAGTTGATGATGGTGATGGCCACAATGAGGGAGATCACCCACCATCTCAATCCTTTGATCTTCATTCTTGTCCTTTTCGTGTGATTTCACAATTTCATGACAGCCGGTCTCACTTGAGCAGGCCGGACGCGCGGAGAAAGTCCTCGCGTACGGGAGAGAACGTGTCGATGAGCGTACCTTCCTCAAGGCATACGCAGCCGTGGAGAGCGTCCGGCTCCACATAGTAGCCGTCTCCGGCCTCGATCACTCTCTTCTCGTCTCCGATCTGGAGTTCGAACTTGCCGCTCACCACATAGGTGGCCTGACTGTGATAGTGCTCGTGGAGGGTGCCTACGGCTCCCTTCTTGAAATGAACCTTAACCATCATCAGCTGGCCGTCGTAGCCCATGATCTGTCTTTTCACGCCCGGACCTGTGGTCTCCCACGCGGTCTCCTTTTCGATCTGGAATGTCTTGCTTCTTGTCTTCATAATACTTTTCAATAATATATGTTCTGCATTTATATGTTCCGGATATGTTTCATTCGTATCTGGCTGCGTTTCGCCGTCCGTCTTGTCTCCCTGTCGTCCGTATGGCTGTCCGGATTTCCGTATGGCTATCGGCACGTCACCGACACTGCTCCGGTCCATGTGAGCGTCGTGCCGTCGGGGAGTGTCACCGAATGCCTCTCCTGCGGCGATGTGGCTCTGAGGCAGCAGGCGAGGACGACGCTGTGTCCGTTTATGAACTCGTATTCCACGACGGTGAGGTCTCCGTCGTCGTGCAGCACTTTCACTCCCTTGCACGAATGCACGAGGTTGGCCGACTGCTCCACCTGCATGTCGTAGCGGCCGTGCGTTTCTATACAGGACGCGAAAGTGTGGCTGCTTCTGCCGTTCTCGCGCAGCACATAGCCCGGCTCTGAGCGGAGGTTGAAATTCGGGTCATCCGCTCCCGTCCTCACGATGAATATCTCGGTCTGAGGGGTGGTGGCCGTGCTTATCGTGTACATCCTGTCTCCTGTCATCCAAGTGTATGAGGTGACTCCGTCTCCTCCATGAGCTTGAGCCTCTACCCACAGATGCCTGTAGCCGTCTTCCTTTCCGAGAGGCCTCATGACGTCGAGAGCTTTCTCGTAAGGCACGCTGAGGCTGATCTCATGGCCGTTGTAGTGGACGGGATAGTCGTAGACATGCTCTTGAGCGCTCTCCGCCTTCATCAGGTCCATTATGAGAGGGTATTCGAGGAATGGCACGTCGGCGTATGTGATCACTCGCTGCATCCTCACTCCCGGAATGGCTGCGGTGTCGACTGCCGACACCGTCTGCACCGCCTTCTTTCCGAGATCCGCCCACATCATCTGCGGCCAATGCAGGGATGAGACTTTGATCTTGCCGTCGAAATGGCTCCGGCAGTCGGCGACGAGGGTGTTGTGCGCTATCGTCGTCATGGCGTAGGTCTTGTTCTCGGCGGTGTAGTGCCCGCTGTACTTGGCCTCGATGTTGATGAATCTTGCGGCGCCGTAGTCGGTGATTATCTCGTGCCCGTTGTCATAGTATGCGAACGTCAGCTTGTCATAATGCCCGTGGCTGAGCCCGTGCGACGTGGCCTTGAAGGTCACTGCGCTGTTCTGGTCTTCTCTCGGCGAGCGCATCACGACGAATCCGCCCTGATTCCCGTCGGCTCCGTCTCTGAAGAGAAGGCTCTTCAGCTCGAACGGCTCGGCCTGTCCGTCCTGAATGTCTTTGGCCACCGCATATCCCGCGTCCGACACGAGCACTCTGTCCTGACTGTCGCGTGCGATGGAGAGCAGGTCCTTTCTGCTTCTGTCGGCATTGTAGGCTATGTCCACGGCATATATCAGTTCCTGTGCATCATAGCCTTTCTCCAGAGCGTCATTGAATCGGAAGAACTCCCCGTCGTATGCCATCTGGAGCAGGGCCTCCACGGCCTTGACTATGATGCCGTCGCGGTATGAGAATATCTCCAGCTCCGGCCTGTAGTGGTCGATGCACTGGGCGAACGTCACGAAAGGCCATATCGCGTATCTCTGGTAATATGCTCCCTCTGTGAAATATCCGTCGGGGGAGAAGAGCCGGTCAAGCTGCATGATGAAGCCTCCGTTCTTTCCCGTCTCGTCCGAGCCGTAGAGGGCCTTGTCGAGGAGGTCGTCATCGTCCATCGCTATGGCCATCATGCCCACGGCGGCCGTCGCCCAAGTGCCGTGATTATGCATCTTGTTGAAGGTGACGTTGTTCGCCCTGTTGTCCGGAGTCCCGTCCATTATGAATTCGGCCACCGGCCGAAAGAGATTCTTCTCAAGATGCCTTCTGTCCTTCTCGGTCAGCCAGTCCCTGATGCAGTCGTATGCGACCGATGTGTGTACGAGCCACACGCTCTCGTTGAGGGTCTGCCAGAATATCTTTCCCGGTACTGAGGAGAGTCCGAGGGGATGGTAGCCCAGTCCGGGGTACATTTCGGCGTAGGCATACATTATCTCCTTCGTCTTTTCGGCGTATCTCTCGTCTCCGGTGAGCTGCCATGCCACTCCGCAGTTATACATGTCATAGTAGTTCTGCTTGTGCATCTCGTGGGTGTAGCCGCCTCCGCCGTCTTTCGGAACCGGAACGCAGAGCTCTCTCTCCACGGCGGCGTCGGCTTCCGCGATGAGCTGCGCAACCGCCGCGTCAAAGCGTGGCACTGAGCCGGCGGCCTCGCGCATCTCGACAACGGATTCTTCCGTCAGCATCAGTATCGGATGGCTTTTCTCCAAAGCCGCATCCTGACGCTTCGGATGTTCCGAGGCGGCGGAAAGGCTCATTGCAAGGGGCAGTGCCAGTGCGGCGAGAGCCATATTTCTTATGATGTTCTTCATTTATGTGTGTTTTATGCGGTTTTTGTGATTTAGAGGGTTAACTCTCTGTTGGATAATATTTTGCCTGAATTTGTGAATTTAAGGTCTCTTATGTCCAGCTTTTCCCACGGAGCGTCGTCGAGCCGGATGCTGTAGCCGCCCCGTCCGCTGTCCGTGAAGTCGCATCCGCTTATCTCAAGGACCTGTGCCCCGATTATTCTGATGACTGAGCCGCGCACCTTGTTGCAGCAGTCGATGAATTCGCAGCCTCTGACGTGCACGTATGGCCCGGCAGTGCTCTCGTCGCTTCCGTTGCGGGCGATGTTGACGGGGATTCCCAGTATGTGGTCAAAAGTGCAGTCTTCGATTATGACGTCGTCCGCGCTGTATCTCCCTTTGTCGTCAAGTTCGGCAGCATAGTTGACCGCATCTCCGGAAAGGTCTCGGAATGTGCAGCGGCTGATGACGACGCTGTCCGCGAATGTACCTTTCATTCCCTTGACCGGAATGAATGAACTCTCGCCGAAGTTCCTGAACGTGCATCTGTCGACCTTGAGGCTGTAGCTGCTTATCATGTCGGTGTCCGTGGATATGCCGGCTTTTGCTCCCGGGCGTCCGTCTGCAGGTGTGCCGTCGAAAGTGATCCCGCTGATGCTCAGACGTCCTCCGTCGCAGATCTTCACCATGTCGTCACTTTTCTTTCCTGCGAACTTGAGCACCGGTTCGGCGCCTTCCGCCGCCAGAATCTCAACCGGAACAGAAATGCGCAGGCTTTCTTCTATCCTGTGCGTGCCGTCCGTGAGGATGACCGATGCACCTGCCGGAGCCGCCGCCACGATGGCCGCAAGGTTCTGTCCCGGCTCGGCAATGATCTTTTCGCCGCTTCCGGCCATCGTCTTGGCGACGCCGTTCCCGTCTGTCTCAGCTGCCGCTTCAGGCTGTGCGATGCCGCGTCTGAGTTCTTCCGCATCGGCGTACCACTGCGCTCCCTTGCCTTCGGCGACGGCGGAGTATTCAGGACGGGCTTCGACGTCCGCGAGGCGTACTTCGTTGTCTTCGAACATGATGCCGTCTGCGTCAGGAAAGGCCTCGTATGCCGCGGTCATATCAGGATTGCATATCAGGTTGCCTCTGAAGGTTATGTCCTTTGGCGGAAGTGTCCTCTCATAGTCGAGTCCGGTGCCGAATTCGATTGATCTGCAGCCGTAGAACCCGTTGCCTTCGATGAGCACGTCTTCCACCTGCACATATCTGTTCGGCAGGGAATTGGGCACGGCGCTCATAAGTGCGAGCGCAGAGAAGAACCTGTCTCCCGCGAGGTCGTAAAACTTGTTGCCGACCACTTCATGCCCTGAGTCAACGATGCGCACTCCTCCGGTGTTTCTCACTTCGTTGCCGATGAACATATTGTCTCGGACGATGTTGCGTTCCCCGTGTCTGAGGGCGAGCACGCCCTGGCATTCATAGAGTATATTGCCCTCGATGACATTGTCGCTTGACTTGACCGAGATCACTTCGACCTCTCCGTTGCAGCGGAGGAACAGATTGTCCTTCACAGAGGTGCGGGACGATTCCATGCACTGCTGCGACGTGCCGATCCTTATGGTCTCGGCGCCGTTCGAACCGTATACCGGTCTCGGGCCGAAGATGTTGTGGTCTATGGAATGCCTGTTGTCGAGGCATGATGTGTAGTTGAGCCATACTATCAAGGTGACTCCGAGCGACTTCTTGCCGAGGAAGGAGCAGTGGTCCACTCGGTTGTCTCTGCCGTAGAGATGGACGTGGCTCGTGTTCATGTCTCTGCGCGGGGGATCGTAGCTGTCGATCACGCAGTCTGTGAGCCTGCATTCCCGCGCGAGCGAGTCCCCCTTTCTGAAGGATACCACGGCTCCCTTTTCAATCTCTCCGTCGGCAAATACGAGAGATGACACAGTGAGTCCCTTTCCCGATATGTTCAGCGACGAGCGGCCGCTTATCACGACTGCGCCCGGGCGTTCCGCGATGACCACAGTCGGCCGTTCGGCAGATGCGTCGGCGGACCAGTCGAGAGTCATGTCCCTGTATGTCCCGGCGATGACGGTCAGGGTGTCGCCCCCGGCCGCCTCACTCAGCCTTTCGGCCACTTCGCCGAGAGTGACTCTGACATTGGCGGCTTCCGCTGCCGGAGCCATAAGCACGCTCGCCGCTCCGGCCATAATGGCGGCAGCCATCGCTGCCGTCCCTGCCATCTTATGAAGTTTTCCGTTCATTTCCGATTCTTGTTACCATCTTACGCCGGCGTTTTCCCGTATCGCCTCACGTTCCTTTCCGTAGTCCGGAAGTTCCGGCTCCTGAGCCGCAGCAGGGAGCGAGATTCCGCTGCACTTGCCGCCGAATATCACGTTGCCTTTCCATGTCATGGCGTCGTCCGGAGTCGCGATGACACATACAGGCATCATGTAGCCTTTGTGTGACACTATCACATTGTTCTCGAAGAGCGCGTTCTCCGGATGTCTGTCCTGACTTTTCCTTCCGCTGCAGTTGATGGTGATTCCGCAGCGGCAGTCTATCAGCACATTGTCTCTTATCACGGGGTTCTTTACCGTCCAATAGCCCGAAAGCTCGGCCTCGGACTCTCCCCTGACGAGGCAGATGGCCGACTTGTAGCCTGTTCCGGTCGCTCCGCTGATGACGTTGCCCTCCACGAGATGATCTTCGCCGATGATGCGTATTCCGCCCGAATCAGGCTTTCTCCCCGAGATGAAGCAGTTGCCTCTGACTGTGCAGCGGTTTCCGTGTCTGAGGGTCAGCGTCCCGTCGCATTCCTCAAAAAGGTTGCCCGAATATGTGTTGCCGCAGGATTTGTTGGAGATGATCTCCGCCCTCTCCCCGTTGCAGCGGAAGAAGTGGTTGCCGGTCACGAGGCATCCTCCCTCCGACATGGACACGTCGCTTGTCCCGATCCGCAGGGCCTCCTGCCCGTTGCGGGCCTTGCCCTTGTCGTCATAATGAGTGTATGGCCTGGAGAAGAAGTTGTTTCTTATGATATGTCCGGGCACTTTGCCCTCTTCAAACCAGACCACCATCAGACAGCCCATGTTGCGCTTGTCGGAGAACGTGCAGTGTTCCACGATGTTGCGCTCCCCGTAGAATGACACCCATTTGGAGTCGGTCTCCGACGCCCTGCTCTTCGCTCCGTCGATCATGCAGTCTGAGAAGCGGCAGTCGGAGCTCGTCTTCGAGAAGCTCATTATAGAGCTTTTCACCGAAGTGTCGAGTTCCTTCCAGCAGAACCCCTCGGCGACCAGATGGCTGCCGTTGAGCGAGAGGGATGAGGCCCCGGTGAAGATGACTCCTCCGGGAGTCTCCGCCTTCAGGGTGATCGGGGCGTTTTCCGTCCCTTCTCCGTAGAGCCTTGCGCCGGCGTCACGATATGTGCCGTTCTTCCAGATCACAGTGTCGCCTGCCTTCAGCTTTTTTCTCAAGGCCGACAGCTCCTCTGCGGATGACACTTCGTAGCTTGTCCCTGCCGTTTCACCGGACGCAGTCATGTCTGTACCGGATGCAGTCATGTCTGTACCGGACGCAGTCATCTCCGAAGCAGTCCGCCGCTCCGGCTGTGTCGGCTGTGTCACATCCGTCGGCTGTGTCGGCTCCGTGGTCTGTGTCGGTTCCGTCAGAGAAGAGGCATCCGCCTCAGGATGTCCCGCCGTGATGAGCAGGACACCCGTAAATGCGGATAAAATGACTTGTTTCATGACGTCGTGCATTCTTTTTCAGTCGCGCATTTTCTATTCGTTGATCACATTTGACCAGTAGAGGTCGAATTCGACATAGCCGTCAGGGTTGGTGTCGATTGAGCCAGACACCGGATCTCCGGCAGTTATGTCTCGGATGACCATGTATCCCTGTCTGCAGACGGTGTCGAAGGAGAACGACGCGGAAGATGCTCCCGTGTAGTTGACATACTGGATTATCACCACGCTGCCCTCGGTCCAGCTCTTTTCGTCTTCAGTGACGGCGAAGTCCACCACATTTGACCCGCACCTGTCTGAGAACATGGTGATGTCGGTGAGCGTACCGTTCGCTGCGGCGGCCTTCAGCTCAGGATTTTCAGTATCAGAAGCCACCTCCAGACGCAGGACCGGAGTTCCGAACGTCTGCGGAAGCCTGGTCTTGCCGCTTCCGTCGTCATAGACGAAGTTCCTGATCTGGTTGGCGGTGTTGGCCGGGTTGCACATCCTCAGCTTGCCGCTGGAGAGTATGATGAATGTGTATGGCTGCACTCCGTAATATTCCTCCTGTGAGCCGGTCACGGTGTTCTGAGCCGTCGTGACGGTATTGCTTCCCGACATGAGGTAAGGGTCGACATTATCTTCAACATATTCCGCCGTGGAGATGGTGGCGAGGTCGTCGAGCATGAGGAACGAGTTGCTGAGCCCGCTCTCCGGAGTGTTGTTTCCCGAGCCGATGCCCAGCCTCAGCCCCGTCTGGAAATAGAACGGGAAGATGGTCACCTCGCCGAACTCCGTCCTGTTGCCGCCGTTCCATACTGCCGTGAGAGTCATCTGCTTGGCTGCTGTTCCGCTGATTTCTTCGGGGATGACGAACTTTGCTGAGTAGTCGTCCTTTTCGGTCACTTCAGCCTCCGCATTGTCCCCGTCCTGACTCTCGAGGATGAACTTCTCCACAGATGCCATGTTGCGGCCTCTGACCGTGACCTCCTTGCGGAGATAGATGTTTTCGCTTCCGTCCGAAGACTCGATGGATTCATATACAGGCTCTGCAGGTCCTACTGCCGTCGTGTTGACGGTCATTTCCTCCGCAATTGTGAGCGTCTGGGCAGGACTGCCGTATGCTGCTGTGAGCGCAGCCGTCACGTTTACCGGGTCTGCCTGAGGGATGTTGGTCGGTATGGCCACCGTGATGCTCTCGGCTGTCCTGCCTTCGAGGATGGTGAGCTGATGCTCTCCCCATCTTACCTCGCTCACGAGGTCGAGGTTTTCGCCTCCGAGGGTGATCTCTGATCCGAGTACATATTCATCCTCAGGTGTGAAGGCGGTGAATGCCGGCACGAGAAGCGTGAACGGCTTTTCTTCCGAAGTCACGTCTATTGTTCTGCCTCCTCCCCACACTGCCGTGATGGTGACTGGGGTCGAGGCTCCGGCGCTTTCTATTCCTGCGGGAACAGGCACGAGGACGGCATCGGCGGATGAGCCTTCGGAGAAGTAGGCGTTGCCGACTTCGATGCCGTTGAACGTCACCGCAGTCACCTGATCGAGGTTGCGTCCGCTTATGGTGATGACGTCGCCCACGGTGCCGGTCTCAGGAGAGAAGCTCTCGACTATGGCGTCCGTAACGGGTACGGTGACATAATATGGCCATGTGAACACGATCGTCTCCCGGTCGGAGTCGTAGACGCGCAGGGTCACCTGATAAGGGTTGTCCCTCTGCGGATATTCTGCCTCAGGAAGAGCAGGGATCTCGAAGATGATGCTGCTGATGCTCTGCTCCACTATCGTGGCCTCGATGTCTTCAATGGTGACGGCTCCGACTTTGTCGAGGTTGAAGCCGCCGAGCGTCACCTGAGTGCCTATGCAGGCTATTACAGAGCCGCTCTCGTCTGTTGCGGGGCTGATGGTCTCGCTGTTCACTGCCGGAGTCTGCACCGGTGCCTGCACCTCTTCCGTGCAGCTTCCGAGCGCGAGAAATGCGGCGGAGAGCAGCAGCGCTGATATCTTGTTTCTGATTTTCATCATGACGTCAAAGTGTTACTGAAGTTTCGAATAGTCGTAGTCGTATTTCTGCCAGTAGCAGTCGAAGGTCACCTGAGTTCCCCTGAAGTCATTGTTGGAGACGATCCAGTGTACTTGAGTGATGTGCATGAGTCCGATTCTGCGGATGTTCTCGACATCATTGTCCGAGTTGTACCCGTTGTAGTCATACCATGCCATCAGGATGACGAGATCTGAGTCTCCGAGGTCCTGGACTGTGTCCACCTTGTCTGCCGGCGTGCTCACTCCCGGCCAGTTCGGAGTGCCCGTGTGTTTGATTCCGCCGCTTGCCGAGCCGAAGCCAACCCCGGCTATCGTCTGATTGGCTGCGTCTATAGGGAAGAGCTCCTCGTTGATGTCATCGATCTCGCCGTTCACGACTTTCCTTATGAGTTCGGCTTCAGCCGCATTTTCAGCGTTGAGAGCGCGGAAGGCGAGGATAGGGGTGCCTGATGCGGTAGAGCTGTTCGTTCCGGGCACACGGTTGCCGCTTGACACCGGATATGAGATTCCGAAGTTCTTGAACTGGCTGTTCGAGTTGGCAGGTGAGTTGATCTGCAGGTCGGTGCCGCTGGAGACTGAGAAGAAGAAGTACGGTACCACCGAATAATATTCCTCTTCGGAGATGACGTTCTCTACGAGCACGTTCTTGTCCGCGTACTGCGCCCCCTGATTCTTCATGGCTATCGGGTCGAGGACCGTCGCCCAGTCGGCGTTCGGGTAGACAAGACCTGTCTGAGGAGAGAAGAATGCGGCGTAGAGTCCGTTCTCGTTCTGAGTCTGGCATTCCGTTACGATGTTCTGCCAGAAGAATACGAGAGGCACGTACACTGTGAGCGTGTTGGTGAATTCTGCCGACTCGTTGCCGTCAAACCAGTATGCCTTGACGATTGTGGCGGTCTCGCCGTCCGGGAAGTCGCCTGCCGGAACAGTGAAGGAGAGGGATTCTCCCGAAGCGGAGAAGATGGCGTCGAATTCTTCAGCCGACTCTCCCTCCTGAGGGTCTGCCCTGCGTACTGTCACTCTCTCTATGTTGTTGAGGTACTGTCCTGTCAGAGTGATGCTGCTGCCTACCGCAGTCCTCTCGAAGGTGAATCCGAGGTCGAGGGCAGGGGAGTATTTGATTACCTCTATTGAAGGTGCTCCGTCAGATGAAGTGTACTGAAGGCCCGACTCGTCATAGTACGACATAGTGATCCTGGCCCGACTGCCTTTCACATACGGCACCTTTGCGACCATCTCGTCATCGTTACGGCTGATTATCTCGGCCTCATGGAGCTCCCCCTCATCCTCCTCGGACGAGAAGAACACGCCGACGGCAGAGTCGAGGTGAGTGCCGGAGATGAGGATCTCCTCTCCGAGCTCTGCACTCTGCTGCAGAAGCGAGGCCGTTATCTCGGGCACTGCGTAAGAGCAGGTGAACTCTGTGTCGGAGGCGCCTTCACCTGTCGGGTTGACCAGGATGATGCGTCCTGAGGTCACTCCCTGCTTCACTTCGATGGAGAGACGGGTGTTGGACACCTTCTCGATGATCTCCACTTCCACGTCTCCGATTCTCGCTGAAGTGACATTGTTGAGGTATTCACCGGTGATGACCACCTCTGCTCCGGCCGGAGCCGTCATCGGAGTGAATGAGGTGATTATCGGGGCGTGCTGTATCTCCTCATCGACGCTAAGGGTCTCGCAGGAGAGCGGCAGCACGGACACTGCCGCGAGCAGTATGTATCTGTGGATCTTGTGCATGATTCTTTGTTTTAATGTCCCGTATTCCATTTGTCTTGACTGTCAATATCCAGGATTCTGAGCCACGTCAGGATTGATGTTGGTCACTGAGATAGGGACAGGAAGCAGAGTCTGCCAGTCTGCTATCGGATTGACCACATAGTCGTAGTCCTGATAGAAGGTCTCCGATGCGAGGAATGCGTTGACGGTCTCTGTGGCTATGCCCCATCTGAGCAGGTCGAACCATCTCTGGTTTTCCATTGCCAGCTCGAGTCTCCTCTCCTTGCGGACTGCCTGCCTGAACTCGAATTTCGACGACAGCTCCTCAAGGGTATAAGGCGTCACTCCCGCCCTCTCCCTGATCATGTTGAGGTAGTTGAGAGCATCCTGTGACGGGCCGGAAAGCTCGTTGAGAATCTCCGCATAGAGAAGGATCACGTCTCCGAGACGGATGACCGGCCAGTCGTTCTCTGCGTCATATTCGTTTGCCATGTCGTTCTGCATGAACTTGTTGCACCAGCGTGCCTCGACATATTGCCCGGTAGTCTCGTTGTCATATCCCTGACGGAACACCACATCGCGGCGGAGGTCTTCAGGGTCGTAGGCGGCGATGAGGTCGTCGGACGGGAAGTTATAGTGCTTCGGCGAGCCTATCACCACATTGCCTCCGTTGTTGAGCGGACCGAAGAGGGTGGAGAACGGACTTCCGAGCCCGATGTTGCCGGAGCGGTATCTCACGGTGAAGATTATCTCGTCATTCAGCTCATTTGTGACTGAGAATATCTGGTCGTATGGCACGAGTGAAGATGCGGAAGTCGGGTTGCCGCAGTATTCGAGCACGTCCTCGAGAAGTTCCTTGGCATAGGCATACTGGTCTTCTCCGGCCTTGTAGTGCGTCATGCAGACTTTGGCAAGGAGCGCCTTGGCAGCCTTCATGTCAGCCCTTCCGAGATAGGCCGACTCCAGATTCACGGGAAGGAGCTCGCCGTCCACTATGGCGTTGAGGTCGCTTTCGATGAGGGCGTACACGTCATCCGTAGAGGATCTCTGCATGTGACGGGCCTCGTCCGCCCCCATCTTGCCTGTCACTATGAACGCCGGCCCGAAGAGCCTGGCGAGATTGAAGTAGAGATGTGCCCTGAGGAAGCGGGCCTCTCCCTCAAACTGTGCCCTGCGCACGCCGTCTTCCACAACGTCGAGGTTGGCGAGCACGTTGTTTGCTCTCGTTATGCCGTCATATACCGAGTTCCAGTATTCCTCCACCCACGAGTTGGCCGTGAGTATCGTGCCCTGGTCAAGCTGTTCGATGAGCTTCGAGTCGGCTGAAGTTGAGTTGTTCAGCCTCATTCTGGCGTTGTCGCTGCGGAGTTCGGTCATTGCCCATTCATAGTACATCACCCCGTGCAGGGCATTGTAGGCTCCGTTGACCACATTGTTAAGGGAGGTCTCGTCCTTGATGTAGTCATCCGAGGCTACCTCGGAATACGGATACTGGTCAAGATTGCAGCCTGCCGCAAGAATTCCTGCGATGATAAGATAAATATATTTTTTCATCACTGTCTCTCTTTAGAATTTGAAGTCGATACCGAGTATTACAGTTGAAGTGAGCGGGAATCCTCCTCTCTGGTATCCGTCGATCATAGGCGTGTCATATACGCCGCTCGTCATCCTCGACTCCGGATTGATTCCCTTGTAGTCCTTGCTCCAGATGTAGGCGAGGTTATTGCCCGAGAGGTATATCCTCAGCCCGTTCAGCTTGCTGTTGAGCATCTTCTTCGTGAAGGTGTAGCCTATTGTCGCGTTTCTGAGGCAGACGTATGAGGCGTCCTGGATAGGGTAGTCAGTGAGCATCATGTCGTAGCCTATCTTGCCGTACGGAGTCTTGCCGTCGCCCGGATGTTCTGCGCTCACCCAGCGGTCAGTGACGTATGCCCTGTTGTACTTGTGGGTCTCGTTATAGAAGACGTCGCCGTTGAACACCGACACGCCCTGCACTCCCTGAATGAGGAAGGATATGTCGAGGTGGCCGATCCTGAACGTGTTGGTCATGCCGTATGAGAAGTCGGGATACGGATCTCCGATAGGCACGCGGTCCTCGTCGTTGAGGACTCCGTCTTCGTTTGCGTCCAGGATTCTGAGTCCTCCCGGCACGTCATTGGAGAAGTGCGGGTTGGCCTGTATCTCCTCAGTGCTGTTCCACACGCCGATGGTCTTGAAGCCGTAGTACTGTATGAGCGGCTCTCCGACTCTGGCGATATAGCTCTCTGAGCGTTCTCCCTGTGTTATGACCTCCTTCTCTCCTCCGATCTCCAGAAGCCTGTTGCGGTTGAAGGAGAAGTTGATGTTGGTCTCCCATGAGAAGTTCTTGTGCTCGATGTTGTAGGTGTCGAGCTGGATTTCGAGTCCGGCGTTTCTGACGCGGCCGATGTTGTTCCAGTATTTGGTGAAGCCTGTGAAAGACTGGGTAGGCTGCTCGAAGAGGAGGGCGCGGGTGATGGAGTAGTATCCGTCTGCCGTGAGATTGATGCGTCCGTCGAGGAAGCCGAAGTCGAGACCGACATTGAACTCATCCGTCTGCTCCCATGTGATGTCTTCATTGGCGAGGGTCGTGGAAATGTTTGCCGCTCCGTTTGCCAGAGAGCCGTTGCCTTCGCCTGTCACATAGTTGGCGCTGTTGAGCACCTCAAGTGCGGCATAGTATTCGACGTTGTTGTTGCCGGTCACTCCGTATGAAGCCCTGAGCTTGAGATTGTTTATCCAGCGCACCTGCTGCATGAACGGCTCTTCGGATATTCTCCATCCGAGGGACACCGACGGGAACCACGCGTTCCTGTTTCCTCTGGTGAAGAGTGACGAGCGGTCGAGACGTATCGACGCCGACACAAGATATTTGTCCGCATAGCTGTATGCCACCCTCGCGAGAGCCGATTCAAGCACCTCGTCCGGGTATCTGAACGTGCCGGTGCCGCTTCCGTTTCCGTTGTTCTCTGACGCGAGCTCGAAGATTGTTGCGGCGTTGAGAGTGTGGATGTCGTCAGTCGGGAAGCCGGTCGCGTTCATCGTCGCTCTCTGGACTCTCGTCCTTTCGGCCGTATATCCGAGGAGGGCGTCTATCTTGTGCTTCCCGAACGTGCCGCTGTAGTTGAGGGTGTTTTCCGTCAGGAGGTCGAGGTAGAGCCTGCTGTCATACATCGCCTCGCTCGGCATCCCGTCTTTAGTCGCGTTGACGTTGGAGTAGCTGTACTGAGGCTGGAAGTTGAAGTTTACTCCGTTTGAAGACTTGAACGTGAGCCCCTTGCAGAGCTGAATCTCGATATAGACGTTGGCAAGCGCGGAGAATTTCTCGCTCCATCTCTCGGTGTTGGCCATCACGCTCTTCGGGTTGTTGTTGGCCGAGCTGTACGGAGAAGATTCCTCCCATGTAGGGTTGCCGTACTCGTCCGGCGTCCCGGTAGGAGTGAGCACTTTGGCGAAGTGGCTACCTCTGGCGAAGCCCGTGTAGCCTCCCGTGAACGCGGTCGACCAGTCGTTGTGGTAGACCGGAAGGAATGACGGCGTGCGGTAGAAGTCTATGAAGTTGTTGCGGGGACGGCTCGACTTCTGGTAGGTGGCCGACACATTGTAGCCCATCTTCACTATTCTGGAGAGGTCGATGTCCGCCCTTGTCCTGAACGACAGCTTGTCGACCGCATTCTGGAGCATGATTCCCTCGTCGTGGGTATAGGCCCCGGAAGTGTAGTGCCTCATGCCCTTCTTTCCTCCGGACACCGAGAACTGCACGTTGGTGATGTCCGTGAAGTCGCGCAGGCCTTCCCTCTGCCAGTCGGTAGAGCCGAGGTTCTGCTCAAGCCATGCGGCCGCCCTGTCCTGGGCGATTGAGCTCGAGCCCCCGAGAGAGCCTTCCCAGTCCCTCATCTGCATATACTCTGTGGCTGTCATGATGTCATGAAGCCTGTATGCGTATTTCATTCCCTGATATACCTTCACGGTATAGTTCGGCTTGTCGATTTCTCCGCTCTTGGTAGTGATCATTATGACTCCGTTGGCCGCACGTGATCCGTAGATGGCCGCGGACGCTGCGTCCTTGAGCACTTCGATGGACTGGATGTCCGCCGCGTTGACGGTCGAGAGTCCGTCCGGTACGGGATATCCGTCCACGATGACCAGAGGCGAGCTGTCTGCAGAGATGGACCCTGCCCCACGCACTCTGAGCGATGGCGTCACTCCGACTTCGGAGGTCGTGTTGTTGATGGAGAGTCCGGCGATCTGTCCCTGGAGGGCTGTCGTCACGTCAGAGACAGGGGTGTCAAGCAGTGATTCTCCTCCGAGCTTTGAGACGGAGCCTGTAAGATGTGATTTAGTCACCGTACCGTATCCGATGGCAACGGCTTCGTTGAGCAGAGTGGCGTCGATCGACATAAAGACGTTCATCACGTCTGTCTTTGAGACATTTTCCTCGACTGTCCTGTAGCCGATGCAGGAAAACACCAGTACAGGGTCGGCGGAGTCCACCGTCAGAGAGTATTTTCCGTCAAGGTCTGTGACGGTTCCGGTTGAGGTCGATCCCTTCAGCATCACTGACACTCCGATGAGAGGACCCTGATCGTCGGTCACTACACCGGTTATGGTCTTCTGCTGAGCATACGCCTTGCTGAAGATGCCGCTCCCGAAAAGTATCAGGAGAGTCGCAAGGCAATTGACCAGAATCTTGTAAGCCTGCATAAGGTTATCAGTTTATAAGATATACTTAAAAATTGTTTATGGTTTCCGTGTAGTCTTGTCCGGACTTGCCCGAAAATTGGTCTGCCAGATTGGTTGACCAATTAAGTTTCGACAAATATGACCAGATTATTTGAAAATTGCAATATCGCCATTTCAAAAAATCCGTGTCCGGACATTATTTTCTGTCATGCCCCCGGCCCTCATTCCTTGTTATTGGGCCAGTCGTCGCTTCTGAAAGGAGGGACCGGGATGCCGAACGTGTCGGTCAGGTTGGATTCGCACCAGTTGAAAAATGAATATCTGACCGCGACGGGCTCCGGCACTGCGTCACAGCGCACTTCCACTCTGAGCGGATTCTTGAGGATGACGGCTGTGGCCTCGTGGAATGTACGGTCTTTCCCTGCAAGGTAAAATCCCTTCACGGGCTCTCCATACGAAGGGCACAGCCCGTATTTCGCGTTGGAAAACCATACGGTCACCACTCCTTCGCCTGTCTCCATTCTGTCGTACTGCGGATAGCCTGCTGTCATGCCTGACACTCCGTAAGTCTTTGAAAGTGCTGTCCAGGCCATCATTTCTCCCACCTCCCGCTTTTTGGGCGGGTGGATGCAGTCTTTCTCTCCGAGTCCCTCCGTCACCACGGCATGGCTGTTGGGAATCATCTCCAGAGACTTAAGCTGACTTTCCACGAAATATGCCCTGACGGCGTCTTCTGCATTTCCGTATGCGTGCGGAGCTATCGTCGCGAATATGAACGGCATTTCGGCGTTATCGTCTCCCCACGCGCGCCTCCACGCTCCGACCATCGCCGTCTGCATCAGGGCGTAATGGCCGTAGTCTTTTCTGCTTGAGCATCCCTGATACCACAGGAATCCTTTGGCGGCGTAAGGTGAGAGCGGAGCTATCATGCTGTTGTACAGCGAGCCCGCTTCTGTCGGAGCCTTGCCCTCCACATTCCGCGCGGAGAGCTTTTCCTCGAGGAGCTTTTTAGGAATGGCGCCTTCGAGAGCATCTTCGAGCGCGTCTTTCGGTGTCCACGGCTCAATCTTCGTGCTTCCGTATGCCGAGACAATTATTCCTACAGGGACTCCGAGGGCTTCGGTGAGGGCTACGGCGAAATGCCATGCTACGGCTGAAGTCGAGGCTGCGCTTTCGCAGGACGCCTCTTTCCAGAGACCCCGGCAATCCTCCCTGACTTCAGGCCCCGGGTCTTTCGTCACGTTGAACACATGTATCCTCTCTCCATATTCCGGAGCGGAGAGGATGGTCCGGAACGAGTCCTCCACCGGCTGTGAGGTGTAGCCTCTCACCGGCATGGCCATATTGGACTGTCCGCTGCATATCCACACTTCTCCCGAGAGCACCCCTCTGATCACCTTCTCTTCTGAGCCACGCACCGTGATTTCGTATGGCCCGCCGGCTTCAGGAGTCTCGATGCGGGTCATCCATCTGCCGTCTTCTCCGGCTGTCGCGGTGCATGAGCGTCCGTCCCACGACGCCGTCACGGAGATTTCAGTGCCGGGAATGTCCCAGCCCCATACCGGGGCGTCAGACGAGCGCTGAAGCACCATCCCGTCGCTGAACAGGGCCGGAAGCCTTGTCTGGGCGGCGGCATGGTCAGCCGGAAGGATAAGGGCGCAGAGGACTGCGGCCATCATGAGGAAAGGCAGCGCCGCCTTGCGGGACGAGGCCGCACCAGACGCCGCTGCCGGAAAGATATTAATGGAACAAAGTTTCACGGCTGTTCTTTTTTCAGAGGTTTTCCGAGAGGAAGCCGACGGTCTTGAAGAATATCTCTTCCATCTTGTCCGAACTGTTGGAACTCAGGTTGTGGTCGTAGTTCTCGTACACCTCGAGATCCACCTTGTTGCCCCTTTTTTCGAGAGCCTCGGCAAATTCCCGGCTCTGTGACCATTCGACGGTGATGTCGGCCGTGCCGCACACGAGCATCGCGGCCAGAGTCCTCCTTTTCGGTATCATGCGCACAGGAGAAGCCTCAGCGAGAGTCTTCGGGTCCTTGTCCCTGAAGTATGCCACTCTGGCAGGAGTCTTTGCCCTTGTGGTAATGGCCGCCGTGGTCAGGTCGTAGATGCCTGAATAGCCTACAAAAGCCTTGGCGTCCTTGCACAGCATTGCTCCGCAGGCGGCAAGATGCGCGCCTGCCGAATTGCCGACGAACCCTGTTCTCGAAGGGTCCACATTGAGCTCTTCGGCATGCTTCCTGATGAACTCGACCGCGTCCAGAACATCCTGTACGGCCACATCCACAGTGCCTTCAGGATCGCCGTCCATCGTGTACTCGATTCTCACTCCGGTCACTCCCTTCTGCTTGGCCATATACTGGGACAGCACCCTGTTGGACTCGAATGTGCCTCTCGACCATCCGCCTCCGTGGAGATAGAAGACCACCGGCGCCGGATTGTCAGTCACAGCGAGGTCGACCTTGAGCTTAAGCTCGTAGCCGTCATGTACTTTATAAGTGAATTCCTTTGTCTCCACTCCTTTGTAGTCCTTTGACGAGAGTCTTTCGCGGACAAGGGTGAAAGGCACGGTAAGATCCTCTATCTTGGAGAGATCCACGATGGCGGCATAGCGCTCGGCCTTCTGGAGGGAATATGTGCCGTCCTCATTGAGGCTCAGCTTCATGGAGTATCTGTTGGTCGGCACTTTTTCCTGAGCCGCCGCGCTCTGGGCGGAAGTCAGCATCGTGAGGCCGGCGAAAAGCGGCAGAATAGCCGCAGAAATGATGGATCTGCGTTTCATTTCAATGTGTCTTAATCATGTGATGTGCCGGAACTTCTCTTTGCGTGCCTCTTCCGGCGTAGGCGTCCAATTGGTAGACCAGATTGGTAGACCAATTTGATGAGTGCAAATTTAAGGATGTTTTTCATATATCCAACCCCTGAAGGCAAATCTTGGGTCAGATTTTTATTTCCGGCAAAATTGTTTATTTTTGCACGGCTTTTCGGCGGGATTCTGCGCGTCCGGCGCAAAATGTCGGTTTCCGGAGTGAAATGTCTGTTCTCTGGGTGAAATGGCAGGCTTATTGCAGGATAAGACAAGGGTTTGCCGTATTCTTTCGAGAAAATGGCTGACATTCGCTCAAGTGCGCCATCAGAGGCTGCCGGGAGCGGGCTCGGATTCAGAAAAACTTTTAATATATAAAGTATGGTATCTTATAAGACACTCGGCCTCGTGAACACCAGGGAGATGTTCAGGAAGGCCATCAACGGGGGATATGCGATTCCTGCGTTCAACTTCAACAATATGGAGCAGCTTCAGGCCATTATCCAGGCTGCTGCAGAGACCAAGTCTCCGGTAATTCTCCAGGTTTCAAAGGGCGCCCGCAACTACGCCAATCAGACTCTTCTCCGCTACATGGCCGAGGGAGCTGTCGAGTATGCCAAGGAGCTCGGATGGGAACATCCTCAGATCGTTCTCCATCTCGACCACGGCGATTCTTACGAGCTGTGCAAGAGCTGCGTGGACATGGGATTCTCATCAGTCATGATCGACGGTTCACATCTTCCTTATGACGAGAATGTCGCTCTCACCAAGAAGGTGGTCGAGTATGCCCATCAGTATGACGTGACCGTTGAGGGAGAGCTCGGAGTACTCGCCGGCGTTGAGGATGAGGTTCAGGCTGAGCATCACACTTATACGAAGCCTGAAGAGGTGGTTGACTTCACCACCAAGACCGGCTGCGACTCTCTCGCCATCTCCATCGGAACGTCTCACGGAGCATACAAGTTCAAGCCTGAGCAGTGTACTCTGGATCCTAAGACCGGCCGTCTCGTTCCGCCGCCTCTCGCATTCGACGTGCTTGACGGCGTGATGAAGGAGCTTCCGGGCTTCCCTATCGTTCTTCACGGCTCTTCTTCCGTTCCGCAGGAATATGTGGACATGATCAACAAATACGGCGGAAATCTTGAGGCCGCCATCGGAATCCCTGAGGAGGAGCTCCGCAAGGCCGCCAAGTCAGCAGTATGCAAGATCAACATCGACTCTGACTCACGTCTCGCGATGACTGCCGCAGTGCGCAAGGTATTCGCCGAGAAGCCGGCTGAGTTTGACCCTCGCAAGTATCTCGGACCTGCCCGTGACGAGATGAAGAAGCTGTATATCCACAAGATCATCAATGTGCTCGGTTCTGACGGAAAGGCAGAATAAGCAGTACGTTCAGATATCGCAGATGACGGCGGCCGCAATGGCCGCCGTCTTTTTTTGTCGTTTCCGGAATTCCCGGGTCGGCCTGCCGCTCCCGTAGCCTATTTGCGGACCACGCGGATCGCCAGTTCGTAGAGCAGGTAGAGAGGAATGAATACGATCATCAGGCTGAAGGGGTCGCCTGTAGGGGTGATGACTGCCGCCAGTATGAGGAGTATCACTACGGCATAGCGGCGGCCGGAGACTAACATGTCTCGCCGGATGACGCCCATTGCGGAGAGCACCCACGCAAGGAGAGGCATCTCGAATACGATTCCCATTATGAAGATCATCATCAGAAAGTTGCTGATGTATGAGCTGAGCGAGATCTGATTGGTGATTTCGGCGCTGATCGTGTATTCGGTGAGGAATCTGAAAGTGAACGGGAACACGAGCCCGTAGCCTATGGCGCATCCGAGGTAGAACATCAGGGTCCCGAACAGGAATCCGGCTCCGATGCTGCGTTTCTCCCCGGGAAGCAGCGCCGGCCTGATGAATTTCCATATCTCATATATAAGGTATGGAAAGACGATCACGAGCGCCATCCAGAACGACGTGCTCATGTGGGTGGTGAACTGCGTGGCGACATTTATGTTGATGATGTCGACCGAGAAGTCCGAGCTGAAGTCCGGGAAGATGCCTCCGCCTCCCTTCAGGCCGGAGAGCCATCTGTAGAGGAAGAAGTCGGAGGTGGTCGGGCCGAGGATGAAGCTGTCGAAGATGTGCGGCATGGCGACGAAGCAGGCGACCATGCATATTGCCAGAGCTATGGCTACGCGCATGATGCACCATCTGAGGACTTCGAGATGTCCCCAGAACGTCATTTCCTCCCGGTTTTCATTTACGGGGGTATCTTGAGTCCGTGCCGGCGTCTTCTGCATGAAGGACGTCTATTCCCTGTTGATGTCCTGTTCGATGTCCTTCATTCCGTCCTTGAAGCTTCTGATGCCTTTGCCTATCCCGCGCATGAGCTCGGGAATCTTTGCTCCTCCGAATATCAGAAGGACTACGAGGGCGATGATGAGCACTTCACCTCCGCCGAGGTTCAAAAAAAGCAGACTGTTCATATCCTTTGCAAAAGTTGCGGATGAATGCGGCAAATTTAGAAACATTCTGAAAATAATTGACCGAAATGCGATAAAAAGTGCAATCTGAAACGGGGACGGATGACTACTTTTGCAAAAGATGAATGTGCGGATTTTTTCGCGCATAGCCGACACGTAAAAACCTATAACCAATGAGTCTGTCAAAAATCTTATCCGTATCAGCTGCGGCGCTCCTGCTGTCGGCGGGAATGCTGGCCACAGGCTGCAGCAGCTATGAGTTCGGCTATCTCTATGAAGACCTGCCGTTCGACATGCCGCAAGTGCATCGTCCCGACATCCCTGACCACCGGGTGATCCTCACAGATTTCGGCGCCGTGGGCGACGGGGTGACTCTCAATTCCGAGGCTTTCCGAAAGGCTATAGATTCTCTCTCCGCGATGGGCGGAGGACATCTTGTGGTGCCCGAGGGCATCTGGCTCACGGGCCCTGTTACTCTCAAGGACAACATCGATCTCCATGTCACTCCCGACGCAATCATCCGTTTCTCATCGGACAGGGAGCTCTATCCGATAGTAGAGACGGTCTTTGAGGGACTTGACACACGCAGATGCATATCTCCGGTGAACGCGGTCGGCGTGAAGAACGTCTCGATCACCGGCGGAGGCACGATAGACGGATCCGGTGACGACTGGCGTCAGGTGAAGAAGTCGAAGATGGCCCCGTCGCAGTGGAAGGAACTTCTTGCCTCAGGAGGCTTCACCAATGCCAAGGGCGACGTGTGGTATCCTGATTCGACCTCTTTCAGGGGCTCTGTCGTGAGCGATGCCTTCAATGTGCCGCAGGGGATGGAGACTGAGGAGGACTGGGAGTCGGTGAAGACCTATCTGCGTCCGGTGATGATAAGTTTCATGGAGTGCGAGAATGTCCTGCTCGAAGACGTGCTTTTCCAGAATTCCCCATGCTGGAACATACATCCGCTCATGTGCCGCAACGTCATCATCAGCAATGTGACCGTGCGCAATCCGTGGTATTCGCAGAATGGTGACGGGCTGGACATCGACTCCTGTGAAGACGTGCTTGTGGTCAACTCCTCTTTCGACGTCGGAGATGACGCCATCTGTATCAAGTCGGGCAAGGACGAGGACGGACGCCGGCGTGCGAGGCCGTGCCGCAATCTCATCGTGGACAACTGCGTGGTATTTCACGGTCACGGAGGGTTCGTGGTGGGAAGCGAGATGTCCGGAGGCGTGAGCAACATATCGGTGACCAACTGCCGCTTTCTCGGCACGGACGTCGGCCTGCGCTTCAAGAGCTGCAGGGGGCGCGGCGGAGTGGTCGAGAATGTCCACATCGACGGCGTGACCATGATGGACATACCTGCCGAGCCTCTGCTCTTCGACCTGCACTACGGAGGCAAGTCGGCGCTTGAAGCCGCCGAGGACGAGGTCGCTGCCCTCTATGACATTGAGCCGGTCCCGGTGGACGAGACCACCCCGGAGTTCAGGGACATCCACATCAGCAACATCGTGTGCAGCGGAGCCGCACGAGCAATGTACTTCAACGGCATTCCTGAGAAGAACATTTCCGGAATAACGGTGGAAGACTGCCTCATAGTCTCAGAAAAGGGCGCTGACATACGTTATTCTGACGGTGTGCTCCTTAAGAATGTGGACATCCGTCAGGCTGAAGGTGAGGGCTTCATCTTCGCCAACTGCCGCAACGTGAGGATCGAGTCATGCCGCGACGCTGCCGGTGAAGGGGGAGTGTCCGTGTTCCGTCACGGGGAAGGGGAGATAGTCATAAATGACTGAATGCAGGTAAAATGACTGAATGCAGATAATATGAAAATATTGAAAATCATAAAGTCGGGACTGGCCGCCGTCTCAGTTGCGGCCATGTCCGCGCTGATGCCGTCCTTCGAGGCCCGGGCATCGGAAAGTGCGTCAGGGTCGGACAGGATAGTCCTCCGGCTCATGGGTGACTCTACAATGGCGGACAAGGATCTGTCCAAGGAGAATCCTGAGAGGGGATGGGGACAGAGGCTTCCGTCCCATCTCGACAGCTGCGTGACCGTGGCGAATTACGCGCAGAACGGGCGCAGCACCAAGAGTTTCATATCCCTCGGCCTCTGGGACAGGGTGAAGGCCGATCTCAAGGCAGGAGAGTATCTCTTCATCCAGTTCGGGCATAACGATTCGAAAGTCGACGACAGCACGAGATACGCTCCTGCTTTCGGCCTCTATCAGGAGAATCTCAGAATGTTTGTGAAATATGCTCTGTCCGTGGGGGCGAAGCCTGTTGTCTTCAGCCCGGTCTCGAGAAGGTGGTTTGACGGCGAGGGAAATCTGAGACGAGACTGTCACGGGGATTATCCCGAGGCGGCGAGACAGGTGGCCGAGGAGTTCGGAGTCCCGTTCGTGGACGCCTGCACGATCACCCAGGAATGGCTGGTCTCCATTGGTGACGAAGCCTCGAGAAAATATTATATGTGGATTCCCGCCGGCGTCAACCCCCGCCATCCGGACGGACTCACCGACAACACCCACACAAATGTGCCCGGAGCAAGAAAGCTCGTAGAGCTTCTTCTGCCCGCCATCACGGACGTGATTCCGGAGCTGAAGCCTCACGTGACACAGTATGACTTTGTCGTCGCGAAGGACGGCAGCGGAGACTTCTTCACTGTACAGGAGGCTGTGAATGCCGCTCCCGACTATTGCAAACAGGACGAGACGCGGATATTCATAAAGAAGGGAATCTACCGGGAGAAGGTCACCGTTCCTGCCAACAAGCAGAAGCTGCATCTCATCGGGGAAGACGCGCTCACTACGGTCATCACCTGGGATGACTATGCACTCAGAAACGGCTCGACAGGCTATCCGATGGGCACTTCGGCCACATCCACGGTGTTCATGCACGCTAACGACTTCCTCGCCGAGAACCTGACTTTTGAAAACAGTGCGGGAGAAGGCCCGGAGATAGGCCAGGCCTGCGCGATCACTGTCGACGGAGACAGGGCGGCCTTCATCCGCTGCCGCTTCATCGCCAATCAGGACACCGTATATGATTTCGGCCCGGGGCAGAGACACTATTTCAAGGACTGCTACATCGAGGGGACGACCGACTTCATCTTCGGCTTCGCCACTGCCTATTTCGACGGATGCACCGTCATGAGCAAGAAGAACAGCTATGTGACAGCCGCCGCCACACCGCAAGGGGAGGAATATGGCTTCGTGTTCAGAAACTGCCGCCTGACAGGCGCCGAAGGCATCACGAAAGTATATCTCGGGCGTCCGTGGAGGCCGTATTCGAGGACAGTGTTCATCAGCTGCGAGCTCGGGCCGCACATTCGGCCGGAGGGCTGGCACAACTGGAACAAGCCTGACGCCGAGAAGACATCTTTCTATGCCGAGTACGGAAACAGCGGTCCCGGGGCGGCAGGCAAGGAGAGCAGGGTGAAGTGGGCTCATTTCCTGAAGGCCAGGGATCTGGACGACTACACTCCGGAGGCTGTGCTCGGACCGAGGGACACTCCCGGGGCGACTACTTCGCCGGAAACCACGGCATGGTATTTCAAAATTTTCTAAATTTAGGGGAAATTTCTTATCGGGACGTTTGCCGTGATGGGTTCGAGACTTGGTTTCCTGACTGTTTTGATGATGTCGGCGCTGCTTGTGGCGGCTCCGGCATCAGACTCTTGTGCCGCTCCGCTCGACTGCATATTCGAGCACTATTCTTCAGAGGACGGGCTTCCTCACAATTCGATAGCGGACATACATCAGGACAGGACAGGATATATCTGGCTGTGCACATGGTACGGGCTCAGCCGCTTCGACGGCAACAGATTCGTCAACTATACGATGCTTCCCGGCGACTACACCAATCTTTCCCACAACAGGATTCTGTCGGTGGACGAAGACGGGGAGGGCTATCTCTGGCTGACGTCCTATGATTATCGTCTGTATCGTTTTGATCCTGTCTATGAGAAGTTTACTGCGATACCGGACGACCTGCCGGCCCTCGGCTCCTCCGACCTGAAGATGAAGATGTTTTATTGCGACAGGAGCGGAAACACCTGGGTCTCGTTCCGGGACGCCGGGCTGTGCCGGATTTCGAGCGATCTGGACGTCAGGCTTTTCTTCAGTGCGGGAGACAGCGATCTCGGCAAGAACGTGTATGCCGTGTATGAGGATTCCTCCGGAAGGATTTACGCGGCGTCAGAATACGGAGTCTCGGTAATTGAGAATGACGGGAGTGAGCTGTTGTCCAGGGTTTCATCTGTATTGTCGTTCGCCGAATTCGGAGACAGGGTATATTTCCTCTCCACAGGGCAGCTTCTCTCGGTGGACAAGAGCTCCGGCAAGCAGGACAGGATACTGCTGTCTGACTATGGGGCCGGCAGGGCCACCGCGATGTCTATCACGGGCGAGGGCGATTCGCGCAGGCTCTATCTCGGCTTCAGCGACAATGCCGTGGCGGCAGTGGACACCGCTTCGTTCACTCTTGAGATGCTCCGGACCGACATGGGGCGTGTGCGTTATCTTTTCCCGGATTCGGAGGGACTTCTGTGGATAGCCACCGAGCGCACCGGCATCTGGTCCTACAATCCGCAGAGAAGCCGTTTCCGCCATTATGAGCATCCGCGCAACGTCATGTCATACTATGTTGACACTCTTGCTGACGTGAAGGAACATGACGGCCAGCTGTGGATCAAGATGAACAACTACGGCTTCGGCTATTATGACCGTGAGAATGACACCGTGGTGCCTCTGGAGAATGTCAAGGGACGCACGGAAAGCCGCTTCATGAACGGAGTGGCCTGCTTTGAGGTGGACAGTACGGGGGTACTGTGGCTATCGACCATCGCCAGAGGGCTCGAGCGTGTCACCGTAATCACGCCCAAGCTCGACGTGATAGTGCCTCCGACCAGATCGGCGGACAGGCTTTCGTCCTCTGAAGTCCGTGCCATATTCCGTGACAGCCGCGACAATGTGTGGGCTGCCACCAAGAGCCGTGAGCTCTATGTCTATTCTCCCGACATGTCATCCTGCCGCCGGTTTCCCGATTCGGAAAGACTCGGAAACATCTATTGCATAAGCGAAGACTCCTCCGGACGGATCTGGCTCGGCACAAAAGGCGAGGGAATCATCCGCCTCACCCCTTCCGAAGACGGGAACTTCAGTCTTGCCCGCTTCAGACATGATCCGGCGGACCCCGCTTCAGTCAGCTCGGACAACATCTATTCGATCGCGCAGGACAGGGATGGCCGGATGTGGTTCGGCACATACGGAGGGGGACTCTCCATGCTCCCCGATCCCGACGGCGAATCGTTCCGCACCGTGTATGAGGACTTTCCCGGCTATCCGCTCGAATATGGAGACAGGGTGAGATATGTCCACTGCATGAGCGACGGCAGGGTTCTTGTCGCCACAATAGCCGGCCTGATATGGTTCTGGCCTCAGGACAACACTGAGCTGACCGTATTCCATTCCGTGAAAAAGATTCCGGGCGACATCCGCTCTCTCGGAAACAACGACATTATACATATCTTCGATGATGATGACGGCAACACCTGGCTATGCACTTTCGGAGGGGGCGTCAACAGGATCGGCTTCGACGGGGACAGAGCCTACTTTGACGTGATCAGTACGGCCGACGGCCTGTCGAGCAACATTGTCCTGTCGGGAGTGTGTGACGAGGACGGTGACCTCTGGCTCGCCACCGAGACCGGAATATCAAAGGTGGAGCACGGCGACCGGTCCGTCATCAATTACACCAAGTATGACGGACTGGTGCAGACGACGTTCAGCGAGGCCACCTGCTCGAGGCTGAGAGACGGCACACTTGTCTTCGGCACGTACACCAACATATACCGCATTGATCCCGATGATTTCGTCTACCAGTCGGAGCCTCTGCGTCTTGCCTTTTCCGGACTGAGTCTTGACGGGAAAAGGACTCCTATGGGACGGGAGATAGAGATACCCCACGACTGTTCATTCTTCAGGATCGATTTCGCCCCGCTCAATTACAAGCTGCAGGGAATGGTCAACTGCATGTATAAGCTGGAGGGATATGACAAGAAGTGGATCGCCGCGCCGTCGAACAGTGCGACTTATTCCGGAATCCCTCCCGGGAAGTACGTGTTCATGGTTTCCGCTTCCTCTTCGCACGGCAACAAGGCTGACACTGAGACGCTTTCAATTGAAGTGAGGGTGAGGCCGTCCGTGTGGAACAGCATGGCTGCAAAGATTTTCTATGTGCTTGTCGTCCTGCTCGTGGCCGCCATACTTGTCAAGATGTTCATGACTTCGGTGAAACTTCGCAACGACGTGATGCTGGAGCAGAATCTCAATGACCTTAAGGTGCGCTTCTTCACCAACATATCCCATGAGCTGAGGACACCTCTGACCCTGATTCTCGGCGGAACGGACGAGCTGCGCAAGAACATCAGCCCGGGAGACCGCTTCGAGTACAGCGTCAACATGGTGCAGCGCAATGCGAGGAGGATGATGACGCTTGTGGACCAGCTGCTCGACATCCGTAGGATAGTCAGCGGCAAGATGAGGCTCAGGGTGCGGCAGCTCGACATAGTCCGCCTTGTCAAGTCCGTTTACGACGACTTCAGGGACATGGCCTCTGAACGGGATATGGAGCTGATACTCACGCATTCTGCTGATTCTCTGATGGTGTGGGGAGATGAGGGCCGGCTCGAGGCGCTGATATACAATCTGATGTCAAACGCTTTCAAGTACACTTCCAACGGAGGACGCATAGAAGTGGCGATATATCATAAGGAAGGGGCGTCGGAGTTTACCATCATGGTGAAAGACAACGGGATAGGAGTGCCTAAGGACAAGCGTTCGGCTATTTTCGAGATGTTTGTGCAGGGATCTGAGTCAAGTCTGAAGGGGATGTCCAGCAGCGGCATAGGACTGGCATTCTGCAAGGAGATAGTAGAGATGCACGGCGGGCGCATCTGGGTGGAGAGCCAGGTCAACAGAGGATCGGAATTCTATGTCACCCTTCCGGTTGACCGTGACCGCTTTTCTGAAGAGACAGCCGAATTTATAGAAGATGACGTCCTCGCTTCGGGAGAAGATTCGGAGGCAGCCTACGGACTGAGCAAGTACAGAGTGAAGCCGACATATCCGCCGGGCGCTCTCAAGGTGCTCGTGGCTGAGGACAACGCCGAGCTCAAGGTGTACATATATAATTGTCTGATCAACAGGTACGAAGTGCGTGACGCATCAGACGGAAAGGAGGCGCTCTCGATCATTGCCGGCGGATGGATGCCGGATATGATAGTCACGGATCTGATGATGCCCGAGATGGACGGCATAGAGCTCATCAATAAGATCAGGGGCGATTTCAGCACGAGCCACATACCTATAATAATGATTACGGCCAAACATGAGAATGACACTCATGTCAAGGCCATGAAGTATGGGGCGGACGGCTATATCGCCAAACCGTTCACGATGGAGCTTCTGACGGCGCGGATGGAGAATCTTCTTGACAGGAGGAGGGAACTCATATCCAAGCTCTCGGCAATGGAGGCGTCCGGAACCGGGGAGAATGCCCAGAACCGTCAGAAACGGGCCAAGGTGGAGATAGCTCCCGACGAGATCGTCATTACCGACAGGGATGAGGAGCTGATAAAGAAGGTGATGAAGTGGCTTGAGGAGAATGTGTCGGATTCAGAGGTGACGGTGGACAACATGGCAAGCTATGTGGGCATGGGACGCACCTCGATGTACAACAAGCTCAAGGGTCTCACCGGCAAGTCTCCTGTGGAGCTGATACAGGAGTATCGTCTTGAAAAGGCTACTTATTACCTCAAGAGCGGACAGTATTCGGTGTCGGAGACTTCATACAAGGTGGGCTTCTCCGATCCCGGCTATTTCAGCCGCTCCTTCAAAAAGCATTTCGGCGTCTCGCCGGCGGACTATATAAAGGAACACAAGACTAACGATCAGTCATAAAGATGAAAATGACAGTAAAATAATGCAGAATACCATGAAAATGAGAATATTGTCAGGTCTCGGCACGGCTGCGGCCGCCCTGATGGCCTCACTGTCGGCTGTTCAGCCTCTTTCGGCGGAGGAGAATCTCGGATTCATACGGGATATAGAGCCGTATTCAGTGAAGATGATGATGTCCGAGATGGCCAGAAATCCGCAGGCGTCATGGCTCGACGGCAGGAACGGCAGTCTCAAGTGGAACTATACCACCGGACTGGAGCTGCTGTCGTTTCTCGACGTCGCGGAACGCTACGATCTGGATTATGCCGTCGACTATGTGAGGCGGTGGGCCGATACGATGGCCACGGAGGACGGCGCCGTCTACAAATACAGCAAGGAGGCCTATAATCTCGACCACATCTGCCCGGCAAGGATCTATTACAGGCTGTACGATGACTTCAGAGATCAGAAATACCGTCGCGTCCTGCGGAAGATAAGGGAGCAGATCGACACCCAGCCGCGCACTTCAGACGGCATCTTCTGGCACAAGCAGATATATCCGCATCAGGTGTGGCTCGACGGCCTTTATATGGCTCAGCCTTTCTATGCCGAATACACTGCGAGATTCTCTCCTAAGGCTGAAAGGGACTCGCTCTTTCATGACATCGCAGGGCATTTCAAAGGTGCGGCAGAGCACACTTATGATTCAGAGACAGGGCTTTTCCGTCATGCCTGGGACGAGTCGCGCTCAATGTTCTGGGCTGATTCCCTGACCGGGCAATCGGCCCACGCCTGGGGACGGGCATGCGGCTGGTATGCTCTCGCTCTCGTCGAGACTCTCGACTATTTCCCTGAAAAGCACTCTGACAGGGCCGTGCTCGAGGAGCAGTTCCGTTACCTGATGGAGACGGTGCGCCGCTACGCCGATCCTGAGACCGGGATGTGGTTTCAGGTGCTCGATTCTCCCGGCCGCGAGGGCAACTATCTGGAGGCCACGGCATCCGCCATGTTCGTATATGCCGCTCTGAAGGGCGTCCGGACCGGACTTCTGAAAGGTGGGGACTGGCGGGACTATTCTCGCGAAGCCTACCGCAGATTCATATCGGCCTTTGTCAGAAACAATCCCGACGGCACGATATCCATCACCTCATGCTGCTCGGTGGCGGGGCTCGGAGGCAAGGAAAACCGCAGCGGCAAATATGAATACTATCTCAGCGAGCCTGTCATCGACAATGACTGCAAGGGTGTCGGACCTTTCATCTGGGCTTCACTCGAATATGAGGCCGCGAACAATGTCGACTATGTGTATGACGGCACCTGCATTTCTGACGGGAAGGCCGTGAGCGTGGACTTCGCTGAAGTGCCGGCTTTTGAGGGCGCTGAGGGCGGAGGAATGTACACCGCAGGAGGCCGCGGAGGAAAGGTCTACACAGTCACCTCTCTCGAGGACAGCGAGGAGGAGGGTACGCTCAGGCACGCCGTCAGGTCTGAAGGACCGAGGATTGTGAAGTTCGCCGTGAGCGGGGACATACATCTGAAGTCGACCCTCAAGATAGAGGATCCGTATATAACCATCCTCGGACAGACTGCGCCAGGACAGGGCATAACGATAAGAGACCACGGGGTGTACATCGGCACCGACGAGGTCATCATCCGCTACCTGAGATTCAGGATGGGCTCTGCGGCGGAGGACGAGAACGATGCTCTCGGCTCGCGTCATAACAAGAACATAATCATCGACCACTGCTCCATCAGCTGGGCGACCGACGAAAATGCCTCATTCTATGCCAACAGCAATGCCACTATACAGTGGTGCATCATCTCAGAAGCTCTCAACAGCTCGATACATCACAAGGGGGAGCACGGGTACGGAGGCATCTGGGGCGGCCGGAACGTGACTTTTCATCACAATCTGATAGCGCACAACAACAGCCGCAATCCTCGTTTCGACCATCCTGCGATTTATGACGGAACTGATCTGCTTTTCCGCAGAGGAACCGTCGAGTTTGTCAACAACATAGTCTACAACTGGGGCATGAAGGCCATCTACGGAGGAGAAGAGGGCTGGTTCAACATCGTCGGCAACCTCTTCAAGGCCGGCCCCGGAACAAAGAATCTCAACGGGCGATATGTGGAGATATCCACCTCGGAAAGCACTTCCATGATTCCGGGCTCGTATTATATAAAGGACAACATCTACGATGTCTCGGCGGTTGAGGACGGAAATTACCTCGGCAAGGATCCCGATGAGGAGGAGATTGCTGAGTATGCGGCCGAGTACGAGGCTGTATCGCCTGAAACTCCGTTCGCGTGCCGCCGCCCGATGATGCCCGGACTTGTGATGAAGGAGGCTGCCGCAGTGCTCAAGTCGGCCGGAGCTTCGCACCGCAGGGACGATGTGGACAAGAGGATAGTGAAGGAGGTCCGGACGGGAACGGCGACTTTCTCCGGGTCTGTGACAGGAATACCGGGAATCATTGATTCGGAAAACGACGTCAGACGATGAGAATGCCGTCAGATGGCCTGAAGCCGTGTGCAACGGGACGCCGGATGAAAAATGAATTGAACGAGAAGACAAGTATATCATGAAGAGATTTTCAGTGCTGACTGCGGCGGGACTCATTCTCCTTGCCGCCTGCCAGAACCACGAGCCCGATACGGGCATGGTGCTCGCCGCTCCGGAGAACGTCCGCTGCACGGGAGTCACCGGCGTGTCTCTGGCCTTTGCATGGGATGCCGTTCCGGGAGCGGAACAGTATGCCGTGAGACTTGTGACGACGGAGGACGGTGCTTCCGTGGAACTTAAATACGAGACGACCACCTCGACCGTCTTCAGCGAACTTGAGACGGGAACGTCTTACACCTGCATGGTGAGGGCTATAGCGGGAATGGAATATTCAGAATTCGTTTCTTCAGAGCCTGTTGTAACTGGAGAGGATGTGCCTGATAATCCGGACGATCCTGGCCAGGGGGACAACGAGGCCTACAAGGCCATGCTCATACCGGCCGCGGAAGATGAGCTCGGTACGGCTCTCGCCTTCCCTGGAGCCGAGGGCGGCGGAATGTACACAACGGGAGGCCGCGGCGGAAGAATCATCCGTGTCACCAACCTGAATGACAGCGGAGAAGGCTCGCTGCGTGCCGCCGTCGAGGCGACCGGAGCGAGAATCGTGGTTTTCGACGTTGCGGGCATCATCGAGCTCCAGTCTCAGCTCAAGATCAGAAACGGCAATCTCACCATCGCCGGTCAGACTGCTCCGGGCGACGGAATCTGCATTAAGAATTACGCCACTGTGATAGAGGCCGACAATGTCATCATAAGATTTGTCCGCTTCCGCCTCGGCGACGAGGGACCGAATGCCGGTGACGGAGAGGATGCCATCTGGGGACGGAGACATTCAGACATCATTCTGGACCACTGCTCAATGTCCTGGTCAATCGACGAGTGCGCGTCATTCTACGGCAACGCGAACTTCACGATGCAGTGGTGCATCCTGACCGAGAGCCTCAGGAATTCGATGCATGACAAGGGCAATCATGGCTACGGCGGCATCTGGGGCGGAGAGAACGCATCTTTCCACCACAACATGCTGGCCAACCATGACAGCCGTAACCCGCGCTTCGACCATCCTGAGATATATGAGAATCCGTCCGATCCTGACAGGCGGGGCAATGTGGACTATCGCAACAACGCCGTCTACAACTGGGGCAGCAATTCCACCTACGGAGGAGAAGGCGGACACTTCAACATGGTGGCCAATTATTACAGAAAGGGGCCTGCATCAAGAGACCGCCGTTATTTCATCGATGCGAACGGAATCTATACTTCCTCATCAACTGACTATGGATATCCATATCTGTACTTGTCGGGAAATTACTATTATGACTATCCTGACATGACGGCGCAGGACGGCGTCTATTGGCATGACGACGGCACCAACACCCCTCCTGACCCCGAGAGACTGCTCTCTGCCCAGCTTCCTCTCTCCGGTCCTGCCGGACAGACCGTCTACACCACGACACATTCTGCCGCAGACGCCTTTGCCCGCATCTGCGAGGTCGGCGGCGCTTCTCTCGTCAGGGATGCAGTGGATGAGCGCGCATGTTCTGACGCGCAGTCCGGCACGGCGTCGGTCACTGGCGGCGGGAACGGAAGCACCGGAGGCATCATCGATACCCCGTCTGCCGCAGGAGGCTGGCCTGAGTATTCGGCCGACACTCCGAATGAGGCAAACGACAAGACCGACACCGACGGCGACGGCATGCCGGACTGGTTTGAGGAGCAGTTCGGACTGGACGTTTCGGCTGACGATGCCGGGGCTGTGACCATCGACATTCACGGACGCTACACGAATATCGAGATGTATCTGCATTATCTTGTCCGCAATGTCGTCGCGGCACAGGTTGCGGGAGGCATATATACGCCGCTCAACTGATGCCCCGGGCATCGCGGCCCGCCGTATGGCGGCGGAGAGGGCGGCATCCGACTGGAGATGACCTCATTGCCCCTCAGGGGCTGAGGCCGTCTCCTTTTTTTATTTTCGTTACCGTACACGGAAAATTTGTCCCTGTGTTAAAAAATACATGCATTGCGACAATTTTTCGCATATTCCATAGCGCCGATTGCCTAATTTCGCATATCCGTTAATCCGCAGAGCGGAAAGAGGGCCCGCAATAAAGCGGACACAGACAAGAGAGGCGGGCACAAGGACGATTAATGACATGAATAACCAATAATAACAAGTACTAACCAAAAAAGTTCTTTTATGAAAAATCTGACATACAGGATTTCTCTGCTGGTCGCCGGGCTTTTCGCGACATTGTCGCTCTATGCCCAGGAGATCAGCGGTGTCGTAAAAGATTCGGGCGGCCTGCCTCTGGTAGGCGTGTCTGTATTTGTGGACGGCACCACTTTGGGCGTATCGACTGATGCTGACGGAAAATACGTCATCGACATTCAGAATGCCAAAGGCAAGACTCTCGTATTCTCCTGCATCGGCATGAAGACTCATCATGTCGAGGTCGGAAATTCAACGAGAATCGACGTGATTCTTGAAGAGGACGCCAATTTCCTCGAAGAGACTGTCGTCATAGGTTATGCCACGGTGAAGCGCAAGGATCTCATGGGATCCGTCTCCTCCATCGACAGCAAGGCTCTTACGGCAGTCCCGGTGACGACGGTGAGCGAGGCTCTCTCCGGAAGGATGGCCGGAGTGCAGGTGACGGCCACCGAGGGTGATCCGGACGCAGAAATCAAGATCCGCGTCCGCGGTTCCGGCTCCATCACGCAGGACAGCTCGCCTCTGTATATCGTGGACGGCTTTCCTGTCGAGAGCATATCGGACATTCCGGCTTCGGACATACAGTCCATCGATGTGCTTAAGGATGCCTTCTCTACCGCAATCTATGGTTCACGAGGCGCCAACGGAGTAGTGCTGATCACCACAAAGGGCGGCACAAGCGGCAAATTCTCCGTGAGCTACAACGGCTATTGGGGACAGAAGTGGATGGCCAACAGGGATGCCATCCAGGTCGAGGACCCGTACGACTTTGTCCGGAACCAATATGAACTCTCCATGGTCAGAGGCACATACGAAGATGATTACATGGATTATTTCGGAGTGTATGAAGATATGGACCTGTATCGCGGACTCGAGGGCAACGACTGGATTCAGCAGGTGTTCGGCAATACGGGCACGAACATGAGCCACAATGTCTCGGTGTCCGGAAGCACGGAAAAGGTAAGGTGGACCGCCAGTTATTCCCATGTGGGAGACAACGCCATCATGACCGGCTCGACCTATAAGAGGGACAACCTCAATTTCAAGGCCAACTTCAAGCCTATCAAGGAACTCGAGTTTGACGTCAACGCAAGGTATTCCCATACCACAATCATGGGCTCAGGCTCCAATTCCATGAATGACGCCGGATCTACTTCCGGAAACGGCCGCCTCAAGCATTCGGTGCAGTATGCTCCTATTCCTATCGCCGGAGGCGCGATTTCAGGCTCTGACCTTGAGGAGGATTACGGCGACAACGCTCCGCCTCTTCTGTCCGTGGCCGACAATGACAACAAGCGCGTCCGCAGGAACTGGACGGTGAACGGAGCCGTTACATGGCATATAATCAAGAACCTCAACCTCAGGGTAGAGGGCGGTCTTGAGGACTATACGCAGGAGAACAACCGCTTCTACGGACTGACTACTTACTATGTGGGCAACACCGCGCAGTATCAGGACCATCCGGCCACAAGATACACGGACCAGTACAGGCAGACTATCCGCAATACCAACACTCTCAGCTACAACTTCTCTGAAGTGTTCAAGGACGACCGTCATCAGCTGGATCTCCTCGCAGGTACTGAGTACATCGTCAAGAAGTCCAATGAACTCACCGCAGTAGTCGAGAATTTCCCTGACTTCTTCGATTCCCAGACTGCATGGAACTTCATGTCCACAGGTACGGCCATCTCCACCAACAACTACTATGACCCTAACGACAGGCTTCTCTCGTTCTTCGGAAGAGTCAACTATGTGTTCGACGAAAGGTATTCAGTCTCGGCGACGATGAGAGCCGACGGATCATCGAAGTTCACCAAGGGCAACCAGTGGGGCTTCTTCCCTTCGGCGGCAGCTTCGTGGACCATCTCAAACGAGCCGTGGATGGAGGGAGCGTCCAACTGGCTTGACAACCTCAAGCTGCGCTACAGCTACGGTACTGCAGGAAACAACAACATTCCTTCAGGCATGACCATGCTCAACTTCGCCTCATTCTCCACTTCATGGATCTCGCAGAGCGACACCTACTGGTCGACTGTGACTGACGACGGGGACACTATCATGCCTAATGAGGACCTGACCTGGGAGACTACCGTTTCGCACAATGTCGGACTCGACTTCTCTTTCTTCAAGGGCAGGCTCAACGGATCGTTCGAACTCTACCACAACACCACCAATAACCTCCTCATCCAGTTCCCGACCGCAGGCTCGGGATATGAGTTCCAGTACCGCAACATGGGCTCCGTGCGCAACAGAGGTTTCGAGGTGTCTCTCAACGCTGTCCTCGTGGAGAGGGAGAACTTCGGCCTCACTCTCGGCGCCAACCTCAGCATCAACGAGAACATGGTGACGAGCCTCGGAGGTCTTGACAGGATTGAATCAGAGACCCAGTGGGCATCCACCGAGATCGGAACAGACTATCTCGTGACCGTGGGCCAGCCTCTCGGCAACATCTACGGCTATCAGTCGGACGGCTTCTACACAGTGGACGACTTCACGTACGACGGTACGGGCTGGGTGCTCAACGATGATGTGGTAGACTGCTCGGACGTGATCGGAGCAGAATATCTCAGGCCGGGAGCAATGAAGCTGAAAGACATGACAGATGACGGTGTCGTCACTTCAGACGACAAGACCATCATTGGCAACGCCACTCCTGTGGGCTACGGCGGAATCAACCTCACCGGTTATCTCTACGGTTTCGATTTCTCGGCCAACTTCAACTATGTCTTCGGAAACGACATCTACAACGCCAACAAGATAGAGTTCACCTCTTCGAGAAAGTACACCAACAGGAACCTCATGAAGACGGACGAGCAGAGGTGGACCAATATCGACTGGTCGACGGGACAGCTCATCACCGACCCTGAGCAGCTCAGGGAAGTGAATGCCAACGCCACTCTGTGGTCTCCGGCAGTGGGTCGCGCGGTCCTTTCCGACTGGGCTGTGGAGGACGGCTCCTTCCTGCGCCTGACTTCCGCGACTATAGGCTACACCCTTCCGTCGCACATAACCATGAAGGCGAAGATTTCCCGTCTGCGTGTCTATGTGACGGGAACCAACCTCTTCTGCCTCACGAGATACTCTGGATATGACCCTGAAGTGGATACCCGCAGGGCCACTCCTCTTACTCCTGGCGTGGACTATTCCGCCTATCCGAAGAGCATCGGATATGTGGTGGGCGTCAACCTTACCTTCTAATTCCTAATACGAGAGAATCATGAACATAATAAAGAGAATATTTGTAAGTGCGGGGATTCTTGCGGGACTCTTACTCACGTCCTGCGACCTCACGACGGAATCCCAGTCCACTTTCGATGAACCTTCCGTGTTCGCCGATCCGACTCTGACCTCGTATCAGATCTATTCGATATATGAGGTGTTCGGCCATACGAACTCACACAGGGGACGCTACCTTCCGTGGTACGGATATAACAACGACATTGAGTGGTATGTCTCCACCACTCTCAATGACAACGCCACCATCGTGAGATACAGCCTCACGAGGACAAACAGCACGCTTAACCTCGCCAACGGACCTTACAATGAGCTCTTCGCCGGCATCGAGCGTGCCAACCTGAGCATTGCCGGAATCCGTGAGTACGGGAATCCGGACACCAGGCCAGAGATGGCAGCCCTTCTCGGAGAGGCGCTCGTGATGCGTGCGGTCCTCTACACCGAGCTCATGAAGGCGTTTGGAGAAGTGCCGGCACGCTTCGCCCCGGTGACTCCGGAGACCATCTATCTCAACAAGGCTGACAAGGACGACCTCTATACCCAGCTTCTCGCCGATCTCGAAGAAGCCATCGGCTACCTCGACTGGAACACGGCGACTACGGTTGACCGCGTAGGCAAGGCGTTTGCGATAGGAATGTATGCCCGCGTAGCCCTGATGGCCTCGGGATACAGCCTCAGACCTGCCGACGGAATGGCCGGCACGGGCGATCCGGGAAGCATCCGTCTGTCCAACGATCCGGATCTTCAGAAGAGCGTGCTCTATCCTAAGGCTCTTGAATACCTCAGACAGGCCATCAATGAAAGCGGGCTTGAGCTCATGGACTATGAGGAGCTCTGGAGAAGTGTGAACAACATGGATCTGACCGCGGGCCATGAAATCATCTGGGTGATTCCGTTCAGCAACTCACGCGGCCGCTGGAACTACACTTTCGCTGTCCGCAATGAGGGTTATACCGCATATTCTCCGACTACGAGCGACAGAGGCGGTCAGGCCGGTCCTGTGCCATATCTCTACTACATGTATGACCTGAACGGCCATGACGTGCGCCGTGACATCAGCTGCGTCAACTGGCTCTGGGAAGACAGAGGCGACGGTACTCTCCCTTACCCTGCCGGAATCGCCGACTGGTATTTCGGAAAGTACAGATTCGAATGGATGACCACTTCTCCATACGGCGGCGGAAATGACGACGGAGTGAAGCCGGTGTACATGCGTTACGCGGACATCCTTCTCATGGCGGCTGAGATCGCCAACTCATCCGAGGTGGGCAATCGCGACGAGTCATTCGCCAAAGAATGTCTCAGAAAGGTGCTCAGAAGGGCCTATAAGGGATATGAGTCTGAGGCTGACGCCATTGTTGACGCCCTCTCTGGAGAGACTGCAATCTTTGCCGAGATACAGAAACAGCGTGCTCTGGAGTTCGTCGGCGAGTTCCTCCGCAAGGCCGACCTCATCAGATGGGGTGAGAACCTGCTTCAGGAGAGAATGGATCTTGCCGCACAGGAGCTGCAGGCCATGAGAGCGGGCACCACCGGTCCTATCACCGGATTCAACTATTCCAACATCAGCCGCTACCTGTGGTATCGTCACGGCACCGCCAACGGCATTCCTACGATTGAAATGTACGGCATACATCCGGGTGAGTCGGACGCCACTCTGGACACTCCTCCGGCAGGCTCGGGCTGGATTCCGTATCTCAATTCCGACGGCGAGGCGTCCGCCTATATAAGCGAGACTTCGGCGTTCACGAGCTCGTCGTCGAACTCCATAGCGGACAAGGCCACTTCAGCGGGATTCTATGACACGAGCGTTGATCCGGAGATGCACATGTGGTGGCCGATCTTCGAGACTACCATCACAAACGCTCAGGGGGCTCTCGCAAATGACTACGGCTATTGACAAATGAAATTTCAACGGATGCGGCACGACGCTCCCCGTGTCTGGCCGCATCCCTAAAAGAAGACTATATGAAAAAATCATTATCCAGACTGATATTTTCCCTTTCGGCGTTCATCGTCTCAGGCCTTGCTGTCAGCAGCTGTGTTGAGGAAATGCCGGAAGTTATAGAAGATCTGAATCTTCCGAACGTCCTCACTCCGGGAAGCACGTCTGCGGTCGTAAGCACTTCGGACGGCCGGACAGTGACCTTCACCTGGACCAACTCCAATACTGCCACCCAGTATCTGCTCGAAGTCTACAGGTTCGCCACAGAAGACGCTCCGGCTTCCGCCGATGAGATCACTGAGGAGATGCTTTCCGACCCGTATATGACGGAGACTGTGACGCCGTCGGAGAGCGGCACGTCCACGAGCGTGAGCCTCGAGCTTGACGCTGAGTATTCCTACTACGCCCGCGTCTGCGGACAGAACACCGAGAATGAGGGACAGGGCGACTCAAAGTGGGCTGCATTCCCTTATCCTATCGACACCTACACTGTCATGGACCCTGTGGAGAGCTTTACTGTCACAGACCGTACCTCCGAGTCTGTCTCGGTGTCATGGACTCTTGCCGAAGGGGATGAAGAAGGCGTCAACCAGCTGAGAATCTCTCCTCATCCTACCGACGCTTCAGCCGCATATCTCGTGCAGACTGTAGCCGCAGGCGAGACCTCGGCCACCGTGACTAATCTTCAGCCGTCGGTGCGCTACACCATCGCGGCCCACTATAATTCGGCCAACAGAGGCACCGTCTATGCATGGACAAGGCCTGATATGAACGGAGTCACCCGCGTCTCAGACACTTCGGCCTTCCGTATCGCCATTAAGGACGGGGCTCCGCGCATCGCAGTCGTATATGCCGACACGGCGTATTACATGGGCCAGATGAACGTGACTGCGTCAACCCTCTCCATCTACGGTGAGGAGACGGTCGACGGAGCGAAGCCGCGCGTGATAGGAACATTCTCTCTTGCCGACGGCGTGACCGACTTCCGTGCGGAAGCCCTGCATTTCGACGGCAACTCCTACGAACAGAACCATCTCATAACATTCGCCTCTGCAGTCACGACCCCGATCAACACGATCTCCATCGTGAACTGTGACCTCACGTCATACAAGAGAGGTCTCCTCTATGCGTCCACCGGAACGACAGTGGCAAGCATAGGCACGATTTCGTTCGACGGAATACAGGTGTCGGACACTGAGGGCAACGGAGGCGAGGCCTTCGGCTTCAGGGGTACAACAGGCGAGACATTCGGCACCATAGGCACGATCTCGGTGCGCAACAGTACGTTCACGGACGGAATGCGCGAGTTCTTCAGGATAGACGACAGTTATTCTCTCGGAACCTTCACCTTCGAGAACAACACCCTGAACAATCTCACCACATATTCCAACAGCTACGGCCTGTTCTATATCCGCGCTGCGGTAGGGGCAAGCTCATTCAGAAACAACGTCATCCTGAACATGAGCGGAAGCTCTGTACACGGAGTCGACGGCAGATATGTCTGGGGCGCCGCCGCATTCAACCCGGCGACCGTGTCCAACAACTGGTGGTATAATCTCGGCGACGAGGCCACGTTCTTTACGACAAGCTTCACCTCGACGAGGGCGTCTTCAGGCGGCGGTGCGCTCCTTTCGGCTGACCCTTGCTACAACAGCGAGAGGGGGCTCTTCAACATCACCAATGCGGCTGTTCTCTCGGCTTCGGCAGGAGACCCGAGGTGGCTTTCCGAATATGTCGAGCAGCCGGACCCTGATCTTGTGCCCGTTGAGTACGGCTACAACTGGGATCTTACCGATACTGACACTTATTATGACGTCATCGACCAGTCATGCGTGAGAGGAAACACCCGTTTCGTCATATCTTCCAATCCGATCAACGTGACTGAGGAAGGATTCGAGTTCACTGCTGAGCCGACGTTCGAATATGCCGGCACTCCGACCGACTGCGCCATGGCATTCCTCGTTGACGGGCCGGGATCTGTGGTCATCTCCACAGCCGCCGACGGCTCTACGAACGACCATATCTCCGTGGCCTACGGGCCTGCCGACGGCTCTTCTGTGACAGAGGTCTCAGGAGCGGTACACGCAGGAGCGGCACGCTCGAGGGTAGTATTCGCGGACTTCAATCCGGGTGAGCGGCATCTTATATGGATCTATGCCTGCGGCCCTATCGTAATGAGTGAACTCTCATGGATTTCCGACACATCGAGCGCCGGCGCGTCGCCTCTTGACACTCCTGCGAATGTGGCGATTTCTCTTCCGGAGGCATCCGAAGGATCAGTTACCCTCTCATGGGACGCGGTTGACAACGCCGCTTCATACATGATCAGGTGGACAGGTCCTGTCCCGTCACAGGAAGATTCACTCTCGGTGACAGGCAACAGCCATGACTTTGCCGTTGCAGGACTTGCGACAGGAATGTACAGCTTCTCCGTGAGGGCAGACGTGTCTGAGACCGATATTGCGCATGAGCCTTCAGAGTTCTCCGAGGCTGTGGGATTCATCAGAAGAGAGACTCTGACGAACGTTTCCTCATCCATGCCTACGACATGGGGAGTCGCAGACTTCACCTTCATGCAGGAACTGATAGGCTCTTCGGAGAATACGAATCCTGAAACTATCTGGGGTGATTCGTTCGTCTACAACAACCTCGAGTACTATGCCGGCAATACGATCCGCTTTGCCAATTCGGACGGAGTCGTATGCTTCCAGTATCCGGGGTCAAGCAACAATCCGCCTGACAGGCGCTTCCTGAGATTTCTTGCAGGCGGCAGCGGTACAGTCACCGTGACCTTTGACGCCACTGCAACAGGCCGAAATCTCTATGTGTCCGCAGCCGGCACTTCAGGCCCTGCGCATGAAGCACCGACAGATGCCCGCGGCACATTCTCTGAAGCCGTCACAGCCAATGCCGGAGACGAGATCATCCTTTGGGCCGACGCCTCCCTCCGCGTGTTCGAAATCACATGGACACCTGAAGGCTATGACCCTGACGCCACCATACCTTCAGATCCTCTTGCCGTAGAGGAGCAGAAGGATGTCATCGACTATCTCAGAACGACATACGGCACGAGCGGCACTACGGCTCTCGTTGCGGCAGGGGCAGATCCGGTGACGATCGACAAGATAACCTATGCAGGAAAGAGCAACAAGTCCGTCGACTGGGACGGAGGCAGCGAGAGAATCAAGCTGCAGGGAGCTTCGGATGTCGGGGATGACGGGATTCCTACAAGCAACTACATCTCGTTCAAGGTCACCAAGCCAGGCACGATCAAGCATTATCTCAGGTCAGGTAGCGGCAGTGATACGGGCAGAACCGTGAAGATCGACCTGGTCATGAATGACGGCGCCGACATCGTGAACCTCTATGAGGCAGCCGCTCCTACCGGAGGCTACAGCAGCAACGAAGTGTCGACGCAGATAACCTCAGAGCAGCTCGCGCAGACGAGGCAGACTGCTACAGTCTACATCTATGCGCCTGTAAACAGTGTCAACGTCTATTATCTGGAGTATATTCCCGATTGACGGAACAAGGTGAAAAAATGACATAGCAATTCTGACCGTTTTGAAGAGGGGGACTCAATTGATTTTGGGTCCCCCTCATTATTTGTCGGGGCAGTGCGGCCGGGCCGGCCGGGCAGTGCGGTCGGTCAGACTCTGGACACCCGGAGCACATTCCTGGCAACACGGATCTTCGAAATCACCTTGTCGAGCTCGAGGTTGCTGGTCACTGACAGCTTGAGGCTGATCTCGTATGTGCCGCTCCTTGAGTTCTCGTTGACGTTGAAGGCGCGGATGGAGGCCTTGAAGGTGTTGACCACGTCGATGATCTCATTGATGACCGAAGGCTCGTGCGCGGCCGTGATCTTGAGCGTCGCCTGAAAGCCCGAAGAGCTCGGAGTGTCGCTCCAGCGCACCTTCTGGATGCGGTACGGGTACATCTCGATGAGCCTTGCCGCATTCGGACAGGAGATTCTGTGGATTTTTATTCCCTCCCTGATGGAAACGAAGCCGAATACGTCGTCCCCGTACACCGGATTGCAGCACTTGGCCATCTTATAGTCCAGATTCTTGAGGTTTCTGGCGTCGATGACGAGAATGTCGTCGGAAGAGACCTTTCTCGCGTCTTTTCTGTCGGTCTCTCCCGGCTTTTCGGCATGCTGTCCGCCTGTGCTTTTTTCGCCGCTTTGGATGCCGGCGGCCTCGCTGATCATGTCCTTCATGGAGGCTATGTCGACAGAGCCGTTCCCGAGGGCGGCATAGAAGGCGTTTACGGTCTTGAACTGGAGCTTTTTCATCAGTATGGCGAGAGTCTCGTCGCTCAGCTCCATCTTCCAGTTCTTGAGCCTTCTGGCGAGCATCTCCTTCCCTTCTGCGGCCTTTTCGAATTCAGCTTCGCTGAGTTTCTGACGGATCTTCGAGCGTGCCTTTGAGGTGACGACGAAATTGAGCCAGTCTGCTGAAGGCTTCTGGTTCTTGCCGCTCATTATCTCCACGATGTCTCCCGTCCTGAGCTTTTCCTTGAGAGGGACCGCCTTGCCGTTGACCTTGCCTCCGGTGCATCTTGTGCCGAGGTTGGAGTGGATGTCGAAGGCGAAGTCCAGGACGGTAGCTCCCGCAGGAAGCTTGCGCAGCTCCCCGCTCGGGGTGAACACGAATATCTCGTTTGAAGGCGGCTCCGGAAGCTCATCCTCGTAGGCGGCGCTTTCTTCCGAGTCCGGATGCTCCAGAATGCTGCGTACCGAGGTCAGCCACTTGTCGAGGGTGGCCTCATGCTTTATCCCTTTGTAGGACCAGTGGGAGGCAAGTCCGTTTTCGGCCATGTCGTCCATTCTCTTCGTCCTTATCTGGACTTCGAGGTATATGTCGTCACTGTTCTTGACGGTGATGTGCAGGGACTCATAGCCGTTCGGCTTCGGATTGGATATCCAGTTCCTGAGCCTCGACGTGTCGGACTCGTATTCTTCGGTCACGTATGAGAATACCTGCCAGCACAGAGCGTGCTCGGTCTCCCTGTCCTCGTCGCAGTCGATGATGAACCTTATGGCAAACACGTCGTAGACCCCCTCGAACGGCACCTTCTGCTTCTGCATCTTGCGCCATATCGAATAGGCCGTCTTTGTCCTTATCTTCAGCTTGTAGCTGATGCCTGCGTCAGAGAGCTTCTGCTTCAGCGGCTCGATAAATTGGGTCATCAGCTTCTGCCTGTCCTTTTCGGTGGCCTTGAGCTTGTTGGTGATGGCCCTGTACTGCTGAGGCTCGGCATAGCGGAAATAGATGTCCTCCATCTCGCTCTTCATGTTGTAGAGACCGAGCTGGTGGGCGAGGGGAATGTAGAGCATAAGGGTCTCGAGGATCTTCCTTTCTCTCGAGAGCTTCGGAAACATGTCCAGTGAGCGCATCACCTCAAGCCTGTCCGCCAGCTTGAGAACGGTCACGCGCGGGTCCTTGGAGTATGAAACGATGAGCCGCTTGTAGTTGTCGGCCTCCAGTCTCGTGTCCTTGGGCTTGATGGTGGATATGCGGTTGAGGCCTTCGACCATAGTGTAGATGTCCTGGCCGAACTGCGCGCCCGTCCAGATGTCGCAGTCGGGCTTCATTCTCACCGCCTCATGCAGAAATACGGCCGCTATGCACTCGGCCGGAAGTCCGATCTCGTCCGCCGCAATCTTTGCCACGCCGAGAGGGTGTCCGATGAATGGGCTCCCGTTTCCTCTCGTCTGACCTTCAAGCGCCTTTTCGGCGATCAGGTAAGCTTTTCTGATGAGTTCACGGCCTCTGTCATCGAATTTGGGGAAATTTGTCTCGATCACGTCCATGGCTGTAATGTTTTATAAGTCCGTCAATTCATTTTCCGCGCCGTTCACATTCATTTTCCGTGCCGTCCGGCGCGGGAGTGCCGGTCGGCATTCCGTCTTGGCCGACATTATGCCTCGCGCCGGTCGGCAGATGCCGCCGTCCGGGTCAGTCTTTCCAGACCTTCAGGTATTCCTTCAGGGCCCACATCTCGTCCCTGTATTTCGCGGCGGCGAGGAAGTCGAGGTCGGCCGCCGCCTTCTGCATGTTCTTCCGCGCCTGTTCCGCGGCCTTCTCAACCTGCGGTCTGGACATCGACCTGATGACCGGGTCCTGAAGCACGGCCGCGAGGTCTGCCTCGATGTAGCCGTCTCTGTATGCTGAATTGGTCTCGCGGACCGAGTCGTGGCCGAGGCCGACCGACACCCTGCCTTTGCCGAGATCCGACGGGTCCGGAATGTAGTGCGGGGCATCGTAGGAGTTGGCGGCGGACACTTTGCCCGAAACCGTGTTGGCGAGCCTCGGATTGCGCTTCGTGCCCTCCTGTCCGTATCCGTCTGCGAGAGTGTTCTTCCTGATTCCCACCTGAGTAGGGGTGATGCCGTGCTTCTTGTTGTATTCCATCTGCTTGGCACGCCTGCGGTCTGTCTCATAGATGGTCTCCTGCATGGACTGCGTCACGGAGTCCGCATACATGATGACCAGGCCGTTGACATTTCTCGCGGCGCGTCCGGCGGTCTGCGTGAGAGCCCTTCCCGAGCGGAGGAATCCCTCCTTGTCCGCGTCGAGGATGGCCACGAGCGACACCGTAGGTATGTCCAGCCCCTCCCTGAGCAGGTTGACTCCCACGAGCACGTCGAAGAGCCCGTTCTTGAAGTCTTCGATGATCTCGACTCTCTCGAGAGTGTCCACGTCGGAGTGTATGTAGCGGCAGCGCACTCCCATCTTCGTAAAGTATTTCTCCAGCTCCTCCGCCATCCTCTTGGTGAGCGTCGTCACAAGCACCCGCTCGTCCTTCTCCGCCCTTACGCGGATCTCTTCGAGAAGGTCGTCCACCTGATTCTTGGTCGGACGCACCTCTATCGGAGGGTCGAGCAGCCCCGTCGGCCTTACGACCTGCTCCACGACAAGACCCTCGGACTTCTCAAGCTCGTAGTCTCCCGGCGTCGCGCTGACGTACACCTTCTGCCCCGTCACGGCTTCAAATTCGTCGAATTTCAGCGGACGGTTGTCCGCTGCGGCCGGAAGCCGGAAGCCGTACTCGATGAGTACAGACTTGCGGGAATGGTCTCCGCCGTACATCGCCCTTATCTGAGGCAGAGTCACGTGGCTCTCGTCGATGAAGGTGATGAAATCCTTTGGAAAATAGTCTATCAGGCAGAACGGCCTCATCCCCTCGCTCCTGCCGTCGAAGTATCTCGAATAATTCTCGATGCCAGGACAGTAGCCCATCTCCTTTATCATCTCCAGATCGTATTCTACCCTCTGCTTAAGTCGTTTGGCCTCCAGCGGCTTCCCGATGTCCTGGAAATATTCGCACTGCCTCATCATGTCGTCCTGTATCTGGCTCACCGCCTTGGCCGAACGCTCTTTCGTGGTGACAAAGTTGTTGGCCGGGTAGATCGACACCTCGTCGAGGCTGTCGATGAAGGCTCCTGTGACAGGGTCTATCACCGATATGCTGTCCACCTCGTCGCCGAAAAACTCCACTCTGACCGCGTTCTCGCCGTAGCCGATGCAGATGTCCACCGTATCTCCCCTGACTCTGAAAGTGCCTCTCTTGAACTCGACTTCCGTCCTTGAATAAAGGGCGTCCACGAGCTGATACAGCAGTCTGGTCATGCTTCTCGTCTCACCCTTGCGGATGGTCACCGTCTGGGCGTGGAAGTCCTCGGGGTTGCCGATGCCGTAGAGACAGGACACGCTTGAGATCACTATCACGTCGCGTCTGCCGGACAGAAGTGACGATGCTGCGCTGAGCCTCAGCTTCTCGATCTCGTCGTTTATGCTCAGGTCCTTTTCTATATAGGTGTCGGTGGTGGGGATGTATGCCTCCGGCTGGTAATAGTCGTAGTAGGAGACGAAGTACTCCACTGCGTTCCCCGGAAAGAACGCCTTGAATTCGCCGTAGAGCTGTGCCGCGAGCGTCTTGTTGTGGCTCAGAATGAGGGCAGGACGCTGCAGCTGCTCGATCACGTTCGCCATTGTGAACGTCTTTCCCGAGCCGGTAACTCCGAGAAGTGTCACGGCGTCGACTCCGTCCTTGAGGGCGGAGCAGATTCCCTTTATCGCGTCAGGCTGGTCTCCTGCCGGCTTGTAGTCGGATACTATCTTGAATTTCATCCCGTTTCCCGATAAAATGTAAAGTTGATGCAGAACGTCAGAGAATCTTGAGCGCAATTGCCGCGCAGGCTTCCGCGTCGGCGAGCGCATTGTGGTGGGCCGTAAGATCATATCCGCATCTTGCGGCTACGGTCGGCAGCCTGTGGTCCGGCAGCGTCTTCCCGAACGCCTTGCGAGAGGCGTTGCAGGTGCAGAGGAACGTGTAGTCCGGATAGTCCATCCCGTATGCCTTGAACACGGCCTTGAGGCAGCCCTCGTCGAAGCGGCTGTTGTGCGCCGTGAGGGTGAGTCCTTCTATCAGAGGCTCTGCCTCGGCCCATACTTCGGGAAATGTCGGGGCGTTCTCCGTGTCCTCCCTCGTGATGCCGTGTATTCTCGTGTTCCACCATGAATAATATTCAGGCTCAGGCTTTATCAGCCTGTGGAATCTCTCTGTGATGATGCCGTCTCTCACGACCACTATCCCCACGCTGCATACACTTGTGCTGCAGCGGTTTGCCGTCTCGAAGTCTATTGCCGCAAAGTCCTTCATCTGCCGTCTTATAACTCCTTGTGAATGATTCCGGCTGTGGCCTGGCATGTGGGCAGGACGAGCATCTCGGCGATCTGGACATGCTCCGGCATCGAGGCGGCAAACCATACCGTCTCCGCGATGTCGGCGGCTTCAAGCGGCCTGTAGCCTTCGTACACTCTGGCGGCCCTCTCCGCGTCGCCGTGGAAGCGCACCATGCTGAAGTCCGTCTCCACCTGTCCCGGCTTGATGTCGGTCACTCGCAGGGGAGTGTCCACCAGATCTATCCTAAGCCCGTCGCTCAGCGCCTTCACCGCCGCCTTCGTGGCGCAGTACACGCTGCCTCCCGGATATGCCGCGTCTCCGGCAATCGAGCCGATGTTGATGATGTGTCCGCGTCCCCGCTCCACCATTCCAGGCACGATGAGCCGCGTCATGGCAAGCGTTCCCTTTATATTGGTGTCGATGACTGTCTCCCAGTCGTCGAGATTTCCCTCATGCTCCTTGTCCAGTCCGAGCGCGAGTCCGGCGTTGTTCACGAGCACGTCAATCGCCCTCCATTCATCCGGCAGCGATCCGAGCGCCTCTTCCGCGGCCTTCCTGTCCCTGACGTCGAACCTGAGAGTAAGCGTCTCCGTCCCGAATCTCGAGCGGATCTCCTCCTCGACCTCGGCGAGTCTGCCTGCGTTTCTTCCGTTGAGGATGACTCTGCACCCTTCAGACGCGAATCTCAGCGCACAGGCCGCGCCGATGCCGCTTCCCGCTCCAGTTATGAGAACCGTTTTCCCCTTCATGTCCATTGTATTGCCCTGCTTTATCCTCCGAGCTCGTCTTCCTGCCGTTTTCATTCCGGGCATGCGGCGTCGTGCTCCTGGGCACAGGATGATGCGGACTTGTGACGACAAGCCAGAGGGGTATATACATAAAAAAAGAGGTTGTCGCCACTCCCGTGGGGACCCCTCATACTAACCACATAATTAATAACACTAAAACTAATAACCGAATGCAAAGGTACTGCTTTTTTCCATATCTCCAAATTTTTCCTTACAATTTTTCCGACATTTAACATAATTTTAACATTAAACCTCTGTAGTGTAGTGCTATAAATTGTAACATTCTATTGCTGTCGCCCTTGTCTGAAACTGCCTTAGGCCGCCTTTTGGCTTGATGATTTCAATTCTGTGGCCGTATTAGATTAAATGTTTTAACTTTTCGGTACGCCATTTTCTGATAATCGGTTCCGGCATATCTCAGGTTGTCGAAAAATCACTATATTTGCACCGGCTTAAAAGAAAACTTTTGTTCACAATAATTATAAGGTTATGGTTTATTCTCATGAAGTGCAACAGATGTGTTGCGTCAAAAAAGGGCCAAACCACGGTCCGGCTCCTATCCCAGAAGAGGGAAAATGGGTGAAAGCAAAGGAAATCACTGACATTTCCGGCCTTACGCACGGAATCGGCTGGTGTGCTCCTCAGCAGGGCGCCTGCAAGCTCACTCTCAATGTGAAGGAGGGTGTCATTCAGGAGGCTCTCGTGGAGACCATCGGATGCTCAGGCATGACTCACTCAGCGGCTATGGCTTCCGAGATACTTCCGGGAAAGACTATTCTGGAGGCTCTCAACACGGACCTCGTGTGCGACGCCATCAACACCGCGATGCGTGAACTCTTCCTCCAGATCGTGTACGGACGCACGCAGTCTGCATTTTCTGAGGGCGGACTCATGATCGGAGCAGGTCTCGAGGACCTCGGAAAGGGCCTCCGCAGCCAGGTGGGCACGCTCTACGGAACGCTCGCCAAGGGACCCCGCTATCTCGAGATGGCGGAGGGCTACATTAAGACCGTCGCTCTTGACGAGAACGACGAGATCTGCGGATACGAATTCGTGCATCTCGGCAAGTTCATGGATCTCGTTAAGAAGGGAACGGATGCCAATGAGGCTCTCAAGCAGGTGACCGGCACTTACGGCCGCTTCACCAAGGAGGCCGGTGCAGTTAAATACATTGACCCACGTAAAGAATAAGGAGGACGACTATTATGATAAGAGAAGTCAAATTCGAGAGCCAGGACCGCCGCATCAAACAGATTCTTGCCGCTCTCAACGAAAACGGCATCAAGGACATCGAAGAGGCCAACGCCATCTGCGACCAGTATGGTCTCGATCCTTACAAGGCTTGCGAAGACACCCAGCCTATCTGCTTCGAGAATGCGAAGTGGGCTTATGTAGTCGGCTGCGCCATAGCCCTCAAGAAGGGCTGCAAGACTGCTGCTGACGCCGCAGAGGCCATCGGAATCGGCCTTCAGTCATTCTGCATCCCGGGATCTGTGGCTGACGACCGCAAGGTCGGTCTCGGACACGGCAACCTCGCCGCACGCCTCCTCCGCGAGGAGACCAAGTGCTTCGCCTTCCTCGCCGGCCACGAGTCTTTCGCAGCCGCAGAGGGCGCCATCAAGATCGCCGCTAAGGCCGACAAGGTGCGCAAGGAGCCTCTCCGCGTCATCCTCAACGGTCTCGGAAAGGACGCCGCTCAGATCATCTCCCGCATCAACGGCTTCACATACGTGCAGACTGAGTTCGACTATTTCACCGGAGAGCTCAAGGTCGTTCGCGAGATCGCATACAGCAACGGTCCTCGTGCAAAGGTAAAATGCTACGGTGCTGACGACGTCCGCGAAGGCGTTGCCATCATGTGGCATGAGGGCGTAGACGTTTCCATCACAGGAAACTCCACCAACCCTACCCGCTTCCAGCACCCGGTTGCCGGAACCTACAAGAAGGAGCGCGTTCTCGCCGGCAAGCCATACTTCTCAGTTGCATCCGGCGGCGGTACAGGCCGTACCCTCCATCCGGACAACATGGCCGCAGGTCCAGCCTCTTACGGCATGACCGACACCATGGGCCGCATGCACAGCGATGCCCAGTTTGCAGGTTCCTCCTCAGTTCCAGCCCATGTGGAGATGATGGGCTTCCTCGGAATAGGCAACAACCCAATGGTGGGATGCACCGTTGCCTGCGCAGTGGATGTGGCCCAGGCACTGAACAAGTAGTCGTCATCATCTGTCTTCAGAAAACCCTCCCACTTCGTGGGACCCTCCTTGCAGGCGCAATGTTTTCTTCAGACAGACAATGACTTACCGCAAAAGCTTTGCCTCCGTAACTCTTGGAGTTATGGGGGTTTTTTGTTTGTTATTGGCAATGTCTTTCAATGGTATTTGTGAGATGCCTGCACACTAAAGGCAGTGTGGTTTGAGGGTATGGCAGAAAGACTGAAGCATGGCTTGTCCTACCTATTCAGACATTGAAATCATCCTCTCGGGGCAATGCACAAGGGTGCTCCCTGAGAAGTGGCAAAAACCTCAAAATCACTAGTGTCCGGAGAAAAATTCTCCGACAATGTTTTAATTATTAAACATCAATAAGTTACAAGCATCAGAAAATT